>JBBDYI010000164.1:0-26954 GCA_040901705.1 Pirellulales bacterium | reverse complement strand
AATTCAGTGCTGATCCCAGAACTGTAGGAGGCGAATCCTTTCGCGGAAAGAGTCGGTTGACTGTGCTTCGGCGAAAGGATTCGCCTCCTACAGATTTCGGTCAGACTTCGGTTTCGGGATAAGCACTTAGCTGGACCCATCGCGTTGCTGTCGGCGCGAACTTGGAAGTATAGCTTGTCGGCTGATGGGCGAAAGTTACGATTGGATCGATCGCAAGGACTTGCCGTCGGCGAACTCGGCGGCGGTGGACTGGGCGGCCGCGAATCGCCAGAATATTGCCTCGCACGTCAATCCTTCCCTGCCGCCGACGACTCGCAGCCGAAACTTGCACGATGAGCCAAACGACATTGCCGCGGGTGGTCGCCGATGGTCCGTTGGCCGCGGACGTGCTGGAATTGCTCGACGCCAAGGTCGAGATCTTGCCCTGGCCGACGGACGAGCGGCCCGCTCCCACGAACGTCGACGCCCTGTACACCTTCGGGCATCCGCGGGTCGACGCGGCGCTGCTCGATCGGCTCGGCCCGATGAAGGTGATCAGCAACTACGGCGTCGGCGTGGACCACATCGACGTGCCGGCCGCGACGGCGCGGGGAATTCCGGTGGGTAACACGCCCGGCATCCTCGACGGCGCGACGGCGGATCTCGGTTTCGCGTTGCTGCTTTCGGCCGCTCGCCGCGTGGTCGAAGGAGACCGCTACGCACGTTCGCCCCAGTTCACGCGTTACGATCCGGCCTACATGTTGGGCCGCGAAGTGCATGGCGCAACGCTGGGCATCGTTGGCATGGGACGCATCGGCGGCGAGGTGGCACGGCGTGCTCGTGCGTTTGACATGACCGTATTGTACCACAATCGTCGCCGCCGGCCGGAGCACGAAACGGCCTACGCCGCGAGGTTCGTGCCGTTCGACGAACTGCTGGCCGAGTCGGACTATGTGATGCTGACGGTTCCGCTCACCGACGAAACGCGTGGACTGATCGGCCGCGAGGCGCTTGCGCGGATGAAGCCGACCGCGACGCTGATCAACATCGCCCGCGGGCCGGTGGTCGACATGATGGCGCTGTGCGAGGCGCTGTCGAGCGGCACGATTCTTTCGGCCGCGCTCGACGTGACCGATCCGGAGCCGCTGCCTCGCGATCATCCGCTGCTGGCGCTCGACAACATCACGATCTTGCCGCACCTGGGAAGCGCGACGGTCGAAACGCGGCGGAAAATGGCGGAGCTGTCGGTCGAGAATCTGCTCCGCGGACTGCGGGGCGAGCCATTACTGCACGTCGTCGAATGAGCGAATCGTCCGAGTTGAACGTCGATGATGAACCGCAGGCGGTATCGCTCGGCGAGGCGCTGCGCGTCTGGTGCCGCGTGGCGGCGCTGAGCTTCGGCGGACCGGCGGGGCAGATCGCCGTCATGCACCGCATTCTGGTCGACGAAAAGAAGTGGATTTCCGAAGAGCGGTTCTTGCACGCGCTAAACTACTGCATGTTGCTGCCCGGCCCCGAGGCGCAGCAACTCGCCACGTACATCGGCTGGCTGATGCATCGCGCGATTGGCGGGTTGATGGCGGGCGTGTTGTTCGTGCTGCCCGGCTTCGCGGCGATCTTGGTGTTGAGCATCCTGTACGCGCGATATCAAGAACTGGCCGTCGTGCAGGCGGTGTTCTTCGGCCTCAAGCCGGCGGTGATGGCGATCGTACTCGAAGCGGTGCTGCGAATCGGCCGCCGCGTGCTCAAGAATGGCGCGATGGTGTCGCTGGCCGCGGCGTCGTTCGTGGCGATCTTCTTTTTCAATGTGCCGTTTCCCGCGCTCGTCGCCGCGGCGGCCGTGATCGGCTTCGCTGGTGGGCGTTTCGCACCGGCGAAGTTCGTCGTCGTACGCGGCGGCGGCAGGGATGCGGCGACATCAACCGAAACAGCAGCAGCGTCACCCACGGACCACGCCCGCGCCGACGTGCGGCCGTCGCTGTCTCGCGCGGCCGCGGTCAGCGCGATTTGCCTGACGTTGTGGTTCGGGCCGTTGCTGGCGATCGGTGCGCTGGCTGGCCGCGAATCGGTGTTCTGGCTCGAAGGCCTGTTCTTCAGCAAGGCCGCCGTGGTGACGTTCGGCGGGGCCTACGCGGCACTGGCTTACGTCGCTCAACAGGCGGTCGAGAAGTACGGCTGGCTGATGCCCGGCGAAATGCTCGACGGACTCGGCATGGCCGAAACGACGCCGGGGCCGCTGATCATGGTCGTGCAGTTCGTCGGCTTCATGGGCGCGTATCGCCACCCCGGCGGCTTGGACCCGCTGCTGGCCGGCGTGCTCGGTTCGCTGGTGACCACGTGGGTCACGTTCGTGCCGTGCTTCTATTGGATCTTTCTCGGCGCGCCGTACATCGAGCGGCTGCGCGGCAGCCGGCTGCTCTCGGCGGCGCTGTCGGCGATCACCGCGGCGGTGGTCGGCGTGATTCTGAACCTCGCCGTCTGGTTTTCGTTGCACACGCTATTCGCCAGCGTGAACACGCGCTCGGCGGCGGGTATGCGGCTGTTCGTGCCCGATTGGAGCACGCTCAACGTCGCGTCGCTGGCCATCGCGGTGCTGGCGTGTGGCTTGACGTTCTGGTGGAAGCGCGGCATGGCGGTGACGCTGGCCGTGTGCGCGGCGGCAGGCATGGCGATGCACTTTGTCCTGCCTGCTGCTCAGAGGTTGTGAAAGAATCGAACATGAACAAGTCCAACCGCAACCTGTAGGGTGCTCTGTGAGCACCTTGGCACAACGCTTTGTGGTGCTCACAGAGCACCCTACATTCATTCACAACCTCTCAGTGGTTCGCAACCGCGAACCGATCGACGCTTACCGGTCGATCTCGCCCATCACGATGTCGAGCGAGCCGACGATCGCCGGCACGTCGGCGATGAGAACGCCTTTGCAGATTTCCGGGCAAACGGAGAGATTGCAGAAGCAACTGCTGCGGGCACGGGCTCGCCAGGGGATCGAAGTGCCGTCGCTGACCAGATAAAAGCCCATTTGGCCGCGAGGGGCTTCGGTTTCGAGATAGACTTCGCCCTTGGGAAGCTTTTCGGCCAGTTTGACCGGCGTGCCCCAATCGCCCGTCGCCGTGGTGTATTTGTCGATCGCCTGCCGCACCAAATCGACCGCCTGGACCACTTCCAGCATCCGCACGTAAAACCGGTGCCAGCAATCGCCGAGCACGGCGTCGCGCGGCACCGGCGGGTATTTGTGGTCGCTTGGATAGTGGCCGTCCTTTTCGACGATCACCTCGAAGGCGTAGCCCTCGTACATGCTGGTGTAAACCGCCTCGCCGTCGCGGCGAAGGTCTTGATCGACGCCGCTGCCCCGCAGCACGGGGCCGGTGCAGCCGTAGTCGATCGCCATCTCCGGCAACAGCACGCCGATGTTCGCCGTCCGCTTGATGAAGATCGCGTTCTCGGTCAGCAGCGTGTGAAACTCCGCGATGCACGGCATGAACTGATCGAGAAACGCCTCGCACTTCTGCACCCAACCGCGGGGCAGATCGGCCGTCGCGCCGCCGACCGTCAGGTAGCTGTACGTCAGCCGCGCGCCGCAAGCTTCCTCGAACAGATCGAGAATCTTCTCCCGCTCGCGAAAGGCGTACAAGAACGGGCTGAACGTGCCGAGGTCCAAGCCATACGCGCCCATGCCGACCAGATGGCTGGCGATGCGGTTCATCTCCGAGATGATCACGCGCAAATGCCGGGCCTTTTCCGGCAACTGGTAATTGAGCAGCTTTTCGACGGTCAGCGCCCAGCCTAGGTTCATGTTCATGCCGGCCAGATAATCCATCCGGTCGGTGTACGGAATCCACTGTCGCGGTGTGAGGTTCTCGCCGATCTTCTCCGCGCAGCGATGCAGATAGCCGATGTGCGGCGTGACTTCCGAAACGACCTCGCCGTCGGTCCGCAGCACCAGCCGCAACACGCCGTGCGTGCTCGGATGCTGCGGGCCCATGTTGACGAGCATCTCGTCGGTGCGGACGTCGAATTCGATGATGCGCGGGTCGTCGAGTGCCGTTGACATGGGCAGCAGGGGTCAGGGGTCGGGGAGGAGAGGGCCGTTAACGTCCTCGGATGCCGTGGTATTCCAGCGGCATTTGGTAGTCTCTTCGCAGCGGGTGGCCGACCCAATCTTCCGGACAGAGAATCCTACGCGGGTTCGGATGGCCGGTGAACCGCACGCCACACAGGTCGTACACTTCGCGCTCGTGCCAATCGGCGGTGCTCCACACACCGGCCACGCTGGGCAGCTCGGGCAGTTCGCCTTCCTGGTCGTCCTTCCATCGCGGCAGCATCACCTTGAGCACGAGACTGTTCTTGTTCGGCACGCTCCACAGGTGATAGACCACCTCGAGGTGCGGCTGCCAGGGGACTTTGGCGGCTTTCTTCGCGTCCGGCTCGCAGTAGTCGACCGCCGACACGCAGTTGAGCATGTCGAACCGCAACTTCGCATCGTCCCGCAAGTATCGGCACACGTCGGCGATGCCCTGCGGTGCGACCTCGATCCAAGGATCGATCGCGTCGAGGTTCGCCCCGGTAATCTGGCCGGGAAACTTCTTCTTGAGTTGTTCGACGAAGTCGGCGCCGCTAGGCATGAGATGACTCAGTTGCGATGGAGAACGAGACGAGCGAGCGAAGGCTCAAGTCTCAAGGTTCAAGTTTCAAATAAGGCCGAAGGCTCAATGTTCAAGTCTCAGAGTCTATCTACAAAGAATCGCCGAGGATGCTTACTGTAGGAGGCGAATCCTTTCGCCGACTGAGCCGCAAGCCAAGTGTCTCGGCGAAAGGATTCGCCTCCTACAGTGTGAAAAACAAGCACATTCTTCGTGGATAGCCTCTCAATGACCAATTCTCAATTCCCAATGCCCAGGTCAGGCCAACGTCGCCGCGCGACTCGGCATTGAACTCCCCGAATCCTGCCCCCTGCTCACGCTGAGAGCGCCGCCTCGCGGGCATCCTCGCGGCTCGGTCCGGCGCGCTGCCGGCTCACCGCTCGGACCCAGTCCAAGTCGCCCCGCTTCCAAACGTAGGCAAATCCGACCATCAGCACGGCGAAAAATACGCCGATATCGGCCAGTGACAATAGCGCCAGCGATCGCGCGTCGCCTTTGATCTTGTCGGTCGCTTGCGCCGCCTGGCGTTCGAGCGAAAGCGTCGCATCGCCCGCCGGAGCAACGTAGGACTCGGTCGCCGAGGCCGGCACGCCAAGCTCCGTAAACGCCGCCCGTGCCGTCGGCGTCAGGGCAAGCTTCTGCTGGCCATCCGCGGCCGATGCCTTCTCGACCAGCGCGACCGTCGTCGACGCCACGTTCGTTGTCTTGCCGAACACGGTCGCCCAAGGAAAGAAAAACGCCACTTCGACGTCGAAAATGATGAACAGCAGCGCCACGACGTAGAATCGCAGGTCGAATTGCACGTAGCTCGAACCGATCGTCGGCTCGCCGCATTCGTAGACCTCACCCTTCTCTACGGACGGATCATTCGGCCGCAAAAACCGCCCCAACAGCAGATTCGCGAACAAGAACAGGAATCCGACGCAAAAGAACAGCGCCAAATAGGCACCGATCATCGTAGGCGATGTCATGGCGGACGGCTCGTTCGGCCAAGGTTCGAAGTCGCATCCGCCGCACTAACGGCGCAAACTTCGAGCCGGTTGGGAAGCCCGTATTGTATGCCGGCGGCAGCAGCCCGCAAGCCGGCCATCGTAGTGCCTAATGACGACGCTTCAAGCCCGCCCTCGCACCGCCTGCAGCGCCTCCTCGCGCGTTTCGCCGATTGGCCACAGCGTATTGAACTTGACCGTGGCAAGCACTTCGCGCTCGGCTTCGGACAGATTGCAAACCGCCAACCGCCCCCCCCGGCTGCGGACGTGCCGCCACAGCGTCAACATCGTTTCCAGCATCGCCGAGCCGAAATACTCGACTTCGCGAAAATCGAACACGACGTGCCGCGGCTCAACGCCGGCGAGCATGGCCAGCAACTCCGCCACGCCGGCCTGCACGGCGTCCTGATTGACGCCCGTCACGTCGCACAGCGGTACGACGCACAGCACGTCGCCGGCCCGTTCGGCGGTGAAATGGCGTTCGGCGGACAAGGCGGAATCCCTCACAATCGCGGTCGGCCGCAGAAAAAACGACCCATATTTTCAGCCTAACGCGCCGCCGCCCCCCGCGACAGCCAACGTCCCCCGCCCGCCAGATATTCGATCTCCTGGCACGTCGCAGGTTGCCGTTCGGTGGTCGATCAATCTATACTGATCCTTTGAGGATCTATGTCCGAGGAACTTCGTCGCGACGCTGTCGTGGCGACGCTTCCGTCGAGACAGAGGTCGACCTGCCGCCGCGAACGGCACCGTTCGCGCATGATGGTCGCCGTGGTTCGAGCCGCGCTGCTCTTTGCGTGCGGTTTCCCGCGTCGACGCCTACCTGCGGAGTCCGAGAGATGAACGCCTCGAAATGGGCCTCGTTGGCGCTGTTCGTTGCGCTGGCGATGGCCAGCATCACGTTGATTGGCACCACGTTGGCGGATGACGCGAAGCCCGCAGCAGACGCCAAGCCAGCCGTTGCCGCCGCCGAAGCGACTCCGGTCAGCTACGCCAAACAAATCGTGCCGATCTTTCGCGAGCACTGCCAAGGCTGCCACCAGCCGGCGATCGCCAAAGGCGAATTCGTCATGACCCGGCACGACGCTTTGCTCAAGGCCGGCGAGTCGGGCGACGCCGCCGTCGTTCCCGGCGAACCGGATAAAAGCTATCTCGTTGCACAAATCACGCCGGCCGACGGCAAGGCGGAAATGCCCAAGGACAAGCCGCCGCTTTCGCAAACGCAAATCGACCTCATCCGCCGCTGGATCGCCGCAGGCGCCAAGGACGACTCGCCGATGGTCGCGAAATCGGTCATCGACGCCGACCATCCGCCCAAGTACGAAGTCTCCGCCGTCATCACCGCGCTCGACTACTCGCCGGACGGCAAGCTGCTCGCCGTGTCGGGCTATCACGAAGTGCTGCTGCACGACGCGGCCAAACTGCAAGCCGGCGGCGAAGGAAGCCTCGTGCGGCGGCTCGTCGGACTGTCTGAGCGAATCGAGTCGATCCGCTTCTCGCCCGACGGAACGAAGCTCGCCGTCACCGGCGGTCAGCCGGGCCGCATGGGCGAGGTGCAAATCTGGAACGTCGCCGACGGCAAGCTCGATCTGTCGCTCCCCGTCACGTTCGACACGGTGTACGGCGCAAGCTGGTCGCCCGACGGCAAGCTGGTTTCTTTCGGTTGTGCCGACAATACGATCCGCGCCATCGAAGCGGCCAGTGGCAAGCAAGTGTTGTTCAGCGGAGCGCACAGCGATTGGGTGCTCGGCACGGCGTTTTCCAGCAAGGGAACGCACGTGATATCGGTCAGCCGCGACATGACGATGAAGCTCATCGAAGTGGCGACGCAACGGTTCGTCGACAATCTGACCAGCATCACGCCCGGCGCGCTCAAGGGCGGCCTAGCGGTCGTCGATTGCCATCCGACGAAGGACGAGTTGCTCTGCGCCGGCAGCGACGGCGAGCCGAAGCTCTACAAAATGGACCGCGAGAAAGCTCGCCAGATCGGCGACGACTACAACTTGATTCGCAAATACGCGGCACTGCCCGGCCGGGTGTATGCCGCCCGCTTCAGCCACGACGGCACGCGGATCGTCTGCGGCAGCAGCCTCGACGGCGGCGGCGAAGTGCGGGTGTACGACGCGGCCAATGCCCAATTGATCGCCAAGAACGCCGAACTCGGCGGCGGCGTCTACGCGGTCGCGTTCGCCGCCGACGGAAAAACAGTCGCCGCCGGCGGATTCGACGGCACGGTGCGAATCCTCGACGCCACGACCGGAAAAGAACTGGCCAACGTCGTACCGGTCCCGCTGTCGCCAACGCAGCCGGTGGCGAAGTAGCGGCCCATGACGTTTTGATAATGGAAAGCTGGTTGATTTTTTAACGCGGAGGGCGCGGAGGTTTCGCAGAGGTCGCAGAGAAATGCAGGTCGACGAGATCAATACGATCAGTGGGCAGATTGTCGATTCCTCGATGCGCGTTCACTCGGCGCTCGGACCGGGCCTTTTGGAGTCGGTTTATGAGAAGTGTTTGCAACACGAGTTGCAGCGACGCGGGCTGGACGTGCGGACGCAAGTTGGATTTCCGATCGTCTACGGCGACGTGCGAATTGAGTCTGGGTTGAAAATCGACTTGCTGGTGATGGAACAAGTCATCGTTGAACTGAAAGCGGTTGAAACATTGCTGCCCGTGCATGAATCCCAAATAATCTCGTATTTGAAGATTACCGGAAAGCGGCTCGGCCTATTGATTAACTTCAACGTCGCTCAACTGAAGGACGGCATCAGACGATTTGCGAACAAGCTCTGATTCGCGTTCCTCTGCGACCTTTGCGAAGCCTCCGCGAACTCTGCGTTAAAAAACCAACCAAGTAAACGAAGTCTATCGATCAAGGCGGTTCGTATGCACATCAAATCAATCGTCGCTTCCGTCCTGCTCATCATTGCCCCCTCCGCGTTTGCGGCCGAGGAGACTCCCGAGGCGATTCCCGCCGGCGTTGAAATTGCGTCGCTTGAGGTGTTCCCCGAAAAAATCGATCTCACGAACCGTTTCGACTATCGCCAGGTGCTGCTCACCGGCCTGACCGCTGAGGGCGAGCGGGTCGACCTGACGCGAATCGCCAAGATCGAGCCGACCGCCGACGTCGTCACCGTTTCGCCCCGCGGACAGGTCCGGCCGAAGGCCGATGGCCAGGCCGTGCTGAAAATCTCCGCCGCCGGCAAGTCCGCCGAAATTCCCGTTACCGTGACCGGAGCGGCCGCGCCCTACGCCGTCGACTATGTCCGCGACGTCACGCCCATCATGTCCAAGGTCGGCTGCAACCAGGGCACCTGCCACGGCAGCGCCAAGGGCAAGAGCGGCTTCAAGCTCTCCCTGCGCGGCTACGATCCGCTGTTCGACCATCGGGCGCTCACCGACGACATCAGCGGCCGGCGGTTCAACCGCGTCGCCCCGGACGAAAGCCTGATGCTGCTCAAGGCCAGCGGTTCGATTCCGCACGTCGGCGGCATGCTCACCAAGCCCGGCGAGCCGTATTACGAAATCCTCCGCCAATGGATCGCCGCCGGCGTGAAGCTCGACCTCGCCACGCCGCGCGTGACCAAGATCGACGTCTATCCGCAGAACCCGATCCTCCCCCGCGCCGGCATGAAACAGCAGATCGTCGTCATCGCCACGTATGCCAACGGCAAATCGCGCGATGTGTCGGGCGAGGCGTTCGTCGACAGCGGCAACATCGAAGTCATCGAGGCCGACAAGCATGGAGTGCTGACCATGCTCCGCCGCGGCGAAGCGCCTGTGCTCGTCCGCTACGAAGGCAGCTACGCCGCAACCACCCTGACCGTCATGGGCGACCGGTCGGGCTTCGTCTGGCAAGACCAACCGGCCAACAACTACATCGACAAACTCGTCGCCGACAAACTCCGCCGCGTAAAGACGTCGCCCGGCATACTCTGCACCGACGACGAGTTCCTCCGCCGCGTCTATATCGACCTGACCGGCCTGCCGCCGTCGGCCGACGAAGTGCGGGCGTTCCTTGCCGACGAGCGCGAGTCGCACGTCAAGCGCGACGCCGTCGTCGATCGGCTCGTCGGCTCGCCGGAATTCGTCGAACACTGGACGAACAAGTGGGCCGATCTGTTGCAAGTGAATCGAAAGTATCTCGGCGAGGAAGGCGCGGTCGCCTATCGCAATTGGATTCGCGGCGCGGTGGCGGCGAACGTGCCCTACGACAAATTCGTTCACGACGTGCTCACGGCCAGCGGGTCGAATCTCGAAAATCCGCCGGCGTCGTACTACAAGATCCATCGCACGCCCGTCGAAGTGATGGAGAACACCACGCAGTTGTTTCTCGCCGTGCGGTTCAGTTGCAACAAGTGTCACGACCACCCGTTCGAGCGCTGGACGCAAAATCAGTATTACGAGATGGCGGCCTACTTCGCCCAGGTCGGTCTCAAGGTCGATCCGGTTTCGGGCGGCCGCAAAGTCGGCGGCAGCAGCGTCGAGGCGGCCACCGACCTGATCGAAATCATCTACGACAAGAACGGCGGCGAAGTGACGCACGAGGGCACCGGCCAGGTCGCGCCGCCGAAGTTCCCCTACCAGCGCGACATGATCGACGAGGCCAACGAAGCCCGCCGCGAGCAACTCGCTGATTGGGTCACGTCGAAGGACAATCAGTATTTCGCCAAGAGCTACGTCAATCGGCTGTGGGGCTATCTGTTCGGCGTCGGCATCATCGAGCCGATCGACGACATCCGCGCCGGCAACCCGCCGACGAACCCGGAACTGCTCGACGCGCTCACTCGGCAGTTCGTCGACAACAAGTTCGACGTGCAGGACATGTTCCGCACGATCTGCAAGTCGCGCACGTACCAGATGTCGATTTCGACGAACAAGTGGAACGAGGACGACGCGATCAACTATTCGCACGCTTCCGCGCGGCGATTGCCGGCCGAAGTGTTGTACGACGCGATTCACCGCGCCACCGGTTCGCAGCCGAATCTGCCCGGCGTGCCGGCCGGCTTCCGTGCGGCCCAACTGCCCGACGCCGGCGTGTCGGTGCCGTTCTTGGACGATTTCGGACGCCCGCCCCGCGAAAGCTCGTGCGAGTGCGAACGCTCCGGCGGAATGCTGCTCGCTCCCGTGCTGAAACTCGTCAACGGCCCCACGGTCGCCGACGCGATCGACGACGGCGGCAACGCGATCACCAAGCTCGTCGCTGAGCAACCCGACGACGCCAAGGTCATCGAAGAAATGTATCTGCGGTTCCTCGCCCGGCGTCCGACCGAGGCCGAGATCAAGCTCGGCATCGGCGCGTTGGAATTCGTCGACGAAGTCTTGCCCAAGGCGCAAGCCGAACTCGCCGCGCACGAAGCCACGCTCCCCGCGCG
The DNA here is from genome assembly GCA_040901705.1 of Pirellulales bacterium. Classification (GTDB taxonomy): domain Bacteria; phylum Planctomycetota; class Planctomycetia; order Pirellulales; family PLA5; genus PLA5. Next base: position 15,971 of record JBBDYI010000164.1, on the reverse strand, counting down.
GCAAGCCGAGTGGGAAAAATCCGTCGGTCCGATCGCTTGGACCGTCGCCGAGCCGGTCGAGATGAAGTCGGCCGCCGGCGCGACCTTCACGAAGCAGCCCGACGGCTCGATCCTTGTCGGCGGCAACCTGACGAAGGACACCTATACGATCGTCGTCGACACGGCGCTGTCCGGCATCACGGGCGTGCGGCTCGAAGCTCTGGCCGACGCCTCTCTGCCCGGCTCCGGACCCGGCCGTGCGCAGAACGGCAACGTCGTGCTCAGCGAGTTGTCGGTCGCGGCGGCGGCGAAGTCCGCGCCGGAAAATTCTGTCGCCGTGCCGCTGGTGAACGCTCAGGCCGACTTCAACCAGAACGGTTTCGTCCCGGCCGGCGCGATCGATGGCAGCCCGGACACCGGCTGGGCGATCCATCCGCAAATGGGCAAGGACCACGTCCTCGTGGCCGAGACCAAAGACTCGATCGCCCACGAAGGCGGCACGCGGCTCACCTTCACGCTCGTTCACAACTACGTCGACGGCAAGCACGCGCTGGGCAAGTTCCGCCTGTCGGTCACCGCCTCGCCGGGGCCGCTGCGGCTGCAAGGTTTGCCGGAAAACATCGCGGCAATCGTCGCCACGCCGGCCGAAAAGCGCAGCGACGAGCAGCGCACGACGCTGGCCAACTACTTCCGTTCGCTCGACGGCGAACTGGCCCGGCTTACCAAAGCCGTCGCCGACGCCACGGATCAATCGAAGAACCGCCGGCTAGTCGGGGCACAAGACTTGGCCTGGGCGCTCATCAACAGCCCGGCGTTTTTGTTCAACCGCTAGTGCATTGACAATGCACAACCGTCGGTGCGTCTTGCAAGTTTTCGGAGTATGAGCGCCGATGATCCGATCGCTTTGCCGTCGCGCCGCATGGAGCGTGTTGATACTGTGCGTCTGCCGCTTGGCCGCCGCCCAGCAATTTGACGAAAAGTTCGACTATTGGCCCAGCGATCTGCGGATCGGCGGTACGCTCATCCTGGCGTCGCAACTCGATGAGTTGTCGGTATTGAAGGACGCCGTTGGCCGATCGCCGGACGAGCGACGAGTCGTTCTGTTGGTCGATTCCGCCGATTGCGACGAACTTGCCGCCCGATACCGTGCCGCACTTGCACCGTCGAAGCGAGACGAAGAGAAATCGGCGGCGAGCGATACCGGCAAGAAGAAATCAGACGATACGGCTCCGTTCGACGTCGTGCCGATCACCGAGGACGTCGGCGAGCGCCTGGCCGCGGCCGCAGCGAATTGCGACATTCTCTGCTGGCACTCTACGAAGCCCCATTCGGCCGAATCTCACGCCCGCTTCGCCGCCGCTGCCGGTGACGTGCTCAAGAAACACCTCGACGCTGGCCGCACGCTGCTGATCGTCGGCGAGGCGGCGCGGTGCGCGTCGCGGTTCTACGTCGACTCGTCGAACGAGCAGCCGCGCGTCGCCGACGGCCTGAATCTCATCCCTGACTGCATCGTCGCAACCGACTACACCGACGCCCAAGACCGCGGCCAACTGCTCGCTGCGCTGGCCACGCATCCGCGATCCGTCGGCATCGGCGTCGAGAAGAACGCGGCGGTCGTTCTCGCCGGCCGCACGATCCGCGTCGTCGGCTCGGGCAGCGCGACGCTGCTGCTGATGGCCAACGAACGTCAGCCTCTCCGCGTGCAGACGATCGCCGAGCGACGTTCGCCGCGCCAGCCGCCGGAGGACTATCTCGCCGACCTGACCGAGTGGCGGCGCGACGCCATCGACCGCACGCTCGACCCGTTCCCGCCGGAAAAGCCGCGATCGCCGGTCGTCGAAGACGGCGCGCTCGTCATCGTCGGTGGCGGCGGCATGCCCCGCGGTTTGATGCGAAAGTTCATCGACCTGGCCGGCGGCAATGAAAACGCCAAACTCGTCTACGTCCCCTGCGCCGAGGAGGACGACGTCGGGAATCGCCACGGCACGATCGAGCAATGGAATCGGATGGGCGTCGAGCACTGCACGTTCATTCACACCAAAGACCGCAACCGCGCCAACAACGACGAAGAATTCCTCGCCCCGCTCCGCGACGCCACGGGCATCTGGTTCGGCGGCGGCCGGCAATGGAACCTCGCCGATTCGTACTACGGCACGACGGCCCACCGGCTGATGAAGGAAGTGCTCCACCGCGGCGGCGTCATCGGCGGCAGTTCCGCCGGCGCGTCGATTCAAGCCCGCTACCTCGCCCGCGCCACGCCCATCGGCAACACGCGGATCATGGCCCCCGGCTACGAACGCGGCGGACTCGGGTTTTTGAGCGGCGTGGCCATCGATCAGCATTTCACCCAACGCGGCCGCCAGCGGGATATGACCGACCTTCTGCAGCATCACCCGCAGTTACTCGGCATCGGGCTGGACGAAGCCACGGCGATCGTCGTCACCAATTCGACGGCCGAAGTCGTCGGCGAGGGCAAGGTCCACTTCTACGACCGCCGCCAACCGGTATATCCCGATCGGCCGGACTACATCGCCCTGCCGGAAGGCGGGCGGTTCGACCTCGTCGAACGCAAGCCGATCCAAGAAGAGTCGCCCGCGAAAGATGCCGAGTAATGCGGCTTGATGACGTAATGCAGGAGGCGAACTGTAGGAGGCGAATCCTTTCGCCGATGCGTTGGTCGGCAACTCCATCGGCGAAAGGATTCGCCTCCTACAGTCGAATTCAGCTTCGCTCGACCGGCTCGACGATGCGGCCGTAAAACTCCGGGCGGCGATCGTTCCAGCGGTGAATTTCGTGCTTGCCGGGCGTGCGGATCAGATGCTTGTTCCGCGCCCACGCCGGATCGATCTCGGCGTACAGAATCGCTTCATCGTCGTGGTCGGCCGCCGCGATCGTCTTGCCCGTCGGATCGCAAATGCGACTGGTGCCGATGAACGAGAAGCCCCGTTCGCTGCCGATGCGATTGACCGACATGTAATAAACGTGATTCTCCATCGCGCGGGTGTTGATCGTATGCGCGGCGAAGCACGTCGCGGCCGGCGGCCAATTCGTCGGCAGCACGATCAACTCCGCCCCGTCGAGAGCCATCACTCGCGAGGCTTCGGGAAACGAGCCGTCGTAACAGATGTTCATGCCGAGCTTGACGTCGCCCGCGGCGAACACCTGCGGCGGCCGATCGCCGGGCGTCGCGAAGCGGTCGACGCCCAACATCGGCAGGTGCAGCTTGCGATAGCTGCCCACCAGTCCGCCCGGCCCGACGAGAACGCAAGCGTTGAACACGCGCTGGCCGTCGAGTTCCAGCAGCCCGACGACGACGAACGAATCGGTGCGGCGGCAAACGTCCGTCAGTTGCTCGACGATCGCACCGCCGCCGTCCGACAGGGGCACGGCCAACGAGCGGGCTTCGTCGAGACTATCGAAGCAGTAGCCGCTCACCGCGCACTCGGGAAACACCGTCAGCCGCGCGCCGTTGCGCGTCGTCTCCTCGACGGCCGCCGCGATGCGGACAAGATTTCGATCGGTCTCGGCGATAGCAACGTCCAACTGGACGCCGGCGATTTTCATCGTCATACATGCACGGCTCGTCAAGGTTGTCTGCCGCGGCGAAGTCTCTGGCGCCGCGATACCCCATGCTACCGCAGGCAAAGCGACCGTTCCACCATTGCCGATCATTGAATCGTCGCCGGTAGCGATCGGAATTGGGGTTGGCGACTCCCAATTCACCGAATTTCGCCGGGCCAGATTTCGATTCCGATCGGCGACCGGTCTTGGTACAATCCATGCGGGCGGGACGGGCGAGCGACGAGGCGGGCGGTTCTATCGGTGAAGGGATTCGCCTCGTAAATCCGGAAAATCGACGCGAGTTCAATTGCGATGAATCAATCCATTGACGTTCGGCGACTCTCCAAGAGCGTTTTCGCGGCGCTGGCGGCGGCGCTGTCGTTTGTTTCCGCGTGTGGCGGCACGCAGGCGATTGCGGTCGAGCCGGCGGCGAAATCGGCGGACAGCCCCGTGGACGCGGTGAACGCACCTCCCAGCGACGAGGCGATGTGTCGGTGGATCGAAGCGCTCGCCAGCCCGTCGTCTGCGGACCGCGGCGAAGCTCAGAGCGAACTGTCACGAGCGGGCAACGCGGCACTACCGCACGTGGCGGCTGCGGCGCGTTCGCCGAACCCCGAAGTGCGGCTGCGGAGCGTGGAAATCTTGCGGCGTCACGCGGCGGGCGATGACGCGGCGCTGGCCGCTGCGGCCCAAGCTTCGCTCGACGAGTTGGCCAGTGCCTCGCAAACGCCGGTCGCACGAGCGGCGCAGACGGCGCTAGCCGTCAACGCGCAGCAGCGTCTGGCCGACGAGGCAAGAAAAAACGAATCGCAGATGATCGTACGCGGCCGGGGCATCGTGATGATCCGGCCGGCGATCATCGCTCGCGCCGCAGTTGCCAGGCGTGTCGCCGTCGGGCGATCGGTCAGCGTCACTGTGATCAACGGCAAGCGCACGATTGTCGCGGAAGAAGGGGGCGAGCGCGTCGAAATCTCCGATGGCGGCGACGACGGAATCAAGATGACGATCACCAAAACGATCGACGGCAAAGAAAAGAAAGAGTCGTTTGCCGCCCAGGACGCCAAGCAGCTAAAAGAGAAGCACCCCGAGGCTTACAAGGAATATGCCAAGCATGCCGATGACGGCGGCGGCGCGGCGGTTCGTCAGCGCCTGGTAGAAATCCTCGGTGAAAAAGCTGTCGACGGCGCGAACGGCGAGAAGAAAGAGGCCAAGCCGCGGTCGGAGAAACTTCCGGCGGATGCGGCACCCGCCGCGCGTCTACCACGGCAACTGCCGCCGCCGAATCACGTCGACGTTCCGATCGTGCCGAGCGTGCCGAAGAGGCGATAGCGATCGTCTTATGGCCGATGCATTGAATCAGGGATGTTCGATCGAGACGAAAGCCCGATTGCCGCTGGCGGGCGTGCGCGTGCTCGATCTGTCGCGCGTGCTGGCCGGACCGGTCTGTTGCCAGGTGCTCGGCGATCTGGGGGCCGACGTCGTCAAGGTCGAGCGGCCCGCCGCGGGCGACGATACGCGGCATTGGGGGCCGCCATTTCTCGATAGCGATGACGGCGGCGATGGACCGAGCGCGTACTACCTGTCGTGCAATCGCAACAAGCGCGGAATCGCGCTCGATCTGGAGAACGAGGCCGCGCGCGAGGTGCTCGACGGCCTGATTCGCCGCGCCGACGTGCTGGTCGAAAACTTTCTGCCGGCGGCGCTCGCCAAGTTCGGCTTGGCGCCGGATCGACTGCGCACGCTCAACCCGGAACTGGTCGTGGTGTCGATCTCCGGATTCGGCCGCACCGGACCGCTGGCCGATGCGCCGGGCTACGACCTGGTGATTCAAGCCTTGGCCGGATTGATGGCGATCACCGGTGAGCCGGGCGGCATGCCGATGAAAGTCGGCGTGGCGATTTCCGACGTCTTGACCGGCCTGTATGCGACCATCGCCGCATTGGCCGGCCTGCACGCTCGCGGCCGCGGTTTGGGTGGTTCGACGTGCGATTTGGCGCTCGCCGATTGCACGCTGGCGAGTCTGGTCAACGTCGTGCAAAGTACGCTGGTGACCGGTCAGCGGCCGCGGCGATACGGCAACGCCCATCCGCAGATCGTCCCTTACGAAGCATTTGCGACGGCCGATGGGCACCTCGTGCTGGCGGTCGGAAACGATCGGCAGTGGCAACGGTTTTGTACGGCCGCCGGCCGCGACGACCTCGCCGGCGATGCGCGATTCACGACGAATCCCGACCGGGTGCGCAACCGCGAGCCGCTGATCGCCGAGCTGCAACGCGAATTCGTAAACCGCGACACCGCGGCATGGCGGCAGACGTTGAGCGACGCCGACGTGCCTCACGCGCCGGTTGTGCCGATCGACGAGGGCATCGCGACGCTGCAAACGCAGGCTCGCGGGATGGTGCAGACCGTTACGGACGGCGCGGGGCGAAAGTTTCGCATCCTCGCCAGCCCGATCCATTGGAACGATCTGCCGTCGCTGCCGGTGGCCGCGCCGCCGGCCTTGGGCGAGCATACGGACGCCGTGCTGCGCGAGTGGCTTGGCTTCGGCGCGGACGAGATCGAGCGACTGCGGGCATGTGGCGCGATCGCGTAGCTCCGCGACGGCTTGTTCGGCCACGACGTTCGAACAGAACGGCTTAGATCAGCGCCACATCGGTCGGGACTTCGTTGAGGTTCTCGTGAGCCGAGGCGGGCTTTCCGTAGAAGTATCCCTGACCGAGTTCGAAACCGAGCTTCAGGCACGTTTCGTGTTCGCCCTCGGTCTCGACGCCTTCGGCCAATGGCACGATGCCCAACTCGCGGGTCATCTGGACGAGCGAACCGATCATTTGTTGCTGGCGTTTGGGAGCGGCATCGATGCCGTGGATGAGTCGGATATCGAATTTGACGAAGTCCGGGTGGACATCGATCAGTTCGATGAGCCGCGACTGCCCCGCGCCGAAGTCGTCGAACGCCAAGCGGAAGTTGAGGTCGTCGAGTACGCCGCGCAGTTCCTTCATTTTATTGACGTCGACGACGGCGGCTTCGTGAACTTCGAGCGTCACCGGCTGGTCCGGAAATTTCTCCCGCAGTTCGCGCAGCGAATCGAGCAATCCGAACTCGGTCAACTCGGCGGGGTGTGTGTTGACGAACAAGTTGGGCGTGTTGAGCGTTTGCAGTCCGCGTTCGACGCCGGCGGTGCGGAGCATGCGGCTCAGCTCCGCTTCCAAGTTGAGCTGCGACGCGGCCAGGAACATATCCTTCGGCGTTTGCAGGCCCCACAGCCGGCTGCGGCCGAGCACTTCGTAACCCACGCGCTCGCCGGTCGCCATCACGACCACCGGCTGAAAGTAGGGAACGACGGCCCGCTGGCTCATCAGTTTGTCGAATTGCATCAACGTGAACGCGCGGTCGCACGATTGCTCGGTGCGAACCTCGGTTCCGTGCCGCGACACGCTGACCGCGGAAATCGACGCGCAGGCCACGCGAAACGCGGCGTCGGCGAATTGAATCAAATCTCCGTCCCCCAGTCGGGCCGGCTCCAACACGGGACAACCGTTGACGTAGGTGCCGTTGGTGCTGCCCAAGTCGCGGGCCCAAACTTCCGCGCCCTGCCGCGTGATCTCGGCGTGCGTCTGCGAAACCGTCGGACGCGGCAGTGTCAACTGCAAGCCGCCGCGACGGCCAATGACGAACGGAGACGCGTCGATTACCCAATCGCGCGTCGCCACCGTATCGTCGACACGCCCACGAAGGGACCAAATCACGTCGGTTGCTATGCTGGAAGTTTGCATCGGGCGGCGTTGCAGCGAGAGGTGAGTTGCGATCGGCGACTGTCGTCGTTGCCGTCAACGACGACCCGGCCGCAATGTTGGATGGCTGCCCCCTATCGATTCAAGCGTAGCTTAGGCCACGCGAGGTATCCCGCATTCCGGGCGGTTTGACTGATGTTTCCTTACGCGGCTTCGTCACAACGCGCATAATCGATTCGGCGGCGCGGCGTTGCGATGGTTGCAGGGTGCGGTCTTGCGGATCGACCTTACGGGGCATACAAACGCCGTTTGCCGCACCGGCGCGACGCTTGCGCCGGCGTATGATTTCGCGTCCAAAATCGCAATGGCGCGAAAAGGTACGATCGGGCCAATCTCCTGCGCGCCGCCGGCATGTCCCGTGAATCATTGTCCGCCGAATCATGTCCGATGAGTTTTCCAATCCGCCGCAGCCGCAAGGCGATACGACCGTATCGGCTGGTGCGCATGTGGCCCGCCGCCCGCACTTGTTCCGACGATTGTACGACTGGGTATTGTCGTGGGCCGACACGCCCTATGGAACGCCGGCGCTGGCGGCGATTTCGTTCGCGGAAAGTTCGTTCTTTCCGATTCCTCCGGACGTGCTGCAAATAGCCCTGTCGATCGCCAGGCCGACGCGGTCGTTTTTCTACGCGGCCGTCAGCTCCGCGTCGTCGGTCGTTGGCGGCGTCGTCGGTTGGGTGATCGGCGCGGTGTTGTGGCATGCGATGGCGTCGTTTTTTTTCGCCTATGTCCCCGGCGTTACGCCCGAGAACTTCGAGCTCGTGCGGCGTCAGTACGAGGCGAATGCGTTTCTGGCGATCTTCGCGGCCGCGTTCACGCCGATTCCCTTCAAAGTGTTCACGATCGCCGCCGGCGCGTTCGACATTTCTCTGGGCGTCTTGCTGGCGGCGTCTGTGCTGGGACGAAGCGGCCGATTCTTCCTCGTGGCCGCCGCGATTCGTATATTCGGACCGACCGTCAGAGATCTTCTCGAACGCTATTTCGAGATCGCCACGCTGGTGCTCGGCGCGCTGCTGGTGGGCGGGTTTCTGGCGATCAAATGGTTGCTATGAAGGCCGACGTTTCGTTCGACTGAGCGGAACACTGGGCCGAGGCGAATTCCGGGCCGTCCGGCGCGAATTTTCGCGGCCGTGCGCGTTGCACTACGTGCTAGATTTGCGAGTTCCCGCGACTGGCGGCGAACCGCCGTGTTCGACGACGACTTTGCGCGCCCATTGCTTGTGCCAGCCACGTCATGGCCGACAACAAATTGTTCGCGATCAGCTTGGCCACGCTTCAGCCAACCGAGGCCGTCGCTTGGGATATGTACATACTGCCCCGCGACTCCGATCAGCACATCCTCTACCGGGCCAGCAACTATCCGTTTCACGCCACGGACCTTAAGCGACTGCTCGAATCGGGCGTTACCAAACTCTACATCCCGCGCGACGAGCGGGCCAGCTACCAGGAGTATCTGCGCAACAATCTCGACGCCTGGCTGGCCAACAGCGGCGTGCCGCCGATCGAGCGCATGGAGACGTTGAACCAGGTGGTGCGCAGCGTCCTCAACGATGGCTTCCGCAAGCAGGACACCGGGCAAGTCGTCGCCCATACGTTGCAGTTCGGCCGACAAACGGCGGCGTTTCTCGAATCCGAAACGATCCATTTCGACGACCTGGTGCGCGTGTTGCAGCACGATTACACCACGTTCACGCATTCGGCCAACGTCTGCTACTACTCGGTGCTGCTGGCAAAGTCTTTGGGAATCGACGGCGACGATCTGGCGCGGATCGCAACCGCCGCGCTGTTGCACGACCTCGGCAAATTGGATATCGACCACCGTTTGCTGACGAAGGAAAACCGCCTTTCCGACGCGGAAACAAGGGAGATACAGCGGCACCCGACGCTGGGATTCCGCCGGCTTTGCCACCACGGCGATCTTTCCGCCGCGCAGTTGATGGTGGTCTATCAGCACCACGAGCGGCTCGACGGCGGAGGGTATCCGGTGGGATTGCCGGACCGCGAAATACATCCGTGGGCGAAATTGTGCAGCGTCGTCGACGTGTTCGACGCCCTGACCAGCGACCGCCCCTACCGCGAGGCGCTCGATTACGACGTAGCGATGCAATCGCTCGAGCGCGACGCGAATACGGCCTTCGATGCGGAGATGCTGGCGTGTTGGAAACAGTTGATTTCGACCAACGGCGACAGTTGATCGAGCGAATACCTTGCCGCGTTCAGCTTCCTCTCGACTGGGAGGAACAGTTCGAAGGCGAAGGTTACGTCGCCTCGTATGCCGGCGAGTTTCGGGCCAACTTCCGCTATCGGGCATCGCGGCGGGCGGTCGTGCAGATCGGCGGCGAATTGCCTGCTTTCCCGCGCGACGGCGGTATGTTCGGCGCGTTTGTCCAGGATTTTTCGCGGCGCGGGATGGGGCTGCTGTATCACGAGCAACTGTTTCCCGAAGAGCGGGTGCGCGTGCTGCTGCCGTCGGTTTCTGTCGACGGAACCGTCGTGCGTTGCCGCCGTCGTGGTCCGGACTGCTACGAATTGGGCCTCGTGCTCGACGTCGAATGCCGTTTACGCGAAATGCTGGCGTAGCCGATCGAAACTGCGGCGCGGCTGGGCCGGATCGCCTCCCACAGTTCTGGGATCGGCGCTACGAACGAAAAATGCGTCGGCGCTCACATGGCGGACGCCGACGCATCGTGCCTTTTTTTCGACCCGCGTTTCTCGGCGCGTGTTCTTTCCGCGGCCGTCGCGGCTACGAACGGATCGTGTGCAGGTGCACACGCTTCTTGTGCTGATCGTCGACCACGTCCCAGGCCAGGCCGAGCTTTTCGAGCAGCTTGATCGTGGCGAACGTGACGTCGAATTCCCACCACTTGTGTCCGTGGCGGGCCATCCGCGGATAGGCGTGATGGTTGTTGTGCCAGCCCTCGCCGTAGGTCAGCGCGGCGACCCACCACAGATTCGTGCTCTCGTCGGTGGTGTTGTAGTTGCGATAGCCCCACAGGTGCGTGGCCGAGTTGACGAACCAGGTCGAGTGCAGCACGTAGACCAGGCGGACGAACACGCCCCACACGACGAACGACCAGGCCATCGGCGTGCCGCCGATCCAATAGCCGAGGCCCCAGATGCCGGCGGTCATGGCGACGTGCCACAGAATGAACGTGCGATCGAGGAAGATCAGGAACTTGTCTTTGGCAAGGTCCGGGGCCCAGCGGAGGTTGTAGTCGCGATATTCCTGTCCGACCATCTTGGGCATGAACCAAAACATGTGCGACCACCAAGGGCCGTCGACCGGCGAATGGGGATCGCCGATGTGGTCGCTGTGGGCGTGATGCTTGCGATGATTCGCCACCCAATGCACCGCCGAGCCTTGCCCGGCCAAACCACCCAACCAGGCGAAGAACCACTTCACGGGCTTGTATGTTTTGAAGCTGGCGTGGGTGAGCAAGCGGTGAAAACCGAGGCAGATGCCCAGGCCGCCGTTCATCCAGCCGAGGAAGACGGTCAAGACGAGGGCTTGCCACGTGAACGTCCACGGCGCGAACAAAGCGCCGACGTGCAATAAGCCGATCCAAAACGCGATGCCCCAGTCGATGCCACCCTTCCAGCGCCGATCGCGCTCGGCGCGAAAGGCATCCTTCTGCGACATCTTGTCGAGGTCTTCCTGGCTCGGCCCGCGATGCGGAGGCGAGAGGATCGCGTCCTCTTCGTCGAGATCGCTTGCGTCGAGAACGACGTCTTCGAGGTTAGCCGGAGCGGCGTGGGCGGGAGCGTGCGGACTATGAGTTCGCGAATGCGGCGTGACGGCCGGCGCGGCGGCGTCGTTCGGCATCGCGATCGAAGCAGAATCGGTCGTGGGTAGGTTAGCGGTCGACATGGGTCGATGATTCCTTATATTTGCCCTGCGAAGCCAAACGGTGTCGCGGCTTGCGCGGCCACCCAATGAAACTCTGCAAGATTGTAAGAATCGTCGACGGTTTGGGAGTGGTCGGTCCGTCGCAGCGAAGTAATACCTATGTAAAACTTTGCCCGGACCCCCTTGATGTAAGGGGAATGCGGAAGGTGCCGCACTAGATGCATTGCAAGCACGCGGCCGCAATTCCCGAAAAACCGGCAAAGTTCGCCAGCCGCGATGCCGATAGCAAGGCCGGGTGCGCACGATCGACGAGGCCATCCACCTCTCCGAACGACCATCAGACGAACATGCTCGGCGCGATCTCACCTCTGACGCTCGGCGCCGCCGCGACGGCCCTGTCGAGCGTCGCCGACGCCATTCCCACGCCGGGCGATTTCGCAGCGGCATTGCGGCGCGCCAGCGGCGGCGATGATGCAGACGCGAGTCAGTCGTCGACCGAAAAGACAGCTACGCCAGCAACGCGGACAGAGTTCCGCCAGCTCGTCCACGGCATCGAACGCTCGCTCGGCAAGTTGCCCGGCATCCACGATATCGACTCTTCGCGGCCGATCCGCTTGAAGCTCGACGCCGATGGCCACGTGCGTGCGGAAGGCGATCATCCCGACGCGGCCAAGATCAACGCCATGCTAGCGGCCGACGACGATCTATCGGCGGCGATCGAGCAAGTTTTGCGATCGATCAACGCGGCCACTTCGCCGGAACTGCTTGCCGACATGTCGACCGGCGGCGCGAGCGTAGGCGAGCCGACGCTGACGTACCTGGACGGCCGCCTTACGCCGTCGCTCGCGTAAGCAAGTAGGCGATCGTCTGTTCGGCGGCGCGCTGGCCGCTCTGAATGCACTGCGGAACACCCACGCCGCGATAGGCATTGCCCGCGAGCGTCAAACCGCCGTGGCGCGCCACCGCCGCATCGATGCGGTCGACACGATCGAGGTGGCCGACGTGATATTGCGGCATCGTGTTGTCCCACCGCGTCACGGTCGCCAACAGCGGCGTACCCGCAATGCCGATCAACCTGGCCAGTTCCTCGTGGGCGATCCGCCTTAGCGCCTCGTCGTCTTCTTCGAGCAATTCCCGCTGGCAAGCGCCGCCGATGAACGCGCGACAGAGTACCTTGCCGTCCGGCGCGCGGCCCGGATACTTGACGCTCGAAAAACTGCCCGAAAGAATCTTCATCTTCTCGACCAGCGGCACAACGAAGCCGAAACCGTCGAGCGGATGCAATATCTGCTGGCGATCGTACGCCAAGGCGACCACGGCCGCGCCGGCGTGTTCGATCGCCGCCAATTCGCCCGCCAATTCCGCGTCGACCGCTTCGAGAACCTGTGCCGCGCGCTGTGCCGGCGCGGCGACGACGACCGCGTCGAATAGCTCCTCGACCGCCGGTTGCCGGGCCGAAACGAGCGCCGACAGTACGCTCCAGCGTCCGTCGTCGCGTCGGGCGATGCGATCGACCGGCGTGCCGAGCCGCACGGCATTGCGCGGAAGCCGTGCCGCGATGGCGTCGACCAGACTCGACATTCCGTCGCGCGGCGCGACGAACATGCTGTAGCGAGCACCGCTGCCGCCCTGCTCGTTCGTGTTTTCGCCGCGCTGCTTCCAGGCGGCCGCGATCAGGCTGCCGTGCCGCCGCTCCATTTCGACGAACCGCGGCATCGTGGCCAGCACGCTCAGCCGCTCGGGATCTGCCGTGTAGATTCCGCCGACCAACGGCTGCACGAGTCGCTGGTATGTCTGGCGGCCCATTCGTCGGCGGGCGAACGACGCCAGGCTTTCGTCCGTGGTCTCGCCGCGCGGACGGACGAATCGCTCCCACGCCAACCGCAGCTTTCCCAGCGGGCTGAGAATTGGCGTCGCCAGCAGCGGCCACAACCGCGTCGGCGCCATGACCAGAAAGCCGTCGGGAATCTTTTCGAGCCGTCCGCGCGAGACGACAAACGCCTGCCGATGTTCGCTTGCCGTCGACAGAATCTGGTCGCCCAGACCGACGCGGCGGCAGAGATCGACCCCGCTGGGAATCGTCGTGATGAAGTTGTCGGCGCTGCGTTCGATCAGAAACCCATCGCGATGAACCGTTTCCAGCACGCCGCCGAGACGGTCCGACGCCTCGAACAGCGTCAGTTGGACCTGCGGCGCGAGTTCCACGAACCGATGCGCCGCCGCCAGCCCGGCGATCCCGCCGCCGACCACGGCGACCCGCGGCCGCACGCCGGCCGCCAGTCGTTCGACAACGTTGGCCGCTGGGGCAGCGTCCGACATACGGCACCTTGGGCAGTCTTGAAAGGGCAGGCTTGAAGTGTGTGAATCGTGGCCGCCGGTCTCTGATTCGTATCTGATTGGTCTCTGCCGCGGCCACGCGTGCGTTGGCCCCTTGCTCTCCGCACGCAAGACTATCAACAGTTTGCACCGCCGACAACCGAAGCCGCCGCCACGGTGAGTGCGCGATACCGCGCATGAGCGGTGCGCCAATACCTGCCCCGCACGCCGCAATAAGGTACACTCTGGAGATGGCCTGTCGGCGTCGCATTTCGACGTCGTACATCTGGCGAAATTGCCGCGGCGAGATTGTCGCCCCGGTGCATCGCAAATAATCCTCTCCACCCGCACACTGCCTGAAGCAGCGAGGAATCACCGATGGAAACGTCCGTCGAAACCGGCGTCCTGTCCCTCTCCGACGACCAGAAGCAAACGATCCACCGCGCGGCCAGCGAGTTGTTCGCCGCCGGCGTGTTGAATCTGCCCGCCAAGCTGTCGAACCGCGATCTCGGCGGCTGCGGCAACGTCAACGTGATCGGCGCCTTCGTCAGCGTGAAGCGGCAGGGCCGGCTGCGAAGCTGCTGCGGCTTCTTGGGCGAAGAGTCGACCGTCGCCGACGCCATCGAAAAGGCCGCCGCGCGAACGGCCACCGACGATCAGCGATTCCCCCGCATCTCGCCGCTCGAACTGCCGTATTTGGACCTCGAAACTTGGCTGCTGCATTCGCCGAAGTTGATCGAAGCCAAGGGCCACGACCGCGCCGCCGCCGTCGAAATCGGCAAGCACGGCGTGCAAGTCGCCCGCGGCGGCAATCGCGGACTGCTGCTGCCCGGTGTGGCGACCGAAAGCAAGTTCACGCCAGAGCAGTTCCTGCAACAAGTCTGCATGAAAGCCGGGCTGCCGCCGTCGCTGTGGGTCGAGGACGAAACGCAGCTCTGGACGTTCGAGGGCGTCGAGTTCGGCGGGCCGATCGAAGCCGGCGCGGCCAAGGAAGGCGTGCTCACGCCCGGCGTCCCCTATCCCGGCGAGATTCTCGATCGCATCGCCAAGGCCTGTGCCGACAACATCTTCCTGCTCTATCGCGGCGCGACCGCCAGCTACGTGCTCAACGGCTGTCCCGACGGAAACGTCGCCGGCATCGCCCTGTTCGTCAACGAGCCGGGTACGCAAGAAACGATGGAAGTCAGCAAGATGTCGATGCGGCCACTGATGCCGCTGCAATCGTCGCTGTTCATGCTCTGCCAAGGCGCGGCCGCTGCGCTTAAGCAGCGTGCCAAGACCATGCACGGACCGCAGGCGCTGAACCTCGCCATTGCGATCCTGTTCGACCCGGCCATGCACGGCACCGTCGCCAAGGCGGACCTGCGTGGATTCGATCCGGCCCGCCGGGCGCTGCTCGTCGCCGAAGGACAGAACAACGCCTGGCTGTACGATCCGGAAAAGTCGGCCGAACAGCTTCTCGAAGACGCCGCCAAGGCCGCCAAAGTCACCACGCCCGAGGCCGCCGGCGTGTTTTCGTTGGGCGTTTGCTCGTCGGGCAAGCCGCTGGCGGTCGTGCGCACGATCGAACCGCAAGCCGGCCCGTCGGTCCGCGCGGCCAATCAGGCCGGCCGGTTTTACCCGGCGGATAAGGATGAGCTTAACTCCGCGCTCGACAAGCTGCTCGAAGGCGAAGCGCCGGCGGCCGAAGCCTGGCCCGCCGTCATGCTGCCGCACGCCGGATTGCAATACTCCGGCAAGGTTGCGGCCGACGCGCTCCGGCGCGTGAAAATCCCCTCGACCGTCGTCGTGCTCTGCCCGAAGCACACGCCGCTGGGCGTCGAATGGGCCGTCGCGCCGAACGAAGAATGGGCCTTGCCGACCGGCAACGTGGCCAGCGATCCGGAGTTGGCCAAACAACTCGCCGCGGCGATTGACGGGCTGGAACTCGACGGCGCAGCGCATCACATGGAGCACGCCATCGAGGTCGAACTGCCGTTGATCCAACGCCTGGCGCCGCAAGCAAAGGTCGTTGGCATCGCCATCGGCGGCGGCACGTATGAACGGCTCGAAAAGTTTGCGGAAGGACTGGCCGGCGTGCTGGCCGATCGGCAGGACGATACGCTGCTGGTCATTTCCAGCGACATGAACCACTTCGCCACGGATGACGAGAACCGCCAACTCGACGAACAAGCCCTCGCCGCCCTCGCGACGCTCGACCCGCACGCGGCGTTCGATACGATAATGGAAAAGCGGATCAGCATGTGCGGCGTCCGCCCGGCGGTGATCGTCATGGAGACGCTCAAGCGCTGGAACCGGCTGGGCAAAGCGGTTCGGACGGGGTACGCCACGACGGCCGACACCACGGGCGACAAAAGCCGCGTGGTTGGGTACGCGGGGATGTTGTTGGGGTAGAGTTGCAATTTCGCGCTTCCCGAACAAAGGGGACGGGAGCAATCCTGTTCGGCACGGGATTTGCGCTAGCGAGAATACATGCT
>JBBDYI010000163.1:0-4016 GCA_040901705.1 Pirellulales bacterium | reverse complement strand
GACGGCCCGAGCTTTTCACTCAGCGCGACAATTTGCGGCGCGAATTTCGCCCTGTGCAGGACGCGGCGGGCGAGAAACTCGCCCAAGCCGGAGATGATCGCGGTGGCCGGCGGCGACGCCATGCGGCTCACTCGCTGGGCCAGCGCCAGGCCAATCTTCGCCGTTTGCGCATGTACGATGGCTTCGGCGGCCGCGCGGGCGTCGTTGTCGTCGAACGAGTCGCGGTCGGCGCAAATCGATCGTGCCAGCCGATCGCGGGCCGCGGCCCGTGTCGCCACTCGGCCGTCGGCCGTATGTGTGGCCAGCGGTTCTTCGGGCAATTCGCCGAGCGTGAGATAAGCGTCCCAGGTCGTGGCGAACACCTCTTGGGCCACGGGGCAAAGCTTGCCTCGATAGGGCAATGCATTGACTACCGCGCAGACCGGGCTTCGCTCGACGCCGGTGTAGATCATTTCACCGGCCATCAGCCGCTGCGTATCCGACGAAAGGGCGGCGGCGTTCTCTGCCGCGGCGATTTCTCCCGAGGCGACCGCACCGTCAAAGAGCGGCACGAGATCGGTCGTTGTGGTGCCGACGTCGATCAAGACCGCGGTCCCTTTTTTGGCGAAACGGCCGGCAAATCGCGCCAGGGCGTGCCAATTCGCCGCGGCGGCGACGAGCGGCGCCTTGCGAACCGCCTCGATCGACCGCAGCGTGCCGTCGCAGCAATAGACCCGCGTGTGGCGGCGATCGGCCGCCTGTTCGGCTGCGGCGAGGATGAACAGGACGCCTTCTGTCTTCGTCGTGAAGCAATCGGCCAACTCGCCGGTCATGGTGACGGCCAGATGATCCGACGGCGGTGCTTCGGCAATCATCGCCCGCAGCGTGTCGACGAGCAGTTGCGGCCGCTGCCACATGGCGAAGGTCCGCGACTCGGCGAAATCGACGCCGTCGGCCGCTTTGACGTTCGCGCCACCGATATCGAGTGCCAGCCAACTCATGGTGCCGTCATTGCTCCGTGCTTCTCATCCGAAACTTCTTGCTCATTTGAGCAAATCCAGGCCGGTTGGTTTTTTCAACGCATTCTTTTTTACAGCGTCATGCGGCGGATGTCATCGGTACGTTGTCCGGTTTTGATCGGGTTCGCGTGCGGGGCACGTTGCGGTTGCTCGCCAGCGTTGGGGGAATGGACTACTTCATGGGTCAATTCAGCGTGAAGCTCAGGAATTAAAGGCTGCATGGCGTCGCTCCTTGTGCAAACGAATCGGTGGCACCGCACTACACACAACCAATAACGTAGCCAAGGCAGCGACGCCGCTTAATCCCTCCACCAAAACCATTTGGTTGTGGCCCCTGTGGCGATACGAATCGGACGAAACCTGCTTGATTCGCGACGATTTTGGGCGTTAGCCGTGCGGACGCTCGTCGATGCTTTCAGCCTCCTTGCGGCCGGGTGGTTGCTGCGTGTTAAAATGCCCGGACTTCCGCACGAACACCCTTCCGTTTTCCAACTCCGCCTGCCGAGATCGCCCGATGAGCAACGGTCCTCACGTCGTTTTGCTATCCGTTCCCGGCTTGCGCGGCAAAGATGTGGCGGCGATGCCGAACCTGGCGCGGCTGACCGCCGGCGGCGATCGGGCGACGCTCGTGCCGAGCTTTCCGTGCGTCACTTGTCCGGTGCAGGCGAACATGACCACCGGGCAGTTGCCGATTCGGCACGGCGTCATCGCCAACGGCTTTTTTTATCGCGAAAAGGGCGAAGTCGAAATGTGGACGGCTTGGAACGACTGCATCGACAAAGAGCAGATTTGGGACGTGCTGGGCCAGCATCCCGACGAGTTGACGTCGGCCGTCTGGTTTCCGCTGCACAGCAAGGGGGCCGAGGCCGATTACATCTGCACGCCGGCCCCGATTCACAACCCCAACGGCAGCGAGTCGCTGTGGTGCTACACGCGGCCGACGGAAATGTATGGCGAACTGCGCGACGCGCTGGGGCATTTCCCGCTGCAACATTTTTGGGGGCCGATGGCGAACATCAAGTCGACCGCCTGGATCGCCGACTCGGCCGTGCTGGCCGCGCGGCAATACAAGCCGAACTTCTTCTACATCTACCTGCCGCATCTCGACTACGCCGCGCAAAAGACCGGCCCGGATAGCGACGCGGCGGTGCGGGCGCTCGGCGAACTCGACGACGTGCTTGGCCGCCTCGTCGATGGTGTGAATGCCGCGCTCGGGCAGCCGCCGCTGTGGCTGGTGGCCAGCGAATATGCGATCGTGCCGGTCGATCACGTGACGTATCCGAATCGCGTGCTGCGCGAGGCCGGGCTGTTGGTCGTGCGCGAGGGAGACGGCGGCAAGGAAGGCGGCGGCGAGATTCTCGACGTGAACGCCAGTGCCGCTTGGGCGCTCTGCGACCATCAATTCTCGCACGTATTCGTCCGCGACGAAGACCCGACAGTGATCGGCCGCGTGGCCGAGTTGTTCCGCGGCCGCGAAGGGTTCGACGAAGTCTTGGCCGGCAGCCAGCGGGCCCGCTACGACATGGACCACGAGCGGAGCGGCGAAGTGATTCTCATCTCGACGCGCAATAGCTGGCAGGCGTATTACTACTGGCTCGACGATGCGCGGGCACCGACGTTCGCCCGCACCGTCGACATCCACCGTAAGCCGGGCTACGACCCGGTGGAACTGCACGTCGACATGGCGACACGGTCGATTCCGCTCGACGCCACGCTCGTCAAAGGCTCGCACGGCGCGCCGGCCACGTCCGACGCGCAGTGCGGCGTATTGCTGTCGTCGCAGCGGGGCAAGTTGGACAACGCACGACTGGCCGATACCGACGTGGCGGAGTTGGTGCTGCGCGAGTTTGGGATTTGAGCCGTTGCAGGCCGACCGGCGCGTCTACCGCTTCAGCCGCGCCCGTTGCAGCTTCTCGAACTCTTCCATCTGCTGTTGGGCCTGGCCCGTGGCCGACGTGAGTTGGAAGTTGCGGTCGAACTCCATGCGGACGGTGTACTCGACCATGCGAGCGTTCTCGGCCGTGGCCTTGGCCGGCACTTCGATATCCCACCGCAGCATTCCCTTCGGCCGTTCGCGGCGGAGATAAACCTTGTCCGCACTGAGTGCGTCTTTCCCTTCGGTCATCGTGACGCGAATGTCGCTCGTGCGGTCGGAATATGGCAATCGGTCCAGCACGCGGACCGCCGCCGCTTCGCTCTTGAAGTTCTCGATGACCAGCCGATAGGCGAACTCGATCTGGCGATTGCCGCCCTGTACGTCGTCGGTTTTGCTGGCCAGTTCGTGGCGGGCGCGAAGTTGCGGATCGGCCCCGAAGCCGACCACGAAATTCTGCCCGCGGGCGACGGTCGGGATCTCGCCGCGTCCGACGAAGCGACCATCGAGATAGACGTTGATCGGTCCCGCGAGCAGGTCTTCGCCGCCGTCGTTGGTCAGTTCGGCTTCGCGAAACACGTAGCTGGTCAATAGCGGCGTGGCAACGTGATAAAACTGACTCTTCATTTCCGATTGCAGGATACGGACCATCTGGTGGTCGCTACGGCTGGCCAGGCTGACCGCGCCGGCGAGGGCGTAACTGAGGTTCGGCCCTTCGCCGTCGCTCATCGTCGTGTCCACCGAATTGAGTGCGTCGAGTGGATTGGTCAGCACCAGGCATTGAAAATCGTTCACCGCCGAATTGATCGCCCAACTCGACGAATAGTTCTTGCCGAAGTCGACGGCGTTGCGGTTGTCGAAGTTGGCCGCCTGCTGCCGGCCGCGAGCTTGCTGGGCCTGTTGGGCGACGTCTTTCTTGGCCATTGGCGCCTGGTTCGCGCCGTCGGCCAATGTGAGGTGAAACGGAGCGAGTCCCGGTCCGGCCGAACTCAGCGCCGGCGACGCGGTCGACAGTGTGAGCGCGACGTCCTGCCAGTCTTCGCCAGACATCTGTTGGATCAGCGCGTTGTACTCGACGGCGACCTTGGTGCGTGTTAAGCGTCAATTAGTTCGCCTGAACGAGCGTCAATTAGACGGGCCGGGGC
>JBBDYI010000162.1:16032-27178 GCA_040901705.1 Pirellulales bacterium | reverse complement strand
GGACGGCCGCCGCAGTGAGCGCGAGGTGAATGGCGAGATCGTCGTCGCCCATGTTGCTCGCGGCCGGGGCGGCGCGATCGTAGGCGCGAACGGCCTCGTCCGCGCGGCCGGTGTGCAGAAAGTTCTCGGCGGCGCTGACCAACAGCGTGGCGTCGTTCGTGCCCGTTCCGGCGGCGATCGTGGCGGCGGCTTGCAGCTTCGCACGGCGCGACCAATACGCGCCGTGTTGCTCGTCGATTCGCCGCACGAGCGTCGATGCCTGGCTCTGCCACGCGGCCGCTGTTTTCGCATCGCCGGCTGCGTGGGCCGATCGCCATGCGGCGAGCACTATGCCAAGCCGCAGATCGTCCAACTCGCCGGCCTCGACTTCGCCAACGTCGACGCCGCCCGCGCTGACGGTCTTCGCGTCGAGCAATTCCAGCGCCGAGTCGAATTGCCCCGCGCCGGCGGCCAGCATCGCCCGCTCGATCGTCAATCGCGCGTCGACCCACGCCGGTCGGGGGCGCGACGAAAGCTGTTCAATGCGGGCAATCGCTTGGGCGGCGCGGCCCAGCTTGCGTTCCACGCTCGCGCGATCGACCCGGGCCCGCCACACGACTTCGTCCGTGGAATTCGCCGCCGCCAACGGCTCGAGCAGCCGGTCGGCCTGCGCCAGCGCGTCGATGCGGTCGTTCGTGCCCGCGGGGTAGGTCTCGGCGATCTCCTGCTGCGCCTTGGCGATCTGATATCGCACGTTTCGCTCCGCGGAGAGCAACTCGTCGCCGGACAGCGCGTCGGCATCAGTCGACCCATTGCGACCAGCACTTCGCAGCGCCGCGGCCACTTCGTCCGAGAGCACCGTCAGCCGCCCGACGGCGTCGCGCAGATGCTTCTGCGCCGTCGCGGGCAGCGTCACGTCGGCCGGCAGCAGTTCCGACTCGCGCCGCTCCAGCTCGCCGCGTCCCAGCGCGACCAGCGCATCTTGCAGTCGCAAAATGATCGCCCGCGGATGATCGGCGCGCTCCCGCAAGAAATCGTCGATGGTCTGCGACGCGGCTGACCACAGTTCATCGCGAGCCTGTGGCGGCGAATGGATTGCGTGCGCCGCAAACGTTCGCGACAGTTCCAAAATCAACTCGCTTCGGGCCCGCGACGACAAATCCTTGCGGGCGAGCTTGTTGCGGCAGAACGCCTCGGCGATTGCAAACAATCGTCGGTCGCGAAGCCCAGCCAACAATGCCCCGTCGGCTTCCCAGTCGCCGCTCGGGCGGGCCGCCGGCCCGTCGATCGCAAATCGAGAATCCGCCGCCGTGCCCGGTTGCGGACCAGTTTCGGACTTCTGCGCCGCGGCGGTGTCGATGCGGGCGGCGACCGCTACGACGAACACAGCGGCAGCGGCGGCGGTGGCGACTGCAGAAACGACGGCGGTAACGATTGCTCGCCCCGCTGGTAGTCGTCGTCGGCATCGCGCGCCAAACCGCATCGTCCGCTCCATTGGCTGCAAAAACAGCGAGTTATTCGGCCTTCGCCGCGAATTGAATCTTCTCAAACCCCTCCAAACGGCAGACATCGTAGACGTCGATGCCGTCTCCGAGCGGAACCTCGCCGTCCCGGTCGAGCACGACGGCGCGCGACGCCGCCGGCGTGCCGACCGCGTCCATCTGCCCGCGAATGGCCGCCATTTGCGCGCGCACTTCGACCGGTCCGCCCAGAGGCCGTTCGTTGAGCGACCACACCGTCCGCCCGCCAGAGAGCCGCCCGCGCAGCGCAATCCGCTCCAAATCCAACTCGCGTGGGTCAACGATCGCCGCCTCGGCCGCGCCGCTCGTGGCTGCAAACCGCGACGGCAGGATTTCTTCGATCGTCGCGTAGTTGGCCGTGCAAATGAAGAAGATCAGCAACTGAAACACGATATCGATCATCGGCGCCATCACGCTGTCGAATCCGATCGGATCGCGTTGAACGCTGGGACGACGCATGGGGCAGGCCGGAGGCTGTAGGGCTTGACGGCGGAGGTTCGAAGTATGCCGGTCGACCCGGCCGTCTCGTTCCGTTTTATAGCGGCTCGCGAGTCACGGAAAAATTGGCGTTCGTCACGCCCGCGTCGGCACACGTTTTCAGCACCGGCTGGACGCTGCCAAACGGCGTATCGCGATCGGCCCGCAGACGGACTTCCAGATTACCGCTGTGTTTGGCGTTTTCGACGCGGAGCCTTGCGGCCAGTTCATCGTGCTCGATACTCTGCCCGCCGAGCGTCGTCGTGCCGTCGGCAAACACGTTGATCGTCACGCGTGGCGTCTGATCGTCGGTCGGCTCGCGCCCGCTTCGCGCCGTGGGCAGATTCAGTTGGACGTCGACGTCTTGCCGCGACCAGTGCGACGCCACGAGGAAAAAAATTATCAACAGAAACGTAATATCGATCATCGGCGTGATATTGAAGCCGAGTCCGCGTGAACGGTGGCGCACGGGCGATTTCATGCCGGCGACCTCCGCTCGGGCGGCGGTGGCGGAACCGGCACGGCTCCCGACGCTGTTCCCGATGACGCCGTTCCGGACGACGACGCGGTCGAAGTAGTCGCGGCCGAGGCGGAGTGCTGCTGTGCGTGACTCACTTTGCCCCGCTGACGAACGAAGCGCTTGAGCGGCAGCGTGGCGTGTTCGGCGGCGTAAATGGCCTCGGCCACCAGTTCGTCGACGCGGTTGCGGAGCATCGCGAACGCCGCCAGGGACGGAATCGCGATCATCAGTGCTACGACGGTCGTGACCAGCGCCGTATAGATGCCCTCGGCCAATTCTGCGGGCCGGGCCGCGCCTTGCGATTCGGCCACTTGCTTGAACGCCATGATCATGCCGGCGACCGTGCCCAACAGCCCCAGCATCGGCGCAATGCTGGCGATCACCGAAAGGTATTCGACCCGACGCATCAACCGCGCGGATTGTTCGGTTGCCGCTTCCTCCATCGCTTTTTCGACGGCGTCCCAACCGCCATCGGCCTCGCCCAAGCCCCGCGACAGCACGAACGATAGAAAGCTATCCTGTTGCCGGCACTGATTCTGCGCCGTGGCGAGTTGGCCGGCGGCGAGCAATGCACGAACCTCGTCGCTCAACTTGGGCGGAATCAACGCATCGCGGCGAATCGTCAGCCACTGTTCGATCGCCAGTGCAACGGCCGCGATGGACGCCAGTATCAGCACGACCATGATCGAAATGCCGATCGGCCCGCCGGAGAACACGATCTCCCAGAACGTATAACCGTCGCTGGCCGCGCTTTTCGCGGCGTCCGCCACGTTTTCCGCAACCGCGCGCGGAGCCATCGACGCAGCCAAGCCAACGCTTGACGCCACGACCACGCACGTTCTCAAGCCGCCTCTCACAATACGTTCCTCAACGACCTTGCCGCCACTTCGCGCCGTTCCCTAAATATAGCCCGACCTGCGCGGCCGCAGAATCGAACAATTCGGCGTTCCGTGCAGAAACCATCGCAATGGCGCAAAGAATCCACCACATCGGGTGGCCGCTACCAAACCGACGCGCACCGCCGTTGCTGTATGCCGTAGCTGCATCTTGGCGGTTCATCCGCGTCGGCGGAAGACCTTGCCGTGCGAATCCACGGACGAGCGAATGGCCTTGCGAGGCGAACGCACGCAAATCACGAGCGTCGCGAGTCGGCCATCGCGCGGTGCATGCGTCTGGCAAGCGTCGATCGCCGAGCCGTCGTCAATTCAGAGCTGCTCCGCGCGTCAATGGTTTCGGTGACGTCGATGATCGCTCGGTCGTGGGCGACGCGATTCATCGCACGGGCCACCACACGCCGCCTGTTGACGGCCAGCAGAGCTTCATCGCGAACCGGCGTCACCTGTCGTCCGACGACAACCGCCGCCGGGGCCGCGACGGCCGCTGGCGAACCGACCGCGGCGCCCAGGCCATATTGCCGGGCGAATATCGCGACGTCCGCCCGATTTACAGCGCCGTCGCCGTTTAGATCGCCCATCGCGGCGGTCGCTCCGCTCGTTATTCCCATGTGGCCTTGCAAGACCGCCAGATCCGCCGTGCCGACGCGGCCATCGCCCGTGATATCGCCCACGACCATTTCGTCGGTCGTGCCCGGCGAGCCGCCAATCGCCGTACTCGGTCGCCACGACGCTCCGTCGTTCCAACTCGCCGTCGGAGCGTTTTCGTCGACGATCACCAGCGAATAGCCCAGCCCGTCGGTGGTCGGATGCCAACCGGTGCCCGTGTCGTCGTAGGTGAAGTCGAGAATCGCATTGCCCACCGGGTCGGATAGCCGCAGATGCTCGCCGGCGTTGTTGAGTCTGCCGGCGTATTGGCCCGCGGGCACGATCGACGTTCCGTAGCGTTCGGCGAATGCCGCCAAGTCCTCGACGATCAGGATCCGCCCGCCCGGCACTAGCGAAACATTGCCGAACGTATACGAAATGCCGTCGCTGATCGACACGCCGGTCAGATCGAGCGTTTCCGTCGCGCTCGTGTTTACGAACTCGACGAACTCGAAGTCGTCGGCGTCGTTGAATCCGGCGGCCAGTTCGGCCGGCGTCGGATCGGCCGGATGGTACATCAACTCGCTGATCCGCAGATGGTTCAACAGCGGTTGCGGCTCGGTGCTGGTGATGGTGAGCGTGTCCGTGCCAATCTGGTTTCCTTGGAAGTCGTAGGCTACGAACGTGTAGTCGCGCGTGCCGGGCTGAACGGGAATCGTGGCTTGCCAAGTGGTGGTGCTAAGCCACGTCGTGTTGACCGGACCCGGCTCGCCGGCGAGGCGAATTTCGCGGACGTTCACCCAGCCTTGGCCGCCGATCGTCGCTGTCGGACCGGGAACGACGAGGTCGCCGCCCGTATCGACGATTGTCTCGCCCACCAGCGCAGGCAGGATCAGCAAGTCGCTGCTGTCGAGCGTGGTGTTCAGGGCATGGATTGCCAGCACATTCGGGCCGTCGACCAACAGGTTTTTGAATGACGTGATGTTGAAATCCTGGAATACGACGGCCTCGGAGTCGTTGTGCGATTGCGAGGCGAGCGAATCCCATGCGACCGTCGTCGGCGTGTTGGCGCGGGCGACTTCGACGCCGTTAAGGTACGCCACGAAGCCGTCGTCATATTTCATCCGCAGCTTGAGGTCGTCGAAGTCATTGGCGTCGCCCGAAAAGTCGAACGGCACGCGAACGAACGCCGAACCGTTGACGTTGCGCATTGCCAGGACATCGAGGTCGATCAGCCCGTCGTACTCGGCCGGCGACGTTTCGTAGCCGACGCCGGTGCCGCCGCTCGTCCAACTCGCGTCGTTGAAGCCGACGCCGGTCCACGTCGTTCCCAGCGTGCTGCCGCCGTTGGCGACCGACGGCACAAACGCCGTGGCCGGCGCGAACTCGCCGACGATCGTCGTCGTGATCGGTTCCGGCGGATTGGCTGACGCGATGAAGGAGACCTGAGTGGGAAGCTGCGACAGCGCGAAATTCGCCCGCGTGTTGATGAACGCGGTCAGGTCGGTGATGTTCTGTCCCGGCAGCAAGCTGTTGTAATGGTTGACCCACGCGCCCATGTAGGCCGCGTTGTACGACGTGGCGACGATGTCCTGGATGTGGCCTAGATAGAAATGGCTGTTCTGCGGAAGCGTCAGCAAGTTGTTCAGATCGGAGTTGCCGAATAGTGTGCTTGTCTCGCCGTTGCGGAATGCGAAGTCCATATCCTGCGGGAACAGCAGTATCTTGCCGTCGCTGGGTCGCTGATAGAACGTGGCATTGTGGGCGTTGGAATTGTTGAAATAGCTGTCGCTCACCGCGGCCAGCGACACCGCAGCGAACGCCCGCAGCCACTGGTCGACGTCGATCACCTGTTGCGTGGCCGTGTAATACGCAGCGCTTCCGGCCGGCAGGCCGAGGGCTTCGGCCAGCGCGTCGATGCCGGAAAAATCGTCGCGGTCGGTGTTGTTCTTGATCAGGAAGTTGTTGCGGTAGGATTCCTTGTCGTCGCCTTTGTCGCGAATCGGCGTCCCGAATACGGACGGACCTTCGGCGGCGACCTTTGGGCTTTCGACGCCGGCGCTGGTGCCCATCGTGTAGATCAGCTCGTATTCCCACCGCGTGCCATCGCCGCCGTTCTCGTACTGCGAATCGAGGAAGATGTTGGTGAAGCGGCCCATCTGCAAGATCGCCGAACCGGTCGTCACGCCGGGGGCTTCGACGTTGACCAGATCGTTGTACGAGCTGGGCACGCCACCGGCCGCGTTGATGAAGTGATGGATGACGATCTCTTCCTGGCCATTTTGCCGGTTGTACCGCCAGCCGCCCGAACGGTCGATGCCCACCGACTTGTGCACGCCGCGGAATAGGTCGTCCGGCGGAAACACCAGAAAGAATCCACGGCGGTTGACGTCGGGCCGGCCATGCTCGCTCCCCTTGAGCCGCACGCCGACGTCGTAGTACGCCCGGCCTTCGTAGACGACGGTCGTGCCATACGGCGCGTTGTTCATCAAGTTCGTCGACTGGCCGAGAATCGCCGCGTCGGCCGGCGTCATGATGATCTGCAAATTGTGCAGATTGGTGGAGTTGGCCGTCGTGCCGACTTTGTACAGCGCCCGCGACGCCGCACCCGCCGCGGGAAACGACGACAGGGCATTGAGCGAGTCGCGGCCTTCGACGAAGAACTGCACCACCGCGTTGGCGACTTGGCCTGGAATCGTACCGTGATAGGCACCGCCCGCCAGCGTCATCGTGACGCTTTGCAGGGCACCGCCGCCGACCGCATATCGCAGCGTCATCGACTGGACGCCATCGGGATCGGCCGCCTCGATCGAAACAGTGACGGGTTCACCGGCTGTGGGAATCAGCGGCGCGTGGGCAAGGTTGCCAAACGTCGGCCCGATGTTCGCCGCGGCTTCGCTTGCTCCGGCGAGCGTCGAATTGCGCTCGCCCGGCGTGCCGCCGCTCGCCGGTGTTTCGAGAATCGTCGTTTTCGGGAGCAGATTGAAGAAAAGTCGCGTGTTGAACTGCGGCGAGCCGGCGAGCCACTTGGCCTTGAACGTGATCTCGTATTCCGTGCCCAGCACGACGGTCTCGAACAGCGCGCCGGCTTTGAGCGTCGTTTCGGCGTGGTTGGCCAGATGCTCGGCCTGTCCGGAGGCGATCAGATGCAGCACTTTGTTCGCCGCGTTGTCCGGATCGACGACGACCGTGCCGCGGTGCGTGCCGGCGATCCGCCACGTGGCCGGCGATGCGCCGATCGTGTCGTTTTGGAACGTACCGTTTTGGAGAAACTGCATGCTGGTCGTGTTGGGGTTCTCTCGAACGCTGATGTCGTCGAGCAATACTTCGCCGGCGTCGAGCAGACCGAGGATGAATTCGTTGTACGTCGTCGGGTTGGGCGAGTTGGGCGGCACCGAGGCGATACCGCGGTACGTGTAGGTTCGCCACTCGGACTTGTCGGTTTCGTCGCTGGCCGCCCAGGCTTCCGGCAGGGCATTGTCGGCGTGCGGATCGCGCAACTCCAAGCTCGACCCGCCGCCATCGGGGTAGACCGACCAGCGGCCGTCGTCGGCATACGTGATCGTATCGGCCGGGTTCTTATTGGCGTCCTTGAGCGTGATTCGCTCGCCGCCGTCCGAGAGTTGCCCCGAGTAACCGCCGAGGATGCGGATGCTTGGATGCGCCGCCGCCAGCGACACCGGGTCTTTGGCGAGCACCAGGTATTCGCCGGCCGCGATCGTCGTGCCGATCGGGAACGTGTAATTGATGGCGTCTTCGATCATCCAATTCGAGAGATCGACCGCCGTCGTCGAGCGGTTGTACAGTTCGATCCATTCTTCTTCCGATTCGGCGAATCCGCTGCCCGCCTCGATCGATTCGGCCGCGGTCAACTCCGCGCCAAATGCCACGTCGAGATCGCCGCTATCGGCCTGATGCAGTTCGACGGCCAGGACGTTCGTGCCGTTTTGCAGCATGGCCGCGATCGGAATCGCGGCGCTGATTGCCGGCCCATTCACCGCCGTCGAGGCGAACGTATTGTGCCCGATCACCCCGGCCGGCATGTTCTGCCGGTAGATTTCCTGACCGTTCAAGTAGAACACCGCGCCATCGTCGACGAACGTTCGCAGCGACAGCGTTGTGCTGGCCGGATCGCCGTCGAACGTGAATTCGTTGCGGAAATAATATGTCGTCGGACCGAGACCGAGCGTCGTGTCGAATGCAATGCCGCCGCCCGCGTTGAAGTGCTCCGCGATTTCCGTCGGGTTCATGGCGCGGTTGTAGATGGCGACTTCGTCGAGAATGAAGTTGCCGCCCGTCTCGCGATTGTCCTTGCCGAGGTAGATCGGATTGTTCGTGTTTACCGGCGCGCCGCCGCCGATGTTGACGGCCTTATCGAGAGCGCCGTTGATATAGATCGAGCCGACGCCGCTCGTGCGGTCCCAAGTGGTGACGACATGGTAGGTTTGACCGGCTTGCAGCGTGCCGTTGCTATCGGTCGAAACCGTGCCTGCGCCGTTGAAGTGAGGTCGAATCTGGCCGCCGCCGGTGAGGTAATTCATCAGGTAGAAATCGCCGCTCGACTCGCCGTCGCCGACGATGTTGTGAAATCCCGTGGGCGGGGCGAGCAGCTTGATCCAATACTCGACGGAATAGCCCGTCGATCCGGCCGGAAACTTCTCGAAACCGCCGATCGTGACCCGCGACGTGCCGATCGTGTTGACGGCCGCGTTCGATGCGTCGGAGCCGATCAGGCTGGTCTGACCGAAAGCGACCCCGGCGTCGGCCGTGCCGTTGCGGCCATTGCCCGAAGCGTCAGTCACCGCTGGTCCGGCGTCGCCCAGCCGCCAATACGCCAGCGGCCCGTCGGCCAGCACGATGGCGCTGTAGTTGCCGCC
The DNA here is from genome assembly GCA_040901705.1 of Pirellulales bacterium. GTDB lineage: Bacteria > Planctomycetota > Planctomycetia > Pirellulales > PLA5 > PLA5. The sequence continues at coordinate 18,324 of JBBDYI010000162.1, read as the reverse complement.
GCCACTGCTGGCGCCGAGCAGGCCCGGACCCGTCGACCATCCGCTGGGCGTAAAACCGACGTCTTTCCAGGCCGTCGCGCCCAGGTCGGTGTCGGACTGCTCGTACTGCCAGGTGCTGCCGAGCGAGACGAGTTGCGATGTTTGGTCTTGGGCTTCTTGGGCGAACGTCGGCCGCGCGTGGTACATGATCTCGTTGATGACAACTTCGTCGTGCAGGGCGAAGCTGTTCGCAGTTCCCGGCGTGGCCGCGTCGGGGAACAGCCACGGACCAGTGGCCTGCGGCAGCCGGCCGCGCAGTTCGTTGTCGACAGCCACGCCGTCGATGACCAGATTCTCGGACGGGTTGTAGAGAAACAGCCGCTCGCCGTCCGTCGGCGTGAAGCCGAGTTCGGCCTCGGTAATCGTCACGAAACCACCCGCCGCGAGGCTTCCCGCCGGCAGCACGTAGCGATGAGCCGGGTTTTCGGAACCGACGATCACGTGGCCGCCGAGTTGGACCGTAGTGTTGCCGTAATTGACGAGTTCGGCCCAGAATCCGGCCGCGCCGGGCGCGGTTTCATTGAAGGCCAGCGTCGCGGCGGCGGTATTCAGATCGGCGAAATAATCGCGGCCCGCTTGGATCGCCGTGGCGTGCTGCTGGACCTCGCCGCTGGCGAGCGCACGGTTCCAGAAAGCGACTTCGTCGATCGTGCCGGCCAAGGGCGCGTCGCCGGAGGGTCCGCGATTGCCGATCGTGGCCAGGCCAGCGCCGCCGCTGTCGATCGCTGCGCCCGGAGTGAGGTTTACGGAGAACCGCTGCGTGCCGTCGATCCAGATCGCCTTGACGCCGGTTGCGCTGTCGTAGGTGGCCGCGACGTGGTGTGTATTGCCGTCTTGCAGTTGGGCGAGCGTCGGGCGGCCGGCCACGCCGTCGAGCGGCATATCGAGTTCTTCATACGCGCCGCCGACGTTCAGCCCGAACGATAGCACCGGCCCGGCGGCCACCGGTGGATTGGCCGCGGCGTTGTTGCCGTCGTTTTGCAGTTCCAGCGAAATGCGGTTGTTCGGCTCGGTCGATGGCAGCGTCAACGGCGAGTCCGTGCCGGCTAGTGCCGCGATTTGCGTGCTGGACAGGGCGTCACCCCAAATCGCCACTTCGTCGATGACGCCGTTGAACGGTCGCAAGACGTTCGTGGCGAGATTTCCGATCGTCGCGATGGCCGATCCTCCCGTCGAAACGGGCGTGCCAGCGGCGTACGCACGAAACCAGCGTTTGACGCCGTCGATCCAGATTGCTTTTTCGCCGCTGGCGACATCGTATGTGGCGGCGACGTGATGGGCGGCGCCGTCGCGGAGGACGACGTCGTTGGGGCCGAGCGCGCCGCCGGGCGCAGTCAGATACACCGTGCCCGACGTCGGCGTGCCGTTGGGTAGGGCGGAGAGGTTGACGCCCAAAGGCATGTCGAGTTCGCGGAGCGTGCCGCCGGTGTTCAGGCCGAAGGATAGCACGGCAGGCTGCGTGCCGGCGACGGGTGGATCGGCCGCAGCGTTGCCCGAATCGCGCTGAAATTCCAGAGAGACTCGCTTGATGCCGTCGTTCTTGTAGTAGATTGCATCGTACGTAAATGCCACGCCCGACCATTCGGGTTCGATCCAGGCCGCGATCGTGATGCCGTCCGTAACGTCGACTCCGCCTGCGCCGAGCGACACGGCGTCGAGCCGGTCATCGTTGAATCGCCCCGCCCCCAAGCCGCGAATGCCGGCGGTATGCGTAGCCGTTCCAACCAGCGTGCCATCGTTGCCGCCAACACTGTCGAGCACGCTGCTGTTGGCGGGCGCGCCGTTGGATTCGTCGAACGACCAGTAAGACAGCAGCGTCGCACCGACGTTCTCCGCCTTGCGGAACAGCGTGGCGCTGCCCGCGCCGTCCCAGTTTGGCTCGATCGCCGCTTCGACGGTGACGCCGGTGGACACCGCAAAGTTGTCGTTGGTCCCCGCGCCAACGCCAACATATGAGGCGGGATCGTCGACCAGAGCAATCGCGCCGCCGCCGACAAGCCCACTTGTTCGTGTCGCCGCGGCGCCCAGCGCGCCGTTGTTTCCGTCCGCCACGTCGATGGCCGCACCGGCCACTTCGTCGAAGTTCCAATAGGACACGACGGCGGCGGGCAGATTGACTTCTTCGGGCGGAGAGAAGTTAACCACTCCCGGCGTGCCGCCGACTCCGCCACTGGCTCGCCAGTTGGCCGCCGGCTCGCTGGCCGTGAGCGGATCGATCTTGGCCAGCGTCGCGCCGCTGCCGTCGGCCGCGGC
>JBBDYI010000162.1:0-16022 GCA_040901705.1 Pirellulales bacterium | reverse complement strand
CGGCGGGCCATTCGCCGTTGTCGCCATAGTCGACGGCGTCCATGACGCGGTCGCTGTTGTTACGAAGTTCGATCTGCTCGCCGCCGTTGGCCAGCGCCCCGGTCCACGGGCCGAGCGCGCCGGTGAACTCGCCGGCCGCGGACAATGCCGCCGGATCGGCCGCCACGACAAGATACCCGCCGCCGGGCACCACCGTTCCGGCCGGAAACGTGAAGGACACGCCATCCGAAAGCCGCCACCGCGAGATGTCCATGTCGACGGCCATCTGGTTGTGCAACTCGATCCATTCGAGCGATTCACCGCCGCCTTGCGGGTTGTACATGATCTCGTTGAGCACCACGGTACTGTCGAGCACGCAGCGCGTTTCCAGCGTTTCCAGCGACCACAGACGTTGAGAGCGTTTCGCGCGTCGCGACTTCATAGCAGACCTGCCAAAGCGCTGAGAACTGGTCCAAAAAACAGGCCGCCCAATGCGGTGATTCGCACTGGACGGCCCACGTGAGATTCAAACTACGTCGATCGACTCCTCGACGGCGAGCGCCGAAGCATGCGCCGCCTTACTTGTTGCGACGACGCCGCAGCCCGAGGCCACACAGCCCCAGCATTCCGAACACCGCCAGCGTCGTCGTGCCCGGCTCCGGCACGAAATAGCTGTTTCCAGCCATGGCATTGGCGAAGTGAAACTGAATCTCGCTTGCCGAGAGCGCGCGATTCCAAACGGCCACTTCGTCCAAGGTGCCGGGAAACGGCTCGCCACCGTTCGAGCTGCCGATGAACGCCGCCGCAGCGCCGCCGCTGAGGATCGGCACGTTGTCCGCGCCGTCGAAACTGCCGACCAAAACACCGTCGATGTACATCGCCCGGACTCCGGTGGCGGCGTCGTAAGTCGCCGCTAAATGGTGGACGTTGCCATCGGCAATTTGTGCCAAGCTTGGCCGACCGCCCAACCCATCGAGCGCCACGTCCATTTCCGCGTATCCGCCGGTGTTCAGACCAAGCGAGATGCCGGGAAAACCGGCGTCGGAACCGATCAACTGGCCAAACGCGTTGTTCGTATTCGCGTCCGATTGAAACGACAGCAAGATACGATTGCCGCCGTCTTCCTTGCGGAAAAACTCAGCCTGATCGCTGCCGTCGAAACTGGTGACAAACAGCGTTTCGACGGTGATGCCGTCGGTCATCGAGAAATTGTTGCCGACGCCGGGACCGGCGTTGACGCCTTCGCCAGCCGCGTCGTGGAGCCGGGCCGAACCGACTCCAACCAGGCCGGGAGCTCGCTCGGTAGTGCCGACAAAGCTGCCGTGGTTTTCGCCACCGGCGCGATCGTAGGCAAAATTCAGCGTCCGACCGGGCACGGGGCCGTCGGCTTCGTCGAAGTCCCAAAACGAGACCAAACCCGCCGGCAATCCTGGGATCACGCCAGGATTAGGATGCGGTTCAGGCGGTACGGGCGGCATGCCCGTTTGGGCACCGTCGCCGCCGACCTGGAAGTTGTCCGTCCACGTGCGGTCGCCGGTGTTCGTGCTTACGCCGACGAAGTGATTGGAGAAACCAGCCGAGTAGATTCCCCCGGCGAACGTATTCAAGTCGACCACGCCCAAAGACACCTGATCCACGTAGAGTTCGATCTCGTTGGCCGGCTGATTGAAGCGCACGGCGTAGTTGTACCAGCGACTCTGGCCGCCGTTGGCCGCGGCGTTCCAGGCCGCGATGCCCGTGTTGATGCCGGGAATCGGCGTATCGGTGGCGCCATTGAAAACTGACGCACCACCCGATCCGTCGCCGCGAAAGAAAACGGAGATCGAATTCGTGGTGAAGATATGTCCGCCGGTCGGCAAATCGCCCGACGTGATATCAACGCGGTCGGTGACTTGAATCGCATCGACCTGAACGACGTACTCGTCGCGCAGCCAATACTCGACGCCGTAGCCGAGATTGTTTCCGCCGGTCTGTGTGAAGCCGGTGTCGCTACCGGCGCCGCTGGCGTTGGCGCCCAGACTCACGGGATATGCCGGCGCACCGCCCTGAACGAAACCTGGACCGGCGTCCGATGCGATGCTGAACGCGCTCCCGGCTTGCTGGATGAAGTGGTCGCGCGGATTGCCGAAGTTGTTTTCGATCGGATAGTCGGGCAATCCCGCGGCGATATACGGGCGACCCGGAATGCCGCCGCTGTCGGTGCCCGTGAACGTGTCCGTGTAGTCGGGAATCGTAAACAGAATGGAACTGCCGGCCGGTACGCCGGCGGCAACGGCAAAACCGGCGGACCCAATCGTCCACGCCGCGGCCGCGCCGAGAAGAAGGAAACGTCCGCTTAGCAATCTCATGAGACCCTCCAAATAAGCAAGCAAAGTTGCAACCGGTCTAAAGTCAACGTCGCTACAGAATCGCGCCTGTACACAAATTCGTCGAAATCGGAATAATTCCGACTAACGGAACTATCCGACGCGTCTACCAGTTTACCCACGGAACGACGGCCGATGCTATGACCCAAATGGAGGAAAAAAAACTGAATTTGTACCGGATTTGTCCGCGGCGGCGTAGCGAATGCCACGGGAGATTTGCCGCGTAGACGTGACGATCAAGTTAGCGATTCGCCCAATCCTTCCAGGCCAAGCTCCTCGATCGGTCGCGACAATAGGTCGTCCTCGCGGCCTTGCCGCTGCTTTTGCGGTTGGCCCGCGAACTCGACCTTGCGGACGACGACGCGGTTGCCGCGGACTTCGACGACCTTGACGGCTTCGCCGGCTTCGATCGCCATTCCTTCGCTCACCGCGTTGACCGTTCGCCCCTCGACCACGACCGCGCCGCTGGGCAGCATCATGCTCTTGGCGTAGCCGACCTTGCCGACGAGCTGCTTGAGCGACTCGTTGTCGGGCAGAATCTCGTCCTCGCGGGGAAGTTCCGGCGCGATGCGGCGGCCGATCGACGACTGTGGCCACCACCGGACAATTAGCGCCAGACCGCCGACTACGGCGATCACTTCGGCCACGGCGAACGACATGCCAATCGTACGGTCTTCGTGCATCAACGCCGCGACGATCGATCCGACGATCGCAGCCGCCGAGACAATCGCCAATACGCCGCCCGACGGAACGAACAGCTCTAACACGATGACCGCCAGGCCAACGGCCAACAGAATCACGGCGATCATCAGCCAACTGAACATAGCGGTGGACAAAAGACGAGGGTCGGTTCGGAATCGCGACCCGCCGCGACGGGCTATACATCATTTTGAGCTATTCGACCGGCGCATGGCAAGGGCGTGGCGCGTGAGGATCCGCTTTGGCGGAACTGTCGTGACGTATTTACGCCGTATTGGCGGGCGGCGGCGGCGGCGGAATAATGGTGGCCTGAGCGATTTCGCCCGCCCGCCAGTTTTTCGGTTGCTGATCCATGTCTGAAACCGCCGCGCGACGCGAAATCGAGAAGCTGCGCGAAGAGATTCGCCACCACGACCGCAAGTATTACGTCGACGCCGCGGCAGAGATTTCCGATCGGGACTACGACAAGCTGATGGAGCGGCTGAAGTCGCTCGAAGCCTGCCACGCCGATCTCGTCACGCCGGACAGCCCCACGCAGCGTGTCGGCGAGCAGCCGGTCGAGCATCTGGCGTCGGTCGATCACGCCGTGCCGATGATGTCGATCGACAATACCTACAGCATCGAGGAGCTGCGGCAATACGGCGTCCGTGTGGCGAAGCTGCTGCCGGACGAGCCGATCGAGTGGGTCGTCGAACTGAAGGTCGACGGCGCGGCGGTGGCGGTGACGTATGTCGACAGCTTGCTCGCCCGCGCGGCGACGCGAGGGAACGGCCGCGTCGGCGACGACATCACGCATAACCTTCGCACGTTTCCCGACGTGCCGCTGCGGCTTACTGGCGAGAACGTGCCGGCCGTGTTCGAAGTCCGCGGCGAAGTTTACATGCGTAACAGCGATCTGGCGGCGGTCAACGCCGAGCTGGTGGAACAAGCCAAACTGGCGGGCAAGGAACCCGAACTGCTCGCCAATCCGCGCAACGCGGCGGCCGGCGCGGTCCGGTTGCTCGATCCGCGGAAATGCGCGGCCCGGCGGTTGCGGCTGTTTTGTCACGGCGTCGGGCAAATCGACGGCAGCCTCGCGGCCAAAACGCACATGGAGTTCCTGGCCGAAGTGCGGCGTTTCGGCCTCGTGCCGACGCCGCACGTGGAATGTTTCCCCAGCTTCGACGCGGCCGTAGCACACTGCGAGGAGTTGATCGAGCGGCTGCACGAATTGGATTTCGAGGTCGATGGTCTGGTGCTCAAGGTCAATCGCTTCGACCAGCGCGACCGGTTGGGGGCGACCTCGAAAAGCCCGCGCTGGGCGATCGCCTACAAGTGGGAAAAGTACGAGGCCACGACCCGGCTACTCGACATTCGCGTGCAAGTCGGCAAGACGGGCGCGATCACGCCGGTTGCCGATCTCGAACCGGTCGAACTGGCCGGCACGACGGTCAGTCGCGCCAGTCTGCACAACGCCGACGAGATTGAGCGCAAAGACGTGCGGATCGGCGACGTGGTCGTCGTCGAAAAGGCGGGCAAAATCATCCCGCACATCGTTCGCGTCGAAGTTCATCGCCGCGACGGCGACCTGCCCAAGTTTCCGTTCCCGAAGCAGTGCCCCGAATGCGGCACGGCGGTCGAAAAGGACGAAGGGGGCGTGTATATCCGCTGTCCGAATCACGCCTGCCCGGCGCAGATTCGCGAGCGGATTCGTTACTATGCCACGCGCAACGCGATGGACATCGAGGGCCTGGGCGACAAGTTGGTCGATCAACTGGTGGCCGACGGACTGGTGAAGGATTACGGCGATCTGTACGACCTTACGCTGGACCAGCTCGTCGACTTGGAACGGATGGGGAAGAAATCGTCGGAGAATCTGCTTGCGCAGATCGAAGTGAGCAAGCAGCGCGGCCTGGCGCGGTTGCTCAACGCTCTGTCGATCCGCCACGTGGGCGGCCGCGTGGCGACGGTGCTGGCCGAGCATTTCGGGTCGATCGACGCCCTGTGTGCGGCGAGCAGCGAGGAACTGACCAACGTCGATGAAGTTGGCCCGATCATCGCGAAGAGCGTCCACGAGTATCTGCATTCCGCGCATGGCACGACAACGATCGACCGACTCGCGGCGTGTGGCGTGGGGATGACGTCGCCCCAACGGCGGGCTGCCGAAGGACCGCTCGTCGGCAAAACGGTCGTCGTCACCGGCACGCTTGAGAAATACAAACGGGACGAAATCAAGGAGCTGATCGCGTCGCTCGGTGGTCGGGCCGCATCGAGCGTGTCGAAGAAAACCGACTTCGTCGTCGCCGGCGAAGAGGCCGGCAGCAAGCTCGACAAGGCCAGGTCGCTGGGTGTGCGCGTGTTGACCGAAGCGGAATTCGACGCCCTGATCGGTGACGCCGCTGCATCGGACGACGTGATATGACCGCGACAACCTCCGCGGCAGCGGCGCAGCTTTCACGTCCACGTCAGCGGCATCCGCTGGTTGTCGTGCTGGCCGCGGCGGCGATAGGGATGGTCGTCGATCGACACGTAGCCATCGGGTTCGAGGCTTGGCTGGTTGCGGCCGCGGCGACCTTGGCGGTTTGGTTCGCGTTTCGGTTGGCGCGGCGCGATAGGGCCGCGCAGTTCGTGTTGCTGCTGGCCGTGGCGGCGGTTGCCGGTCTTTGGCATCACGACCGCTGGCATTTGTTCGCCGCCGACGACATTGGGTTGTACGCCGACTTGGAGGCTCGGCCGGTGTGCGTCGAGGGCGTTACGCAGTCGCTGCCGCGGTATGTGCCCGCGCCGCCGCACGACGTGATGCGGATCGTGCCGGCCGAGGATGGCACGCGGGTCGAGCTGGAGATCGCGGCGATACGCGACGGCGATGCGTGGCGAGATTGCTCCGGCCGCGCAACACTGTACGTTGGCGGTAGGATGGCCGATCATGCGGTCGGCACGCGGGTGCGCGTGTATGCGATGCTCGTCGCGCCGCGGCCGCTGCACAATCCGGGCGAGTTCGACTTTGCCGAGCATGCTCGCGGCGACCGGACGCTTGCCCGGATTACAGCGGCGCAAGAGGCGAGCGTCGTGCCGCTGGATGAGGGCGCTTCTTGGAGCGTCGCGGCCGCGTTCGAGCAATTGCGGCGGCGCGGTCACGACATCCTGTGGCGGCACATCGACGCGGACCAGGCTCCGTTGGCGTCGGCCGTACTGTTGGGCGAACGCGAGTATATCGACTCCGACGTGATGGCCGCGTACATCGAGACCGGCGCGGTGCATCTGCTGTCGATCTCTGGTCTGCACTTGGGCATTCTGGCCGGGTTCATGTTCTTTCTGTTGCGGTTGGGGCTGTTGCCGTCGCGGTGGGGATTGATCGCGATCGCCGTGCTCGTCGTGCTGTACGCGCGGCTGACCGACTCGAATCCGCCGGTCGTCCGCGCAACCGTGTTGGTGGTGACGCTGTGCGCGGGAGCGCTGCTCGGCCGGCGTGCGCTGCAATGGAACACGCTCGCTGCGGCCGCGATCGTTGTGCTGGCGATGAACCCGGCGGAACTGTTTCGCGTCGGGGCACAGCTTTCGTTTCTTTGTATGGCGGTGTTCGCGGCGTTCGACTTGCGCGCGTTGTACCAACCGTCGCCGGACGCATTGGACCGTTTGCTGCGGCACAGTGATCCCTGGCCAATGCGCTGGGCGCGGTCCGCCGGGCGGTGGGCGGCACAAGTCACGCTGGCCTCGTTGGCCGTGTGGCTGTTGACGATGCCGCTGATTATGGCGCGGTTTCATCTTTGCACGCCGATCGCCGTGTTGCTCAATGCGGTGGTCTGGCTGCCGATGGCATTGGCGATGTTGTTCGGATTCTTGGTGATGCTTGTCGGCGGACTCGTTCCGCCGTTGGGCGATTTCTTCGGTAGCCTGTGCGGTGCAAGCTTTCACGTCCTCGACGGAATCGTCGATGCTGCTCGAAGCGTGCCCGGCGGACGGTATTGGGTTCCAGGACCGGACGATTGGTGGATGCTCGTCTTTTACCTGCTGTTGGCGACGCTTGTGGCATTGCCGCGCGGGATCGTCGCGCGGCGGTGGCGGGCGGCGCTCGTCGTTGGTTGGATCGGCGTGGCATTTGCCGTCGGGGCATGGCGCGCGCTGCCACGCGATCGTATGGACGTGACGTTTCTTTCGGTGGGCCACGGCTGTGCGGTCGTCGTCGAATTGCCCGACGGCCGCACGCTGCTCTACGACGCCGGGCACATGGGATCGCCGGAGTCGGGCGGCCGGTCGATCGCCGGTTATCTGTGGTGGCGGGGGATCACGCGGATCGATGGTCTGGTCATCTCGCACGCCGACGCCGATCACTTCAACGCCGTGCCGTACCTGATGGAGCGGTTCGACGTGGGCACGGTGATGGTGTCGCCGGTGATGTTCGACGAGCGTGGCGGCAAGAAGCTTGGCGCGGCGGTGCGATTGTTGATGTCGACGATCGACGACAGCCGTGCGCGGCTCGAAACGATTGCGGATGGCGATCAGCTGGCGGCCGGCGGCGGCGTGTCGCTGCGCGTGCTCTCGCCGCCGGCCTCGGGCGTCGTCGGCAGCGACAATTCCAATAGCGTTGTGCTGGCAATCGATTTTTGCGCCCGCCGCGTGCTGCTGACCGGCGATCTGGAAGGGGCCGGCCTAAGTCGGCTGATCGAGCGGCTGGCCCTCGATTGCGACGTGCTGCTTGCCCCGCATCACGGCAGCCCGGCCAGCAGCCCGCTGAAATTTGCCCGTTGGGCGGCACCGGAGTGGGCGGTCGTGAGTGGCGGATTTCGCGGCAATCCGGCGTTGCTGGCGGAAGTGTACGGCAAAGTCGACGCCACGCCACTTCACACGGCGCGGGTCGGCGCGGTCCGCGTGGCGATCGACTTGAGCGGCATGGAGGTCACGACGCTCGGCCGGAGGCGGTTCGCGCCGCGATGAGGCACCGCGATGAGACGAGCGATCCCTGCCGAAAGAAACTTCCGCCGCCGGCGATTTGCCCTGCCCAAGCCGGCGGTGGACGGATAGGATTTGGCAACCGAAGCCAAACCGGCCGACATTCCATCCGCCCTGCCGCGATCGACCGTCAACCGCCGCCCGTATGTCCGAAGTTCGTCACGATCTGTTGCTGCCGCGGTGGGTGATCATCGCCGAGAATCGTGCCGACCGGCCGAACGAATTCTTCATGCCGCGAACCGAGCGGCGCGACGGGCCGTGCCCATTTTGTCCGGGCAATGAGGCACAAACTCCCGAAGCGCTGCTGGTGCGGCGGCCGGCCGATTGGAACGGGGACGAAAGCCAGTGGCGAGTCCGTGTCGTCTCGAATCTCTTTCCGGCGGTCGAGGGCGCCACGACGGGTTACGAGTTTTCCGAAGTCGATGCACCAGCTCGCGGGAGTCTGTTCCGCGCCGCGCCGGGCGACGGGTTTCACGAAGTTATCGTCGATACGCCGGAGCACTTGACGAGCCTCGGCGAAATGAGCGACGAGGCGGCGATCGAGTTGTTCGACGTGTATCGAGAACGGATGGCGGCGATCCGCGCCACGGAGAGCGTCGCGTCGGCGTTGGTGTTCAAGAACGTGGGCAGCGCCGCCGGCGCGTCGATCGAGCACGCCCATTCGCAGATTTTGGCCACGCGGCAGACTGCGTTCGAAATGGGTTTCGCCTGGCTGCTCGCGCGGCAGTACCTCGAGCGCGAACGTGTCTGTGTATTTTGCCGGATGGTCGCCGCGGAAACGGCCGCCGGCGTGAGGATCGTCGAGGAGAACGAATGGGCGGTGGCCCTGTGTCCTTTCGCGTCGAGATTTCCCTACGAGACGTGGATTTTTCCGCGCGGACCGATGAGCCATTTCGACACATCCACCGACGAAGCGCTCGCCGCCGTGGCCGCGATGACGCGGAGGGTCATCGCCCGATTGGAAAAGGTACTTGACCGGCCGGCCTATAATTTCGTCATCCATTCGGGGCCATTCGACAGCCGCGAAGCGCTGCACTACGACTGGCACGTAGAACTCTACCCGCGGGTGACTTCGTGGGCCGGTTTCGAAATGGGCAGCGGCTGCTACATTAACCCGGTTTCGCCGGAGCGAGCGGCGGAGCGGCTGCGTGCGGCGCTGACGTGACGCACGGCGTGGTATCGCCCTTGGAGTTTTCCGCACAACTGCGTTAACGTCTTGCCTAAATCGCCAGACCGGAAATCTTTGCCCCGCTTTGCCGATAGCCACGCACCGGACATTGCCGATCAAAACGATTAGCGAAACGTTTCCGTCGACGTCGAAATAACGCCCACTTACTTCCCGCACGATCGCCGCTATGACGCACCGTGTTCATCTTTCCCTGGTTCTGCACAATCACCAGCCGGTCGGCAACTTCGACGGCGTTTTCGAGCAAGCTTATCGCGACGGTTATCTGCCGTTTCTCGACCTGTTCGAGCAGTATCCGAGCCTGCGCATCGGCCTGCACACGAGCGGCCCGCTGATGGAGTGGCTCGACGCGCACTATCCGGAATATCTGGACCGGCTGGCGGCGCTGGTGGCCGAGGGCCGCGTGGAGATTCTCGGCGGGGCGTTTTACGAGCCGATTCTGACGATGATTCCGTCGCGGGACCGGATCGGCCAAATTCGCACGTATTCGCGGTGGCTCGAAAATCGACTCGGCGCGACAATTCAAGGCATGTGGATCGCCGAGCGGGTGTGGGAGCCGGGACTGACGGCTGATCTCGTCGACGCCGGCATCCGCTACACGCTGCTCGACGATTCGCACTTCAAGAGCGCCGGCCTGGTCGACGACCAGCTTGGCGGATATTACGTCACCGAGGACGATGGCCGGGTATTGCTCGTGTTTCCCGGCGACGAGCGGCTGCGATACATCATTCCGTTCGACGAGCCGCAGCGGACGATCGACCACTTGGGCGAATTGGCCGCGCGGCATCCGGGCGCCGTCGCCGTATTCGCCGACGATGGCGAGAAGTTCGGCTCCTGGCCCGAGACGCATCGCCACGTTTACGAAAACGGCTGGCTGCGTCGGTTGTTCGATTTGCTTGTCGAGAATCAGAGTTGGATCCACGTTACTACGCCGGCGGACGTACTCGACCGCACGTCGCCGTTGGGCAAGATTTATCTGCCGACCGCCAGCTATCGCGAGATGACCGAGTGGGTGCTGCCGGCCGAGCAGCAGAACGATTATCTGGCCTCGCGGCACGCTTTGGAACACGACTCCCGCTGGCCGCACGTCGCGCCGTTCGTCCGTGGCGGCTTCTGGCGCAATTTCAAGGTCAAATACAACGAAGCCAACGAGATGTATGCGCGGATGATGGCGGTCAGCACGCGGTTGCAGGCGGCAATCGCGGCCGGTGCGAGCGGCGAGACGATCGACCACGCCCGCACCGAGTTGTATCGCGGCCAATGCAATTGTGCTTACTGGCACGGTGCGTTTGGCGGCATTTACCTGCCGCATTTGCGCAACGCCGTGTTCAATCACTTGATCGCCGCGGACAATCTGCTCGACCAGGCGGCGGGGCGAACCGGGCCGTGGGTCGAGGCCGACGTCGGCGATTGGAACTTCGACGCCCGGCAGGAAGTGCGAATGGCTGGCGATCGCCTGTCGGTGTTGCTCGCGCCGTCCGAAGGCGGACAGATGACCGAGCTCGACGTCCGAACGATCTGCCACAATCTGTTGGCCACGCTTACCCGCCGGCCAGAGGCGTATCACGGCAAGCTGCTCTACGGGCAAGAGGAGGGTGAGCACCACGCCGCGGTGATCAAAGACCGCGTCGTTTGCAAGCAAGATGGCCTCGATGCGCTGTTGCGGTACGACGCTTATCCCCGCAAAAGCTTGATCGATCATTTTTACAGCCTCGACGCGACGCGCGAGGCCGTCGAACACGGCGAGGCCGACGAGTTGGGCGATTTCGTTCACGCGCCGTATGAGGCGCGGCTGCGGCGAAATCCGGATCGGATTCAAGTGCAAATGGCGCGGGCCGGAAGCGCCGCCGGACACGCCGTGCGAGTGACCAAGGGGGTGACGCTCGCCGCCGGCGGTTCGGCTCTGGAAATCGCCTATCTGTTGGAAGGCCTGCCTCCGGGACAGCCGCTGTTGTTTGCCGCCGAGTTCAATGTCGCTGGCCTTCCCTCCGGCGCGGACGATCGCTACTTTCACGGCGGCGAAGGTGAACGCTTCGGGCAACTGGGCGCACGGCTCGATCTTGCCGACGCCACGCGACTGCACCTCGTCGACGAATGGCTTGGCATCGACGTCGGTTTCGACGTAAACCGTCCGACCGGCTTCTGGACGTTCCCAATCGAGTCGGTCAGCCAATCCGAAGGCGGCTTCGAAGGCGTCCATCAGTCGGTGGTCGTCCTGCCTCACTGGCGTGTGCTGGCGGACGAACACGGCCGCTGGTCGGTGCAAGTCACCCTTACGGCCGACACGAGCCTGGCGGAAAGTCGGATGGAAAACGCAGCGATTGCGGTGACGGTGTGATCGTCCGCCAACGCGTCGCCAGCGAATGGCTCGCTTTCCTGTCGCGGCCGGAGCTAGCGGCCGCCGACGCCGCGTTCAATTCATCGGCTACGGTCGGGCTTTTCCCTATAATCGTCACTGGAACTCGATCGGCCCGTGGTACGTTAGCCAGACGAGCCTCATATTTCGCGTAGCCTCGGGTCATCATGGAAGTAGATTGAAAGCACGCCCTCGGCGGCGGTTGGCGAGCCGATGGGTAGATTCACGTTGAGATCGACAGTTTTCGCGAACATCGGACACGGCAGGGGCGGTCGACCGCATTGCCGAACGCGTGCATTCGAGAATGGTCTACGTTTCGGCCAGTTTGCGTAGAAATGCCATGGCCTCACACCGTTAAGCCGCGTTTCTTCCACGACATTTTCAATTAACGCCCCGGCTATGGTCGAACGAGACCTGACAACCAGTCGCCACTTGGTTCAAACGCCGCGGTATCAGTCGCTCGACGGCATTTGGCGGAATGACTACTCCACGGCCCTCGCCGCCAGCGGCGACCGGATAACTTGGAGTCCAGCGGGCCTCATGTCGGTCGCGTGTTTCTTTTATCCCTGCGCGAACCGGACGTTGACCGCAGAAATATCGAGACAGCCGTGGATGTCCGAGGCGCCGCCCAGGGGCGACGTTCGTTACGAGGACATTCCGCCGCACGGGCTTCAATGGCTGGATGCGGAGCGAATCGCTGCGGAACTGCGCTCGCGACTAGAAGCGGAGTTGCTGCGAGTTTGTCGCAACCGTCGCCACATTTATTTGATGTTATCCGGAGGGCTCGATAGCCGTATCATCGCGGCGGCGCTTTCGGAAGCCTATCGCCGGGGCGAGTTGGAGGGCAAGCCTGTCGGCGTTACTTGGGGGCTGCCCGACTCGCGCGACGTCGTGTACGGGAAAGAAGTTGCTCGCATACTTGGACTTGAATGGATACACGTTCCGTTATCGGCAATCGATATCGTCGACAACGTCGAGACAGTGGCGAAACACCTGGGCGGCCTGATTCCGGCGCTGGATATCCACCGCGCGATGTGGTTTCACCAGGTCGAACCCGATGCCATTGTCCTGGCTGGGAGCTACGGTGACAGCGTCGGCAGGGCGGAGTATTCTGGCCGCACGGTGTTGGAACTCGAACCGTATTCACCGCAACAGGCGTTTCCCCTGCTCGAAACAAAAGTTGCCCTTGCGGGAACCGCCGCGTTGATCGAGGATTTCGCCGCGCTGCGTGCGCGTACACCGGCACAGCCCGAATACGTGTATTGCGAACACGAACAGCAATGTCATTACATGCGAGGGCTGTTTGGAACCGGTCTGAGTGTAGTCGGACGTCATTGCGACTTTTATCAGATGTTTACCGACCCCTCGGTTTACGGTTTCATGTGGTCGATACACCCAGCACTTCGAACGAACGAACCTTATGCTTGCTTGCTGCGAAGCTACAACGAAAAGCTGGTGCGGTTGCCGTGGCCTCGAACAAATCGCGCCGTGATGGGACGGACTGAGGGCGCGCGGAGACAACTGCGTCCGTCGTACCACGATTACGACGAATGGGTGCGAGGTCCGGTTTACGATCAGCTTCGCGACCTCGTCGATCCAATATGGTTTGCTCAGACCGGCGTATTCAATTCCAGTGCCATTGAGAGCTTGGATCAGTACTTGCGTTCGGGATCGCGTCCCACAACTATGACAAGGAGTTGCATCCCCAGGACTTACGTTTGGCTGGCCGCCGTGCGACGATTTGCCGATTTAGCGAAGGAACGCGGAGTCTCGCTAGCTCCCGGCAATTGCGAACTCGAGTTCGAACGTGCGGTCGACACGATCCAGACGAGGCGGGCGTTTAATCCGCTGCGCCGTTGGCTCCATCGACATCCGACGATTCGCCGCTGGTTAAAAGCCGCAAAGGTGAGGCGGCTACGTCGTGCCTCGGTGCGGCGCTATCCACCGACGTCGCCGACAGACAACTCAACGCGCATTCCGACGCCGTAGCGTTTCAATTGATTTGAACAGCAAAGTCCTAATCATGACGTTCGCTTACCCTCCGTCGTCGGCGGTGGGCGCGTTTCGTGCTGCGCGGTTTGCCAAGTTCCTTCCCGACTTCGGCTGGACGCCATTTGTTGTAACGGCCGAAAGCGAAATGTCGACCGTCGAGCGCGACGATTCACGCATGGACTGGACCGATCGCTCCGCGACGGTGGTGCGTACGCGACCGTGGGCTCTTCCGCGGGCGTGGAAACGTCGATTGCTTGCAACGGAAGGTCTGTCGTCGCCCACAGAAACGCCGGCGGTGGGTGTGGCGAAAAACACTGCTGAGCGTCCCACATTTCGAGGCGGTTGCCGGGCCACCGCACGGCGCCTAGCGCGTGCCGTTGCGTCGCCGTTCTGCATTCCCGACAAGCATGTATGGTGGGCTGTGCCGGCGCTGACCGCCATGCGGCGAATTGTGCGCGAGAGCAGGCCGCGCGTGCTGTTGTCCTCCAGTCCGCCGCACAGCAGCCATCTGATCGCTTTGGCGCTCAAGGCCTGGACGGGCATTCCGGTCGTCATCGATCTGCGCGATCCTTGGAACCACCGTTGGGGTGCGTCAGAAAATGGTCGCCTGAAGCAGTCAATCCTGGACCGCCTCGAACGGCTTTGCTTCGCGCGGGCGGATCGCATTATTCTCAATACGCCGGAACTGTTGGCGGAAGTCCAGGAGCGCGTTCCGCCGCAGTGGCGCGAAAAGTTCGCCGTTATCCCGAACGGATACGATCCGCAGGTGCGCGAGAGTATCGAGGCGCTCGTGCAGGCCGCCGATGCAAGACCGCTCGACGCGCCGCTTCGGCTCTGTCATGCCGGTAGCGTATATGGCCGCCGCGACATTCGGCCGCTAATCGAGGCGGTCGCATTGCTCAATCGACAAGGCCGACGCGTCGAATTCGAGCAAGTCGGCTACTTGGCCAACCCCGCGGACGTCGCGGCGTGCGTGGCGAAAAACGACGCGGGGCAGTTCGTTCGCCTGCTCGGTCGCCGGCCCCACGACGAGGCGCTGCGGCGTCTGACGGAGGCCGACGTCTTGATTGTGGTGCGGCAGAATACGGCGCTTCAAGCCCCGGCCAAACTGTATGAATTGATGCTCTTTGGCAAGCCGATTCTCGCCCTCGACGACGAAGGAGCCACGACGCGCCTGGTCCGCGATTACCAACTCGGTGTCGTGGCCGATCCCGTCGATCCGGCAGCCATTGCGGCGGGGATCGTTCAGGCAGAGAAGCAGATTTCCGCCACGCCGAGCGAAGGCCGTGCGGCGGCGCTGCGAGATTTCGACGCCCGCGAGCAAACCAGGCAGCTAGCCAATGTCCTTGCGTCCGCCGTCGAGTCGAAGCGCCGCGCAGGGCGGTAATCCTTTATCGCGCCCGCGGATGGGCCTTCTCGTAGGCTGCTCGGAGAGTGGCGGTGCTGACGTGCGTGTAGATTTGCGTTGTGATCAGGCTCTTGTGTCCGAGCAGTTCTTGGACGCTGCGGATGTCGGCGCCGCGGTCGAGCAGATGCGTGGCGAAACTGTGACGCAGCGTATGCGGCGTCGTGCGGCGGTCGAGGCCGGCGGCGGCGAGGTGCTTTTCGAGCAATCGCGCCACGCTGCGTGTGGTGAGTTTGCGGCCCAAGCGGCTGACGAACAGCGGCGCGGCGTCGCCTTCTTTGATGGATTTCGCCAACACTCGCACCTTCAGCCATCGCCGCAGCGCCCGCGACGCATACGAGCCGATCGGCGCGAGTCGCTCGCGTTTTCCCTTGCCGCGGACGCGGAGCAGCCCCTCGGCTAGGTCGACGTCGCCGTCGACCAATCCGACCAACTCACCCACGCGCAAACCGGCCGAATACATCACTTCCAGGATCGCGCGATCGCGAACGTTGGCCGCGTCATCGCCCGCCGGTGCGGAGAGGAGCCGTCCGATCTCGTCGGTGGAAAGGAAATGCGGCAGCTTTCGTGCCTTACGCGGATTGCGCAGCGCCTTGGCCGGATTGCCGTCGGACCATTGCTCTCGCTGTCCGAAACGAAAGAAACTTCGAAGCGACGCCAGACGCCGGGCGATCGTGGTCTTTGCATACTCGGCGTCGTGCATCGCCGAAACGTAACTGCGCAAGTCGGCCGCCGCGATGCCGTTCGGCGATGGGCATGCGCCGTCATCGCCGGCCAAGAATTCCGCCAGCGCGGCCAGATCCTCGCGGTAGCTCTTGATCGTAAAGTCCGAGGCGTTCCGTTCGACGCGCAAATACGTCAAGAACCGATCGACGGCCTGACCGAACGATCCGGCGAGTACCTGCGCCGCTGCTGGCGTCGACTGTATCACCATCGTGCGGCTCGCGGAAGTCAAATGTTCCGGACCTGTAGGGTGCTCTGTGAGCACCAGGTCAACGCGCTGAACTGCAGGGCCCGCAATCGGACTCCATTGTCGGCCGGTACAACGTCTATCGCAGGTGCTCACAGAGCACCCACCCCTTTCAAGCTGTCATTGCTGGCGTTTTTTCC
>JBBDYI010000161.1:0-4023 GCA_040901705.1 Pirellulales bacterium | reverse complement strand
TTTGCGCCTATATCAAATCACCGCAACAACTTACGACTCAGGAAGTGCCATTCGTTCCTGACACCTTTTTGCTTCTGCTACTCCGCCGCGACCCGCAGCTTCGCCACGATCGGAAAGTGGTCTGAGTAAAATCGCCCGTCGTCGGTCTTTTCGTCGATCACGCGAAAGGCGGACACCGTCCAGTGGCGATCGACGAAGACGTGGTCGATGCGGTTGCCGGCGACCGCTTTCTCGAAACCGTTCCAGGTCGTGTTTGGTCCGGCGGGCTTTTCGACCAGTCCGCGGGCGTCGCGAAGAACGGCCGATGCTTTATCGTTTTCGGCGTCGGCGGCATCGTCCGCCGCTTTTTCCGAAGCGGCCGTTTCGATCATCGCTTTGTATGGCGGTGAATCGGGCGACGCGTTGAAATCGCCGACCAGCACGATCGGCAGTTCGCCGGCGATTTCGAGTAGCTTGCGACGCAGCAACCGGGCGCTTTCGAGCCGCGCCTTGGGTCCGCGGTGGTCGAAATGCACGTTGGCGAACAGAAGCGCCTTGCCGGTTTTCTTGTCCCGCAGCCGCAACCACGAAGCGATCCGCGGCAGCGCGGCGTCCCAGCCCTTGCTGCCTACCTCGTCGGGCGTCTCGCTGAGCCAGAACGTTCCCTTATCGAGCACGTCGAAGCGGTCGCGGCGGTAGAAGATCGGCACGGCCTCGCCTTTCGCCTGGCCGTCGTCGCGGCCGACGCCGTACCAATCGTAATCGGCAAGGCGTTCTTTCAGGTCGTCGATCTGTCCGGACAGGGCCTCCTGCATGCCAACGACGTCGGGCCGCTCCCGCGCGATCAATTTCCCCACGTCGTCGCGGCGATGGGGCCAGGCGTTTTTGCCGTCGCCCCGATTGTCGTAGCGGATGTTGAACGTCATCGCTACGAGTTCGGTCCTCACGTTCGCTGCCTCTGTTGCTGGCTCTGTTGCTGGCTCTGTTGCTGCCTCAGTTGCCGTCTCCGTGGACGGTGCGCATTCGTTCGCCGGCGAACGCTGCGGCGTCTCGAACTTCGGCCAGACATGGAAGCCCGGCGTGGTGACGCGGACGCTCCACAGCGTGTGTCCGGCCGTGATGAACAGCGTCTTGCCGTCCGCGCCGCCGAAGCAGCAGTTCGTGACCATATCCATCTTGATCGGCACGAAGCCGGCCTGTTTGCCTTCGGGCGTGAACACATACACGCCAGCGGCGACGTCGGCCGATTCGAGCGGTTCGTTGGCGACGTTGTAGCCAGCCGCCACGTACAGCCTCCCCTCGCTGTCGACTTCCATGCCGTCGCCGCCGCGGCCGCGGCCGAAGTCGTGCAGTAGTTTACGGCTTTTCAGGTCGACCGCGCCGTCGTCGAGCGCGAACCGCCACAACTTTCGATTGCCGTCGCGCGTGCTGTTCTGGTTGTCGACGACGTACAGCCATTTGCCGTCGGGCGAAGTCGCCAGACCGTTGGGACGTTCGACCTCGCCGGCGATGACGCGAGCGACCGAGCCGTCGGGATCGATGCGGTACACGCCTTCGATCGGCTTGCCGGCGGCGTCGAGTTGCTCGATATCGTCGCGCGGCCCGTAGCGCGGGCCGTAGCGCGGATCGGTGAAGTAGATGCGGCCGTCGGCGTCAATCGTCACGTCGTTGGGCGAGTTGAATCGATGGCCGGCGAACTTGTCGGCCAACACGGTGATCGTGCCGTCGAGTTCCGTGCGGGTGACGCGGCGGTTGCCCCCTTCGCCCGCGCCTTCGCAAGCGATCAATCGGCCCTGGCCGTCGAACACCAGACCGTTCGCGCCGCCGGACGGTTGGCGAAAGACATGCAGCACGCCTTTGGGGTCGCGGCGCATGATGCGGTTATTGCCGGGGTCGGTGAAGTAGACGTTGCCGCTGGCGTGCCACGCCGGACCTTCGACGAAGGCTACGCTGCCTTCGATCCGCACCGCGCCGCCGTCGGCAAAGATGTCCTCGGCCACGAGGGGCGAGCAAAGCGCGGGGCTGTAAATCGCCGACGCGAGCAGAAAGTACCTGATCGCCAAACCAAGACGCGAGATCGGCCGCAGAAGCTTCATGGCGAGGGATCCTTATCGAATGCGGTTTGTCGAAGTATTGGGTGTCGCTAATTGGGTGTCGCTCGACGTGTGGCAAACGCCGGCCGACCACGGCGGAAAACCCTACCACCCAAAGTAACGTGGCGTTCCCTGCGGCGTAAAGGTAGGAAATCTCGGTCGGCCGCAGACCCGCCGATCCGCAAAGGCCCCTTGCTGGCGATGGGTGGCAAACGTATACTTTTGAATTCGATCAATCCAGTGCCCGGCCACCCCCCGGAAAGTGCTTCCGTACAACGCCGGAAGCGAGCGTGGAGCCATGAAAAAAGATATTCATCCCCAGTACTTCGATACCCAGGTCCATTGCGGCTGCGGCAACACGTTCGTCACGCGCAGCACGCGGAAGGAACTGAAGATCGACATTTGCAACGCTTGCCATCCGTTTTACACCGGCAAGCTGAAGTACATCGACACGGCCGGCCGGATCGAAAAGTTCAAGAACAAGTTCGCCGGCGGATACGCCAGCTTGCAACGGGGCAAAAAGGCCGCGGCCGAGCCTGCGGCCGAAGGTTAGCCACCGCTTCTCTCTTGTCGCCGCCAGACAATGCTGGTAGGCAGTATGCGCGTTGTCGGTGTGCGCGCAATCGAGCCGCGGCGAGCGCCCTGATAGCCGCTAGATCTCCCGTGAAATTCAAGTGACGAATGACGATTGATGAGCGCTGAATGGTGAGCGACTTTGCCCGTCAGGTGACTCTGTTCATCATTCATTATTCATCACTCATCATTGTTCTCCTCCTCTGTAACCTCCGTGGTTAATTCGAGCCGCGCCGATTCGCGGTTAACGCTATGCGTAAGGAACTCGACGAAAAACTCAAACGCTTCGAGGAGTTGGAACGCCAACTCACCGATCCGGACGTGCTTGCCAATTCGCAACGCATGGCGGTCGTCATGCGCGAGCACGGTTCGCTGGGCAAGCTGGCCAAGAAGTATCGGCGATTCAAGGAGTTGAACGGCCAAATCACCGACGCCGTGGCGATGGCCGAGGACGACGACCACGAGGTCCGTGAACTGGCCGAGGCCGAACTGCC
This sequence comes from Pirellulales bacterium, assembly GCA_040901705.1. Lineage (GTDB taxonomy): Bacteria > Planctomycetota > Planctomycetia > Pirellulales > PLA5 > PLA5. The sequence goes on along the minus strand of JBBDYI010000161.1, from coordinate 884 downwards.
CGCGCTGCGCAAAAAACGCGAGAAGCTGTACGACGAGCTGCTCGACATGACCATTGGCGGCGACGACGCACTGCGGTCGCGGTGCGTGTTGGAGGTCCGCGCGGGCACCGGCGGCGACGAGGCAGCACTGTTCGCCCGCGACCTGTACGAAATGTACAAGCACTACGCCGACTCCAAAGGCTGGAAGTTGGAAGTGCTCGACGCCAGCCCGACCGAACTGGGCGGATTCAAGGAAATCATCGTCGGCGTCGAGGGCGAAGGGGCGTATCGCGAACTGCAATACGAAAGCGGCGGGCATCGTGTGCAGCGCGTGCCCGACACCGAAACCAAAGGCCGCACCCACACGTCGGCCGCCACGGTGGCCGTGATGCCGGAGCCGGAGGACGTCGAAATCGAGATCAAGCGCGAAGACTATCGCGAGGACGTGTTCAGCGCCAGCGGCCCCGGCGGGCAGCACGTCAACAAAACCGCTTCGGCCATCCGGCTGACCCACTTGTCGACCAACATCGTGGTAAGCTGCCAGGACGAAAAAAGCCAGCACAAGAACCGCGCCCGGGCGCTCCGCGTGCTCAAGACCCGGGTATACGATCATTTTCGCAGCATCGAAGACCAAAAACGGGCCGCCGAACGCAAGTCGCTCGTCGGTTCCGGCGATCGCAGCCAGCGGATTCGCACGTACAACTTCCCGGAAAACCGCGTGACCGATCACCGCATCGGCTTGACGCTGTACCGGCTGTCGGAAATCATCGCCGGCGACTTAGGCCCGGTCGTCGAGGCGCTGATCGACTACGCCCGGCAGGAACAGCGTTCGATGCTCGGCGCGATCGATTAGGCTGTACGTTGCATTGCGGTAGAAGTAGGGTGGGGGGGGGGGGGGGGGGGGG
>JBBDYI010000160.1:0-4039 GCA_040901705.1 Pirellulales bacterium | reverse complement strand
CACCCCGCTTGATGCGGGTTGGCCCGCATGGCTCAGTGTGTCGTGTCGCGACGCCACGATCGCGTCGATGTTCGACGGGGCGGCGACGCCAAACACGAACGATGGGAGACAAACCATGCCCGCGAAGAAGACTACGACGACGAAGACAGTGAAGGCGGCGGCGAAAAAGACCGCAAAACCGACCGCGAAGCCGAAGGCCGACGCGCCCCCCAAAGAACCGAAGGTCAAAAAGGCCAAGGCCGACGGCAAACTCAGCGCCTTGGACGCCGCTGCAAAAGTGCTGGCGGATTCGGGCGAACCGATGACGACCCGCCAGATGATCGAAGCGATGGCGACCAAGGGGTTGTGGACCAGCCCCGGCGGCGCCACGCCAGAGCGCACGTTGTATTCGGCGATACTCAGGGAACTCAATCTCAAGGGAGCGGACGCCCGGTTTGTTAAAACGGAACGCGGCAAGTTCACAACCAAGAAATAGGGAATGCATCGATGAAACCAACTCAACAAATTGCCGATGCCATTCGCAAAGTGACCGCCGCCGTACAGAAGGCGCTCGACGGCGGCCGGCGTTCGCGGATGGTCGACGCCTACGACTTGGTCGAAGTGCTGCTGGCCGTGGCCGACGAACTCGATCCGGAGTTTTCGCCGCCCAAGGTGAAACCACGAAAAGCCCGACGCGGCCGGTAATCCGGTTCGCGCCCAACGCCCCGCGTTTCGCACGTGCGGGCGTTTTCTCGTTTGTTGGCGTTCTTGGCCAACCGGGCGGACCGGCCGCGACACGGCGCAAACGTGGCGTTCACGCGGCCACCGCCTTGGCCGTCTGCCGTTCCGCTTTGCGACCGGTGAATTTTTCAAACCGCTGAATGATGACGTCGCAATACGGCGGGTCCAACTCCATCAGATACGCGCGGCGGCCAGTTTGCTCGGCGGCAATCAGTGTGCTGCCGCTGCCACCGAATAGGTCCAGCACGTTCTCGCCGGTGCGTGACGAATACTGCATCGCGCGGACGGCAAGCTCGACCGGCTTTTCCGTCAAGTGGACCATCGACTGCGGGTTGACCTTCTTCACCGACCAGACGTCGACGGCGTTCGTCGGGCCAAGCCATTGATGTGCCGCACCTTCTCGCCACCCGTAAAAACACCACTCGTGATTTCCCATAAAATCCTTGCGGGTCAAAACGGGATGTTCCTTGACCCAGATGATCGCCTGCGAAAAGTACAAGCCCATCGCCTTCAAGACCGGCGGGTAATTAGCGCAGTTGGCGTACCCGCCCCAAATATAAACAACCGCCCGCTTGAACCGTAGAAGTTGATCTTCTTGATAGTGTTGCTGGTGGATTAAGCTCTCCGTGTTTAGTCAAAGCATGGAGGTGACTTATGGCACACGTCTGGCCGAGCGAGGCGGCGTTCCAACGCGTTGATGTCTTTCTCGAAGAGCATCTGCACTGCAAAGAGTGCGGGCGAAAGCTGCATGTCTGTTCACATCGCGAGCGGTGTGTGTTCACGCTGCAGGGTCCGCGACGGTTGCTCGTGCGGATCGGCCGGTGTCCCGATCCCGATTGCGCGGCCCGGCATCACACCATTCCGCCCGAAGCCGAGTTGACGATCGCCTTGCCGCGGCTGGCGATCGCCTGGGATGTGTTCGCGTGGATTGGTTTGCGGCGGTTCGGGCGGCACTGGTCGGTGCCGCAGATCTGTGCCGAACTGGCCGACACCTACCAGATCGATTTGTCCGAGGACGCGATCGAAGACTACGTGCGGCGGTATGCGACGATCGTGGCCGCGCGGCACATGGACCTGGAGCGGCTCCGCGAAGAGTACGCTGGAGCGACCGGCCTCGTGTTGTCGATCGACGGTTTGCAACCAGAGAAAGGGCACGAAACGTTGTATGTCGTGCGCGAGTTGACGCAGCGACGAGTCTGGTTCGCGGAGCCGCTGTTATCGAGCACGCATGACGAAGTGCGTCGCGTGTTGGCTCGGGCGCGCGAGGTCGCCGCAGGGTTGGGGCTGCCGGTGATCGGTTGGATGTCGGACAAACAGGAGGCGTTCGTGCAAGGGATCGCGGCGGAGTTCCCCGACGTGCCGCACGCCTTTTGCGACAATCATTTTCTCCGCGACTTGGCGAAGCCGATGCTCGAACGCGACAGCCACGCGAAAGTGAAGATGCGGCGGAAGGTGCGCGGATTGCGAACGATCGAGCACGCCGTGTTGCGCGAAGCGGCGGCTGCGGCGAAGTGCGAAACGCAGGAACTCAGCACGAACGACGTTCCGCTCGCGTCGCCATCACCATCAACGCTCGTGAACGCCGTCTCTTCATCGTCACCACAACCATCGCTCGACGGCCAAATCGTGCTGGAATATTGCGCGGCGGTGCGCGGCATCTTGAACGACGATCAAGGCGGTCCGCTCCACCCGCCCGGCCTCCGCATGGCCGACGCGCTGATCGAAGTGCGTCAGTCTCTCCACCGCAATCTCGCGGCGAAAAAAGGGGCGACGCGGAGTGCCAGCTACGACAGCTTGTGAAGCACATCGATCGCGGTCTGGCGGCGGTGCATGACGAACAAGCCGCCGTTCGCGCCGAAGTCGAGAAGCTGCGCCCCGTCGCCGAGACGCTCGATCGTGCGACCGGTTCCGTCGCCTCGCGGCGTGAGCGATTTGAGAAACTCCGCCAAGCCTACGCGACGTCGTCGGATTCCTTCGCGATTCACCTGGCGAAGGTGATGCTCAGTTTCGTGGCAGGGCTGTTTGTCAGTTCGCTGGAAATGTTGCCGCGCGACAATCTGGAATTGGAGCGTTGGTTCCGGTTGCCGAAAGGCCACGCCCGTCGCATTCACGGCCGCTGCCACGCGGGCACGCGCTGTGTTCGCGACGGCCCGACGTTGGCCTGTGCCTTGGACGCGCACCTGCAGCACCTTGGTCCGTTCACAACGAAAGAGTTGCTGCCCTATCGCGACGCGCAACCCCCACCGTCCCAGCAAGCGGCGAGCGCGCGGCATACGATCATGCGTCGCGCCCGCTCCACGAAACAGCGTCCCGTCCTGCTGGCCGAACTGGAACGCCGCTACCAGACAACAACCTAACAACGTGGCGGGTGGTTGAATATAAAAGCCGCGGCCGGGCGCAAGCACGCGGGCGACGTTGCCGAACCACGCCGCCAGCAGCTTGTCGAACGCTTCTTCCGACACGAAGTCGTTCGTCAGCGGCCGGTCCTTGGCACGGAGTTTCTTTTGCGTGGGTTTCGATTTCTCCGGGTGACGGGCTAGGTCAAGGCCTTGGTGATGCGTCGTGCCTTGGAACGACGACAGCCCGGCGGCGATGGCGTTGTTTGATCGCGGTTCGACCTTCACATTGTACGGCGGATCTGTCGACACCAAATGGATCGTCGCGCCGTCCAACAACCGATCCACGTCCGCCGCGTTCGCGCTGTCGCCGCACAGCAAACGATGGTCGCCAAGGATCCACATGTCGCCCGGCTGCGTAATGGCTTCGTCGGGCGGGGCCGGCACGTCGTCCGGATCGCACAAACCGTCTTTGCCGTCGGGATCGAGCAGCCTGGCCAGGTCGTCGGCGTCGAAGCCCAGCAGGCCGAGGTCGAAGTTGGCCGTCTGAAGGTCGGCGAGTTCGATCGGCAGCAAATCGTAGTTCCAATCCGCCAGTGACGCGGTCTGGTTGTCGGCGATGCGGTACGCCTTGATCTGCTCCGGAGACAAATCCTTGGCGACGTGGACGGGCACTTTTTCGAGGCCCAGCTTCTGTGCCGCCTTGAAGCGGGTGTGGCCGCAGATGATCACGCCGTCGGGATCGACGACGATCGGTTGGCGGAATCCGAACTCGCGGATCGACGCCGCGACAGCGTCCACGGCATCGTCGTTGAGCCGCGGGTTTTTGTCGTACGGCCGGATGTCGGCCAGGGGACGAAGTTCGATTTTCATGCCTCTTTGCTCCGTAAGAAAAATTCGGACGAACGGGCGCAACTGTGCCTAACTTCGCGCCTGTTCCCGTCGCCATCAGGAGAGGGGATGGCCGGGGAGGAACCGTGCGT
>JBBDYI010000159.1:0-27377 GCA_040901705.1 Pirellulales bacterium | reverse complement strand
AAAGCACTGTCGAGCGATTCCTTCGGCGAAAGGATTCGCCTCCTACAGAACTCGGTTTCGGAATAAGTTCTGAATATCGCCCCCTCCCAAACGGTGATCTAGCTCCTGGCCAACTCGCGTCGAGTGGCCAGCAGCTTGCCGAGTTCAACGACGGTGACCGGCGCAAGCGACAGCGCGACAATCCACAGCCAGGGGGCCTGAGCGGCGGCTTCGGTTCTGAAGACCGTTTGCGCGGCGGGAAGGAACACGACGGCAAGTTGCAGCGTCGTCGAGATGGCGATGGCCGCCAGGATGGGCAGGTTTGTGCGGAGGCCCAGTTCCGGCATCGTGCGGCGCGGGCTGCGGCAGCTAAAGGCGTAGGCAAGTTGCGAGAACGCCACGATGCAGAACGCCGTGTCGCGAGCGACCGCTTCGTTGGCTTCGATGCCTTCGTAGGCGAAGTAGAAGCCGGACAGCGCAGCGGCGGCCATCAGACAGCCGTGAAACACGATCAGCAGACCTCGCTCCCAGGTGATGACCGGTTCGCGGGTGGCGCGGGGCGGGCGACGCATCACGTCGCGTTCCGGCGGTTCGAGGCCGAGCGCGAGCGCCGGAAGTCCATCGGTGACGAGATTGATCCACAAAATCTGAATCGGCAGCAACGGCGCGGGCCACCCGGCGAGCGCCGAGACGAACATCACGAGCACTTCGCCGGCGTTGCAGGAAAGCAGGTAGTGGACCGCCTTGCGGATGTTGTCGAAGATGCCGCGGCCTTCTTCGACGGCGCTGACGATCGACGCGAAGTTGTCGTCGGTCAGCACCATGTCGGACGCTTCCTTGGTGACGTCGGTGCCCGTGATGCCCATCGCGATGCCGATGTCGGCAGCTTTGACGGCCGGCGCGTCGTTCACGCCGTCGCCGGTCATGGCCACGATATGATGGTTCTTCTGCCAGGCGCGGACGACGCGAAGTTTGTGTTCGGCGGTGACGCGGGCGTACACGGCGATGTCGCGGACGCGGTCGCCGAGCGCGGCGTCGTCGATGGCGTCGAGATCGCGGCCAGTGACGGCTTCGCCGGATTCACGATCGAGAATGCCAAGCTCGCGGGCGATGGCCGCGGCGGTGGCGGGATGGTCGCCGGTGATCATCACCGGGCGGATGCCGGCGGCGCGGCACTGCTCGACGGCGATTTTCACTTCCTCGCGGGGCGGGTCGATCATGCCGACGAGGCCGACGAAGACGAGGTTCTCTTCGGCGAGTTGCGCCGTGGCGGCGTCGGTGTCGCGGCCGTCGATGGCCAAGTCGTCGCGGTAGGCCAGCGCGAGGACTCGAAGCGCTTCAGCGGCCATGTCGGAGTTGGACTTTTCAATCGCTTCGCGGCGTTCATCGTCGAGCGGGACAACTTCGTCGCCAACACGTTCGGCGGTACAACGACCGAGCAACACGTCCGGCGCGCCCTTGGTGAACATCACCGGCTGGCCGTCGGAATTGGCGACGGCGACCGACATCATCTTGCGCTGCGAGTCGAACGGAAGCTCGCCCAGGACGCGACGCTGGTGGGCTTGCGGATCGACGCCGGCCTTGCGAGCAGCGACGACGAGCGCCCCTTCGGTCGGATCGCCGATGATTTCCCAACCGCCCTGCTCTGGGTTCTGGCGAAGTTGCGAATGGTTGCAGTAGGCGGCGATTTCCAGCAGCAGTTTCAAGTCAGCGGAAATGGCTCCGGCGCTCGTTGCTTGATTGCTCACCGCTTCGTTTGCCGACGATGCACTGCCGCCGCGGGGAACGAATTCGCCTTGCGGTTGATAGCCGGCCCCGGTGACGTCGAATGACTGCCGGGCCGTGGCGATCCGCCGGACGGTCATTTCGTTGCGGGTGAGCGTGCCGGTCTTGTCGGAGCAGATGACCGTAACCGCGCCGAGCGTTTCGACGCTGGGCAGTCTGCGGACGAGCGCGTTGCGGCGGACCATGCGGCGGAGGCCGACCGCGAGCGTCATGGTGACGACGGCCGGCAGTCCTTCGGGGACCGCGGCGACCGCGAGGCTGACGGCGAGCAGGAACACTTCCAGGACCGGCTCTCCGCGGGCGACGTGCAGCGCGAAGATGATGCCGACGAGCGACAGGCACACGTAAAGCAACGTGCGGCCGAGATCGGCCAGACGGCGCTGGAGCGGCGTGGGCTCGCGCTCGTCGCGGGCGAGCAGGCCGGCGATTTCGCCAAGTTGCGTGGCCATGCCCGTGGCGGCGACAATCGCGGCGGCCTTGCCCGACGTAATGATCGTGCCCATGAAGACCATGTTCGTGCGGTCGGCCAGGCTCGTATCTTCGGCGAGAACTTTGGCCGACTTATTTACCGGGGCGCTTTCGCCGGTGAGGGAGGCTTCCTGCGATTGGAACGTGAAGGCTTCGATCACGCGGGCGTCGGCGGGAACGTTGTCGCCGGCTTCGAGTTCGATGCGGTCGCCGGGAACGAGATCCGCGGCTTCAATCACTTCGACGACTCCGCCACGAACAACGCGGGCGTGCGGCGACGAGAGGTTTTTCAGCGACGCGAGCGCTTTCTCGGCGCGAGCTTCCTGCAAAAAACCGACGAGGCCATTGAGCACGACGATCGCTAGGATCGCACAGGCGTCGATCCACTCGCCCATCGCGCCGGCGATCAGCGCGGCGACGATGAGAATCCAGATGACGAGATCGCGGAACTGGGCGGCGAGCTTTCGCCACCACGGATCGGGCGGGGCCTCGGCAAGCTGATTCGCTCCGTGCTCGGCGAGACGTCGCGCGGCCTCGGCGGCGGAGAGGCCGCGATCGAAGTCGGTTGACAGGATCGACGCGACCTCGGTCGATTCGCAGGCGTGCCACGGCTGCTGGCTTTGCGTCGCGTGTTTGCCGCTTCGAGGTTGAGACGCCATACGTTTTCCACGGCCATCCATGAGTCGACGAGTTGCACTTCTGCCTAAATGATCGCGGCCAGCGCGGAAGCGCAACAGCGGTTTTCCGGTCGTTTGCCAATCGAGGTTAGTGGAATTTACCTCAAACGGCTCGACGTGGCGAGTTCGCCGCAAGTGCGCTGCCGTCGCACGAAAGAACGTCCGGGGCGAAATCGCGTGATTCCGCCGCGGACGTGTTTCTTCGAAGGTTTGGCTATATTTCGCCGAAGCGAAGCGATCAGTCACACGGCTCGGCGTGCCACTCGGCGGTGCCGACGCACCAACAGAGCTACGCCTGCGATCGAGCAAAGCGCGAACGAACCTGGCTCAGGCACGACCGCAATCGCTCGCAGCGACTTGTTCTTGCTGATCAAGTACGAACCGTGCGGAGCGACGTGGAAATCCCACTGGAAGGCCCACGTGGCGTCGAGATTCGTCAGCGGCCCGAAGGAGTTGTCGAGCGTCGTTGGCTGATCGTCGCCCAGTTTTTCTTCCAATCCGCCGACGGCATGATACTCGTTCACCTCGAAACGCGCCGGCGGCGGCGTGACGACGGTTTCGGAAATCTCCGAATGCGAGTCCGTTTGCAACGCCGTATTGACCGGCGTTCCGGAGAGCACGACGGCATCGTCGTCGGCGGTGTCGCCGAGATCGAAGTCGACGTACTGGAAGAAATGGAAATCGATCGACTGGCCCGTCAGGTTGACGACGCGAATGACTTCTTCGAGGCTGGAGTTGCCGCTGTTGGTCGCACCGCCGGTGAGCGTGTAGCGCACCGACAGCTCGAACGTCTCTTCCGCGTTGCGATAGCGGAGCAGCAGCGCGTCGTTGCCGGCCGTGCCGTCGAGGTCCAGCGCAACGGCCTGCACTTGCGCGAGCGTGTCGATCGACCGCTCGGCGCCTGTAGTGCCAACGCGATACCAGAACCATTGCTGGTTCATGTGGTCGACGCCGTCGACTTGCCAGGAAAACAGCCCCTTGTCGGCCGGGGCATCGCCAGACTCGGTGGCGAATTGGGCTACGGCGTTGAAGTTCTCCAGCGTGATGACCGTCGCCGCGGCGGGCGTGGCGGCCAAAGTCGCCAGTCCCACGACGGCCGAAGCCGCCAGCGGACGGGCAAGGCGTACATAGCGATTCGCGATACGGGTTTTCATGGTGTTCATGTTCATCAGCACCTTTCCAACGAGAGTTCTTGGATCAAGTTGTCGAAACGATTTGTCGAAACGAACGAACGGCAGCGGTTCGCAATTAACGGCAGTTAGCGAACGAAGGAGGAAAAGCAACGATGCGGTAATGTGCGACGATGACGGCAGAGGTCGCCGGCGGACACGCGACGAGCGCGCAGAACCGGCGACGCGACCGAGCACACTGGTGCGCCGGTCGCGTGCGTTTTGGGGGAATGCGTCTGCAAGCAGCGCCGCCGATCGCGATCGACTTCGCATCCTCGGCCGATCGCGAGCCTCGTTTCGTTCCGCCGACTATCGCACCGTGGATCGGCGAAATCGGCGCGCAACGAAATCAGCGTCGTGCTTGCGTGCGTTTCACTAGCGGCCCTTATTGGTTGGTGGGCAGCCCAGTCGTTGCGGCAGAGGCCAGCAAACTTCAGCCAGACAACTGCAACCTCCGTGACAGTCCGATCGCTTTGTTCTACGTGTGTCGGCGAACGATGGTCAACCCGCATCGGGCGGTTTTCTCGAAAACGGCAGCACTGCTGGCGGGCAGCGTCGCAGCGTTGTATCGCCGTGTGTCGATGTCGATGTGAAACAGGGCAAGTGTGAAGATTTCCCCCGTTGCGCTGCTTGCCTTAACCGCCGCCGCGGACCAAAATCCGAACGTCGGCAACTCGCACCGAATCTTTCCACGACGAGGCCCTGCCATGACGATTCACGTCCGCCAATTGCATCGCCGCCAATTCTTAACGACCTCCGCGGCGCTCGCCGCCGGAGCGACATTGTTCGCGCCCGCCGTTCGCGCCGCCAACCGCGCCAAGCGCTATCGAACCGCGCTCATCGGCAGCGGCTGGTGGGGAACGAACATCCTCCGCGAAGCGATGCGGAGCGACAAATGCGAACTGGTCGCGCTCTGCGACGTCGACGAAAACCAACTCAAGATTTGCGGCGAAGACATCGGCAAAGCGACGAGCGATCAGCCGAAACACTACGGCGACTTCCGCGACCTGCTCGACGAACAGAAGCCCGAAATCGTCATCGTCGGCACGCCGGATCATTGGCATCCGCTGATCATGATCGCCGCCGTCAAGGCCGGCGCGCACGTCTACGTCGAAAAGCCCGTCGGCCACACGATCTACGAAGGCCGCGCCATGGTCAAAGCCGCCCGCGATACGGGCAAGGTCGTCCAGGTTGGCACGCATCGCCGCGTGTCGCCGCACAACATGTCGGGCATCAAGTTCTTGAAGGAAGGCCACGCGGGCAAGATCGGCATGGTCCGCTCGTTCGTCCATTATCCCGGCGACGCGGGCCAAAAAACGCCGGACGCCGAACCGCCCAAGGGACTCAACTGGGACATGTGGTGCGGCCCTGCGCCGCTGCGGCCGTTCAACCCGGCGATTCATCCCAAGGGCTTTCGCAACTTCCTCGACTACGCCAACGGCACGCTCGGCGACTGGGGCATCCACTGGATGGATCAAATCCTGTGGTGGACCGATGAGAAGTATCCGCGAAAAGTCTACTCCGGCGGCGGACGGCACATCAAGCAAGACTCCACCACCGCGCCCGACACGCAAATCGCCACGTTTCAGTTCGACTCGTTCACGGCCGATTGGGAGCATCGCCAATACGCCGACAACAACGCCGAAAAACACAGCATCGGCTGTTACTTTTACGGCACCAAGGGCACGTTCCACATGGGCTGGCTCGACGGCTGGACGTTCTATCCGTCGTCGAAGAGCGGCAAGATCGTCCACGAAGACCCCACGCTCCACGAGCCGGACCAGCAGAACATCCGCGAACTGTTTGCGGATTTTTTGGACGCGATCGAAAACGGCCGCCGCAGCAAGTGCGACATCGAGATCGGCCATCGCTCGACCAGCATGAGCTTGCTGGCCATGCTGTCGCTCAAGCTGGGCCGCAGCGTCGAGTGGGACGGCGAGCGGGAAGTGATCGTCGGCGACGACGCAGCCAACAAGCTGCTGCGGCGCGAGTATCGCTCGCCGTGGGTCTATCCGCAGGCTTGAAATGCACCACGCGAGGAGTGAGACGCGAGATCGACAGATCCCCAGTTCGTTTCGATTGGCGGTCGATAATGCCAGAGCCGAATAAGCCGCAGCGGTCGATGCCGTCGGAACAGCGCGAACTTTCGCGGTCGTCGTTGAGCGTTTGGCTGGCGCTGGGCGTGGGCCTGTTGATCGTGGCGGTTCTGGCGGCGATCGTGATGCTGGCGATGGGTGCGCCGCCGTTGGCCGCCGCAATTGCAATCGGCGGCGGCGTGTTCGCCCTCGCCGGGCTTCAGTATCTGCTCTGGGGCTGGTGGCTGGGGCCGAAGCTCCGCCGCGACGCGGAGCGGGACGCGCCGTGACGCGCGTTGCCATCTCGACCGACGTCTGCGTCTGGTCTGCTAATCGGCGATGTGTGCGGCGCTGGGCGCGATTGCGCGACAACGCGCACCGAACCGTCGCTGGATCGTCGGAATCGGCCGAAGCGATCGTCGCAAACCGGCCATTTTCGCGTCGTTTGTGCGATTGAAACCCGCCACGGCTTCGGCCGCACATCGGCGCGCCGTTTGCTTGTTTACACAGCCAGAAGGCGGCTGAAACGCAGCGAAGCCGCTTGAGCAAGCGACGGATTCTGCCAATCGAGAACGGATGGTGTGCCATGATGATCATTGAACTGGAAGACGACGAACGGCGATTGCTACTCGAAGTGGTCGAGGAGCGGCTGCTGGGGATGGGGCCGCTGATTCGGCACTGCCTGACCGACCGGCGGCACGACGAATTGCTTGCCGAACAGGCGGCGCTGTTGCGGATGGTCGATCGCCTGCGTCCGATGGTGCTTGAGGAAGTCTGCTAGAAACTTCAATCGGCGGCGGCGAATCGAGCAAACCGACCCGGCAAAAGAAACGTAATGGATATAGAGAAAGGAGATTCGAAGTCAGAAGCGTGCCGCCGAGCGGCGCGAGGCCGGTGGCGGCGGAAAGTTTGGCCGGACGATCCGGCAGGAGGTGTGGCATGTTACGCGCATTGGTTCCTTGGACAACGCGGTTTCCGCGGATGCTGGCCGACGTGGATGACGATTTCGGCCGCATGATGGACCGGTTCCTCGGAGACGGCGGCGACTGGGGCGAAATGACGAAGTTCACCCCCCATGTCGACGTCGCCGAAACCGACAAGACGGTCGAAGTGACCGTCGAACTGCCCGGCATGAAGGCCGAAGATTTTCATGTCGAGATGCATGAGAACGGACTGTGGATCACGGGCGAGAAGAAGGAAGAGAAGGAAGAAACGGGCAAGACCTTTCATCGAGTGGAGCGGCGACGAGGAGAATTCCGGCGGTTGATTCCGGTGCCTCCGACCGTGGATCGCGAAAAGGTCGAGGCCGCTTACAAGGATGGCGTGCTCCGCGTGACGATCGGCAAAACCGCCGTGGCCGCGCGGAAGGAAATCCCCGTGAAGGTGTGACGAACATCTTCGCCGGGTGAGGTTGTCGGGGGGCGTCAAGCCGGGGCGACTCGCTCGCCTCGGCCACGCGAGGTGGCAAACATCGGTACGCAAAGCTACCGTGCGCCGTCGCGCGTGCGAGGATGCGGCAATTCCCAAACACGGGTGCCGCGGAATCGGGCGACGCCCCCTTGTTCTTTTACTGGCGAGCAGTTTTCGGTTCGAAGCATTACCGTGCCGCCGGTATCGCGTCGCGACGAATCTGGCCAATCGGATAAGAAACTCCGGCCTTGATTCCTAGCGGTGACGAAGCATTCATGTTCCGTCCACGTGAATCGGGAAGTTGCCTTCTCACTCTCAAGGACCAACTTCAAACCCTCCCGCCAACGTGTCTCGCCGCGTTTTGAAGCAACCTGTCAAAAAACTCAGTTCAGCATTCGATTTGCACCACAAAAACACGAGTAATGTCAAATAATTCCCTCTTCCGAGTGGATCGATAAGCCATCGTCAATCGCTCCTGGCGAAAATCATCGGTGCAAACTCTCTCCACGAAAAATCTCGGCGAGAATAATTTCTGCGTCGCGGCACAGTACGCCCAAATATTCGTTCCCGCGCAAAGCGTCAATCCGGCATTCCATCGGAACCTCGAATCGTCGAGCCGCCCCGAAAATACCAGATTTCTCGCCCGACTTCCACCGAAAACCAGGCCACTAGCGTAGCGCCAGCGCTAAGAATTTGGCTGCCACCGATCGCCCATGTCCGGCGTCGAACCATCGCACGAGTCCCGCAGCATCGCCGCCGCGGCTACTCGCGGTCGCCCTGCCGCGATAGAGTTTAATTAGGATCGGCAAGCGGTCCGCACACCGATTGGGCGTCTGCGATTGTCGTCAACGATTGTCGTCATTCATGAGCGAACACCTCTCTGCGAGCACGAACGCGAACGCCGCAGGCCAGCGGCTCGTCGATTCGCCGTGGTTTTGGCTGTGCCTCTTCGCCACCGCGGCGGTGGTCGCATTGCTCGCAATCGGGCCGAAGTATCGCCAGCGCGAGGCGCGGCTGGAGTCAACGTTTCGGATGCGCGAACATCTCGCCCGGTCCAATGCGCAGCGAGCGACGACCGCGGACAACGGCATCGCGACCGAAAGCGAAGGAAACGGCGTCAACGACGACGACCAACGTTTGATCAGATCGACGGGCCCGTTGATTTGGATTCTCGCCGCGGCGGTCGCGGCGGGCTGGGCGGCGTTGTTTTGGTCCCGTCGTCACCGCGAGGTATCTCCGCCATGACGTGGCTCTACGAAAACCCCTGGCCGGCGATCGTCGGCGGCGCGATCGGCGAAGTGATCCTGATCGGCATGCTGTACGCCACGGGCCGGTTGCGGCTCGTCGTGTGGATGGTGGTCGTCGCGGCCATCGCGGGCGGATTGGTGTGGTTCGAACGCTACACCGTCACCGACCGCGAGCAAATCGAAATGAACTTGCATGAAATCGCCGCGGCGCTCGAACGCGGCGACGCCAAGACGGTCGTCGACCATATCTCGCCCTCGGCGCAGCAAACGATCGGTCGCGCACGGTTCGCAGCGTCGCTTCACGCTACCGAAGTGCGCATCAACAGCGACCTGAAGATCGAAGTGATCGACGACGTCGATCCGCCGCAGGCCAAAGCGACCGGCACCGTGACGGTCGTCGGCAGCCGCGGCTACAGCGGCGCCGTGCCCGTGCAAGTCGAATTGACGCTACGGAAGGTCGACGGCAAGTGGCTGATCTACTCGCACCAGGAGCCGCGGGTCGGGCTGCGTTAAGCCATCTCATCGCGTCAAATCGCCGACACGTTACACGCTCGTTACAGACGGGCGCATCGACGTCCCGACGACTCAGAGGTTGTGAAAGAATCGAACATGAACAAGTCCAACCGCAACCTGTAGGGTGCTCTGTGAGCACCTTGGCACAACGCTTTGTGGTGCTCACAGAGCACCCTACATTCATTCACAACCTCTCAGTTGCGAAGTCTTATCCGTTTCCCCCGCTCGTTCGATTGCCCAGTCGGCGAACATGACGAACCTACCGAACCGCCGCCGCCGCAATTGCGTGTTGCACTCCAAGATCGCCCGTTTCTCGGCGAAATAGGGTGAAGAAGCGGCATCGTTGCCGTGGGCCAATCGTGCGAGGTGCCGTCGTTGGGTGATGCGATGCGCCGGTGTCGCTGTTTGCCTCGCAATTCGCATCGCGGCGAAGGACGCGGCGAAGGAAACGTCGGCCAGCGTTACATCAACGGGAATAGCAGCGGTCGCTGGCGACGAAGTGTTGCTTGACCGCCACTAGAGTGGCGGTTAGTCTGCATGGTGTTAGCCTGCACGGCGGGGGCGGAACGTGCTTGCGGAGAACCTTTCGCGAGCGCCGGAGGAGAGACAGGAGCGTTTATCCATGCGATGCCTTTGGCTACGCCGCGCCGGAGTCGCCACGTTTTTGTCGCTGGCTTCGCTCGCATCGAGCGGGCAGGCGCGGGACTTCGTCCTCACGATCGGCGGTGGATATTCTCCGCTGGGGAATCAAGCGTCGATCGAACGCAACGCGATCTACTTCGGCGAGCTAATCGCCGAACGATTGCCGGGCGCTCGCCACGATATTCTGTTCAGCGACGGCAACTCGCCCGGCCGCGACGTCCAATACCGCGCGGCGGAGGGCACGATCTCGCGTTCGTGGAGTCTGCTGGCCCAAGTGTTTCAGCAGGAGAAGAACTGGGGCATGCGGTATCGCTCGCACCAGGTGCCGGGCGTCCGCGGCGCGGCAACGCGAGAAAACCTTTCCACTTGGTTCCGAGACATCGCCGAAGCGGCGACCGACGGAGACCGCGTGTTGATCTATGCCGCGGCCCACGGCGGCGTCTCGGCGGACAAGAACAACCCGCAAGACACGGCGCTCTATCTGTGGAACAGCCAGCGGCTGACGGCCAAGGAATTTGCCGCCTACCTCGACACGATCAAGCCCAGCGTGAAAGTCGTGGTCGTGATGGCGCAGTGCCACGCCGGCGGATTCGCCAACGCCGCGCTCGACGGCATTACGATGCCGGACGGCTCGGTTTCGCCTCGGTGCGGCTTTTTCGCGACCACGTTCGATCGGCCCGCCGCCGGCTGCACGCCCGACGTCGAGGGCGACAACGAACACGAATACAGCAGCTACTTTTGGGCGGCGCTGCGCGGCCGCGGACGCGATGGGCAGCCGATGCCCGTCGTCGATTACGACGGCGACGGTGGGACGTCGCTCGCCGAAGCGCACACGTTCGCCGTGATCCAGGCGCAATCGATCGACATCCCGCTGCGAACGTCCGAGGCGTTCTTACAGCGGATCGCTCCGTCCGGCGCGTCGAATTTGGTCGGGCCGTTTTCGATCCACATGCCCTACGACCGGCTCCGCGAGACCGCCGATCCGGCACAGCTTGCCGCCCTGGATAGCCTTTCGTCGCAACTGCAATTGATGGGCGCCGACCGCGGCGGCGAAGTCCTCGACCTCGCCGCCAGGGCCGTCGAGGACCGGCGGAGCAGCGACGAGTTGCTCAAAGAAACCGCGGCGGAATATCAGAAGTTGTGCCAGAACATCCGCACATCGCTCGTCACGCGCTGGCCGGAGTTGGCCAATCCGTGGAACGCTCAGCTCGCCGCGGTCATCGACGACGAAGGCAAAGCGATCGTCCAATTGATCGAGCGGCACCGAGACTACGCCGCCTTCGTCGCACTGCGGGAGAAGCGCCAACAGCTATTGGACAACCGCTGGCGGCACGATCGGCTGTTCGCCAAGAGTCAGCGCTTGCTACGCGTCTTGGAGGACGTCGCCGTGGTGGGCAATCTACGCCTCAATGGGCCGAGCGAACCGTGGCGGCGCTACCAGGAACTCGTAGCCCTGGAGAACCAACCGCTGCTGCCGGCGTCGATGCCGGCGGCGGCCGACATCCGCTGATGCCCCGCCGTCAATTTGGCCGTCATTTGGCCGTCAGCGTAACCTTCGCCTCGTCGCCGCCCTTGATGTCGACCGTCACCGGCTCGGTCGTTTGCTTCGCGCTACCCGGATTCGGCCGTCCGGTAAGCACGTAACGGCCCGGCGGCATGTCGTTGAACGCGATCTGGTTCTTCGCGTCGATGTTGCCGGACCCACCCCAACTGCCGATCTTTTCGCCGCCCTCGGGCGCGATGTTCACGATGTAACGGCCCGGCCGCGTGGTGGCCGAAAAGTCGACCGTCACGACCAAACTCGCCGACGGTTTCATTTCCAGCTTCACGTCTTTCGTCGGCATCTCGATCGCCGGGCCAAGGCCTGGGCGAACGTAGCCCAGCTTGTGAACCAAACCGTTCCCTTGCCGGCGGGAATCTCCTCGACGCGGAATCGGCCGTCGGCGTCGGACTTCGCCTTGTACTCGTGCGGCGATTCGTAGCGGCCGATACCTTCGACCTGGATGCCGTCGATCCGCACGTCGACGTCGGCCAGCGGCTTGCCTTCGTCGTCCGTAACGCGGCCGGACACCGGCGCGGGGCACAACACCGCGCAATCGTACGACGACCAACGCGGTTGTTTGTCGAACGTTTCGTAACCGACGACGCGCGACACATACCCATCGGCCACGACGACCAGCCGATGCCAACCCGCGGGGACTTTTTTCAGCACCCAGCGACCGCGTTCGTCGGCCGCGGCCTCAGTAATCAACGCGTATTCGTATCCGCCGGTCTTCTGCGGCTCGACGCGCTCCAGCCGAATCTTGCCGTCGACTGGCTTCTTGGTTTCGCCGTCGATAACCCGACCCTCGACGACCACGCCATCCTCCAGTGTGAACCCGTGCGCCTCAAGCCGCCGATCGAAAACCGTGATCCCCTTGGGCACAACCACGTCGGCCCAGCGAACGCCGCCGCCCGTATAGATGTCGATTTGCGTCGGCGGTCCGACCTCGTGGTCGCCCAAATCGCCCGGTCGAAACTGGGCCGGCATCTTGAACATCCGATCCCAACTGGCCTTTTGCCAGACCATGAACGTCCAATCGATCTTCGCAGCTTCGGCCTTCTCCGGCTCGCGATTGATGTTGAGCCAAACGCTGTTGCCCACGCCGTCGTGAACGATGATCTGCTTGTTCTTGGCGTCCATGCGGGCGAAGGCAGCCAAGACGGCGTTGAATTCCTTCGCGTCGCCGCGACATTCGGAGTGGCTTTGGCCGCCGCCCAACGGAGGTCCTTCCCAGTACGCGACGCGGCCCTTGAAGTTGAAGATCGCCGCCGCGCCCGTCGGCCAGCCTGGGTCCGCGATCGGATCGTTCCCTTCGCCACCCTCGATCAGCGCCAACGCCGCCGGTGCGGAAGCCGCAATCACGACCAACGCTAGCACCCACGTCGCCAATGATCGGGTTGGCCGGCGCACTGAATTCCGAAAACTCGCGAGCATAACGGCTGCCTCCATTGAAATTGGCGTCGATCCCCGTTCAGCCGCAAGTACGTGTGTCGAAACCGCCATTATCCTTCGCGCCGCGTTCTCCTGTCTCCTGTCTCCTGTCTCCTGTCTCCTGTCTCCTGTCCGCTACTCATCCCCCGGCAGCGCAAAATCCGCCAAGAACAACTGACTCGACCGATCGTCCGTCCGCCCACTCGTCCACATCAGCTTTTTCCCGTCGGGCGAGAACACGGGCAGCACGTCGGCCGCCGGATTCTCGGTCACGCGGATCATCGGTCCGTCCGCGGCGAACTTGTCGCCGTCGACCTTGTACTTCATCAGCCACAGGTCGTAGTTCGGCCGTCCCTCGACGGCGTGATCGGCTCCGCACCAGATCAGATACGGCTGGCGCGGATGCCAGTATGGCGCCCAATGCACGTAGTTCGCGTCGTCGGTCAGCGCCACGTCGTTCTCGCCGTCGATGCCGATCGCATGAATCTGCAAGCGGTCCTTTTCCTTGCGGTCGCTGCGATAGACGACCCACTTGCCGTTGGGCGAAATGAACGGCCCGCCGTCGTAGCCCGGCACGTTGGTCAACTGCCTCACGTTCTTGCCGTCGGCGTCCATGACGTACAGATCGGGATCGCCGTCGCGGTCGCTGCAAAAAGCGATTAGCTTGCCGTCGCGCGAATAAGCCCCTTCGGCGTCGTAGCCCCTCTCGGTCGTGAGCCGGCGAAGGTGCTTGCCGTCCAAGTCGGCCTCGAAGATGTCCATTTGCGGGTCGAAGTCCCACTGATATCGCGGTCGCCGTCCGCTGCGGCGGTCTTCCTCTTGTTGCTTGATCGCCGCGGCCTCGGTCATGTCGAGATCGGGATCGAGATGGCTCGACGCAAACAGAATCTTCTTGCCGTCGGGCGAAAAGTAACTGCAAGTCGTCCGTCCGCGGCCCGTGCTCACCCGCGTCGGCTCGCCGCCGTCGAGCGGCTGCTTGTAGATTTGATAGAAGGGATAGTCCTTCGACTGCGCCTGATAGATCGCCGTCTTTCCGTCGGGCGAGAAGTAGCCTTCGCCGGCTTTGACAAAGCCGCGGGTGACTTGCCGGACGTTGCTCAGATACTTCGACTCGATCGACTTCGCCGCCACCGAATCCGCCGGCTCATCCGCCACCGAAGTCGCCGACAGTAAACATGGAGCCAATGCGGCCGTACCGGCCAGTAAGAACAATCGCCCGCCGACACGCAAGCGTAACGAGCGCCCTACCCAAAACACGAACGTCATCGCAGTCATCGATGGATTTCTCCGAAAGTTGATTCGCAAAGGAGAACGGTCTTCACACGGCCGATTCTACCAACCTCCGATCCGTACTGCGAATCAAAATCGCGGTTCTCGCCCTCGCGGCGGCCCAAACGTGTCGCACGCCAACCATACTCCGCCGCACGTGTGGATGGTAAAATACAAAGGACGACGTCGGCGGCGACTATTGCTGCAACGCTGCTGCCTTTTCTGGGGAGACGAAGGTGAAAACCGTTCACGCAATCTACGAAAATGGCGTTTTCCGTCCGGAGAAACCGGTTGAGCTCCCCGAGCATTGTCGCGTAGCGTTCGAGCCTCGGATGCTCGCCGACGGCGCCGAGAAACCGCCGCTCGACGACGTCTACGCCGTATTGAATAAGCGATTCGCATCGGGCGAAAGCGACGTTGCCGAGCGCCATAACGAGCATCAGCCATGACCGTGTTCCTCGATACGGTCGGAATGCTGGCGCTCTGGGATGAATCGGATCAGTGGCACTCGCTGGCCGTCGAGGCGTACTCGAAAATCGTCGGCCAACGCGCGTCGTTCCTAACAACGACGTACGTGTTGCTCGAATTAGGCAATGCCGCGGCGCGGCGCCCATATCGCAACGAGGTCGATGAGCTGCGCCGCGCTCTGGAGATGCGGGCCGAGTTGATCGCCCCGAACGCCGAGGATTGGCCGTCCGCCTGGAGCGCTTTCCGTCGTGGCGAAGCCGCAAATGCCGGAATTGTCGATCAATTCTCGTTCGCCGTCATGCGGCGGCTGGGCATCGACGATGAGTTTACGAACGATCGCCACTTCGCCGCCGCAGGATTCACAATGCTTTTCTGAAAGTTGCGACAGATGCGCAACGCCAATCTCCAACCCAGCGGCCGCCTACCGCCGCCCCGCCGTCACTCCCGGCAGCTCGTCGGTACGAAACGGCGTCGCCGGCAGGCCGTCTTTGTTGTACAGATTCACCACCGGGTAATTCGCCCAGCCGAAACGCACCATCTTCGGCTCGTTGAGCGCGTCGTTCTTGACGACAACCTTATCGCCGTCGATCCGGGCGTCGGCGTTGACGAACGCGCCGTCCGCGCCGGCGATCGTGAACCCCTTGAGCTTTTCGCCGCGGACTTCCAATCCGCCGCCGACGTGGTCGAAGCTCAGCACCGCCTCATTGCCGCGGATTTCCATCTTCGAGCACACTGGTCCGCTGTAGACGATTTTCTCACCATAAGCGATCGCCCGCGCGGCCAGCGCCAGCCGTTCGCCGACCGAGGCCTTCGGCTTGGGATGAATATCCTTCTCGTCGCCGAAATCGGTAATCACGGCCATAGCAGTCTTCGGCACGTTCTTGGTCGTCATCAACTGCGCCTCGCGTAGCTCCGCCCAATCGCTGTCCCCCGGCGTGTCGACGATCATCTTCCACGGCGCAAGCTGGACGAACAGAAACGGAAAATCGCCCTGCCCCCACAGATCGCGCCAGTTCTTGATCATCGCCGGAAATAGTTCACGATATTGTTCCGCTCGCCCCGCGTTCGATTCGCCCTGATACCAGATCGCCCCGCGGATGGCGAACGGCGCGAGCGGATGGAGCATCGCGTTGTACAGCGTCGTCGATCGATCGTTCTTGAGCGTCGGCTTGAGATCCTCGTCGGACTCCAATACCTCGCGGCTCGTCCATTCCTCGGCCGCCGTGCCGCCGACGTTGCAGCTAATCAATCCGACCGGCACACCCAGCTTCGCATGCAATGCCCGTCCGAAGTGATATCCGACCGCTGAAAAATCGCCGACCGTCGTGGGACCGCACTCCACCCACGAGCTTTTCACGTCGCTGCGCGGGTTTGCGTCCCGGTCGCGCGGCACGGTGAACAGGCGAATCTTCGGGTTCGCCGATTCCGCGATGATCTTCTCCGGCGTTTCGCCTTGCGCGACCGCCAATTGCATATTCGACTGGCCGCTGCAAATCCACACCTCGCCGACGAGCACGTCGCCGAGCGTCACCGTGTTCGTGCCCGCCACGACGAGCGTATGCGGACCGCCGGCCGACAGCGGTTTGAGATTCACGCGAAACTTGCCGCCCGCCCCCGTCGTCTCGACCTTCTGATCGCCGATCGACACGGTGACCTTCTCGCCATCCGCGGCCGTGCCCCACACGGGCACATCCATTCCCTGCTGCAACACCATGTGGTCCGTAAACAACCCATGCAGCTTGACCTCGGCCGCCGCCGGCGCGCAACACACCGCAAAGCAAAGCCCGACGAACGAAAACAAGAATCGACGCATCATGGCCGCCCCAGCAAATAAAAAGTCAATCGAACGACACCCAAATCCTTGCGAGCAACACGCCCACGCCACCAAGCAACGGCACTCCCTCCCGTCGCCCAATCTCCAACCTCCAACCTCCAACCTCCTGTCTCCTATCTCCTATCTCCTATCTCCTGCCTCCTACTCCAACGCCGTAATCTTCAAGTTCCGATAAGCCACCGGCCCATGATCCCCTTGAAACATGATCGGCCCCTCGGCGGCTTCGTTCCCCGTCACGCCGCTCGGCGTTGGACCTTTCATTTCCACGTTCTCGTGAAGCGTCTTGCCGTTAAGCACGACCTTCACGAACTTCGCGTTGGCGGTTTTCTTCCCGTCTTCGTCGAACTTCGGCGCACGAAACTCGATGACGTATTTCTGCCACTCGCCCGGCGCTCGCGACGCATTCACCTTCGGCGGCGATGCGCCGTAGATCGCCCCCATGTCGCCGCCGCCAAGCTCCTTCTTCCCGTAGCTGTCGAACACCTGCACTTCGTACTCGCCGTGAACATAGATCCCCGAGTTCGATCCCTTGGGCACCATCACCTCGACTTCAATCCGCACGTCGCCGAACTTCGCCTCGGTATAAGCGTCCACGCCCTTGCCCGACACATTCACCAACTCGTTGCCGCCGTCGCTAAACGCAATCGCATCGGGATGACCGTCCGCCAACTTCGCCGTGCCGACCTTCCACTGACTGCGGCTCTCCGGCTCCTTCGTCTTCCAGCCGGACAGGTCTTTGCCGTTGAACGGTTCGACGGTCTTGCCGTCCGCGGCGACCAACGCCGCGGCGTCGAACGCGACGCTTGCAGCCAGCAGGACAAATGCAACAACGACGGCACGAGCAGCGGTAATCATCGCGATAGACTCCTAATGTTAGGTGTGGAAACAAGTGCGGTTTTCGTCCGCGCCGCGCGACCAACTGCGTCCGGAATTCCCGCCGCGGCAAACGGATTTACGACGCGCGGCAAAAAACCGGACCGCGCGAACTCGCGGAATTGGCCCTAGGGGTGGGTGAAGGCTGGGCGCGGGGGGCGGGAACAAGTCGAACCGCCATGATAACAGCCGGCCGCTCGGTTTGCAAAACGCCCTCTAAAGGGTGTTGGTTCACTATGAATCCGCCCCGTACTTCGCGGCCGGCAGGTAGTCCGTCAGCCGACCGCCGAGTTTCGCTTCCTCCGCTTCGATCATCTTGACCAAATCCAGCACGGTCATCGGGGCATTCGCGATGCCGGCGGCCACCGCGGGGGTCGTCTTGATCGTGTGATGCTTGCGGATGAAATTGTAGTGGAAAAAGTGCAACGAAGTGGCGTGCTGGTGGTTCTCGATCTTCTTTGAATAGCCGTTCGTCAATCTGGTCATCCGCCGGATCGACATTCGCATCGTCAAGTTTTGCCTTTCGATGTAGCTCGTGCTGGCGTAGTCAAGGTCCGGCTCGCCGGCTTTGACTACCTTGCGGCATCCGTTGCATTCCGCCGGGCTGTAGCGTCGCTCGTCATCGGTTCCGCCCGGTTGGCCGAATGTCTTGACGATTTGGGCGTAGTCTATTTCGCCGTGGAATGCTCCGTCGATGGCGTCGGCGTAGATGTTCAGCCCGTCGGTCGAAAGCTGGATTCGGTCGCCTACGCGGTCGGCAATGTCGTGGGCGAACGCGATGGCGTATTCCTCGCCGCGAGCGCCGACCACGTAGCTGATCGCCAGCTTGGAGTCGGCATCCATCGCAACCCACGTCCAAACGCTGCCGTGTCCGCTTACGCCGGCTTTCTTTGCCTTGTCTTTGCAGCCGCAAAATGCCCAGATTTCGTCCGCCTGGACCCGCTTTGACGCGAGGCCGCGGACGTAAACATCGTGGTAGTCGGCACAGAACTGGCCGGCATCGGCCAAGAGCCGCAAGACGGTAATCTTCGACACGCCGCACATTCTGACCGTGGCGTTGATCGAGTTGCCCTCGACCAGAGCCGAAAGGATGCTGGCTCGTTTTTCGGTGGGTAGCTTTCGCATGGTCGTATTTGTTCCAAAAGGCACGCATAAAACGACGCATCAGATAGTGCATATTATGCATTGACTTTCCGGACAAGTCAAGTAGAATACTGGAAATCACGGGGTCGCCACTTGAACGCGAGGTTCACGAAAATGGCCTTCCAGAAGTCCTTATTCCAGGATTTGAAACTCGATATAACCGCGCACACTACTAAGGACAATCAGTTCTATTTGAATGTGCGAGGCGAACTGGTCATCGTTTTCAAAAAATTGATAAGAGTTTTCAGTCGCAAACTTGGGATGGAAGTGCTCGTGCGAAGCAACTATCCGACCAAGCACAACTGCGATTTCTGGGCGCAACGTGTCGAAGCCGGATTGGAAGTCCCGCGCCTAGTGGCTGGATACGAACCGACGAAAGCTCTGTCTGAGTCGCGGCTTCATATCGGATACCCACGCACGAAAGGCCGCCGGTTTGATTGGATTTACGAAATGCCAAACCAAGTCGCAGCAGAAAAGAGGCGATTCGAGGAAGAACAGGCACGCAATGCGGCCGAGCGTGCTGCGAAAAACCCTGGCGTCGTTGTTGTCCCGCGACACGAACAATCCGAAGAACATGAGGCGGGATGATGTTTGTAAACGGACAAATGATATCGCTTGCTCGCGATGCCGTTGGCCTAACACAGCGCGATCTCGCCGATGCCCTTGGTGTCGATCAAGCAACGGTGTCGCGGTACGAATCGCGGTGGTCTGAGATTCCCGACGAGCATGTGGCCGGATTGCGCGAACGTTTGAATCGCCCGGCGACGTATTTTGCTTGGGATGAACAAATCATCGGGGCGAGTTGCCTGCACCATCGACGCCGCGCCAAGATTTCCGCCCGTGAACTCAGCCGAATTCATGCGCAGGTAAACCTTTTGCGAATCCAGGCTTCAAGGCTTCTGTCGCATGTAGCGATTCACAGCGATTACAGCTTCTTCCGAATGGACATGGCCAAAACCGGAGGTCCAGAAGAGTGTGCGCGGCGTCTGCGAAAGCTATGGCAGTTGTCGCCGGGACCAATTCAAAGTGTCGTCCGTTCGGTTGAATCGGCTGGCGGAATCATATTTCGATGTGCATTTGGCACGGTGAAGGTCGACGGGATTTCACAATGGTCAATAGCTGACGTCGATTCTCCCCCGGTATTCTTTTTGAGCGATAGGGCACCCGGCGACCGCGCGAGATGGACGCTGGCCCACGAGATTGCGCACGTTGTGATGCATCATGTGCCTACCGATGAACCCGAAAACGAGGCCGACAGGTTTGCGGCCGAGTTTCTGATGCCTTCAAGTGAAATCGCTGACGACCTGAGAAAGCTAACCTTGCCCAAGGCATCAGCACTCAAGAGTCACTGGAAAGTGTCGATGGCGGCAATCATCCGGTGGGCGCGAACGCTGCGCAAGATTTCCGAGGATCAATACGAATACCTCTTCAAACAAATGGCGAGGAACGGCTATAGGCTGTGCGAGCCTGTGCCAATTCCGCCCGAGGAACCTGCCTTGCTTCCCGAAATGATATCAGTTTCCCGCCGCGCAAGCGGGAAGAGCATCAGCGATCTGAGCGAGTATTTAGGCATGAACGAGATCGACTTCAAGTCGATCTTTCTGAAGCATAATGGTGAAATTCGGCTAGTGGGCTGAATCAGAAAAATGCCATCCGCCACTAGCCATTCTTGCCGACATGACGACCTGCTTCCCAGCCCGCCTCAAACGCAGCCCTCAGCAGCGTCATTCCCCGTTCGTCGACCTTCTGGACGCCACGCGACCACGCCGCCCATGCCGCCTCTAGGTCGGCTGGAGGGGCGGCAGAATCCGCCGTCGCCTCACGGACGATCCGGGCGGCGTTCTCGTTCGGGTCCGGGTTGTGCTGGTGGTCGCGGGTCATAGATCTATCTTGCAGCCGCCGATTGTGAACAAAACCACCAAGACGACGAACACGACCGCCGCTATCAGAAACGGGACGAAGAAACACAGCACGGGTAGCAGTTCCCGCAAGATGCGGCCTAGCCGAGATTTGTCGTTGCTGGCGGCCATGCCACCATTCTAGCAGAACCGGCCGGAAGAATTCCAACGGTCAAAGTGAACCAACACCCTCTAAAGCTCGCGAATGAAGACCCAAATCCGACCCGAAAGTCCGCTGCGTCCTGCCGGTATTGCAGCGTCGGCGTTGCCAGCATCGAATGCACGGCTCCACAATCGACCAGCCGAAAAGAATCAAATCTCCGCCGAGAAACTTCACGCACCGCGCGGAGTTGAATGATTGGCCGAACCGTCGCATGCCATGCAGTGCATGGCAGAACAACACCGACGGTTGGGCATCGGCCTCCACGGTTGAGGCCGGTCTCACACTGTTGTGGCCGGTCTCACGACCGCGCCACAAGTTGGTAACGCCGATCCAAAGGCATCGGGCAATAGCGGCTGACGCGCCGCGCCGAATTGCGAACGACCGCGCTGGTCGAATTGCGCACACGCCTTCAGCACGTTCCACACCTATCGCTAAGTGAGCTTGCGCTCGGGGCGCAAACGCTGGGTGTAGCGTCGGTGAGTTTTTTTGTCATGGGAGATAGAATCATGCGAAAGTTGTGGACATGTTTGTTACGTCGCCAACGCGCGGCGGCACTCGGTGCATTCGCCGCCGTGGCATTGGCGATGCCCTACGCCGCGGCAGCGGACGAGGCAGACGCCCCTCCAGCCGCCAAAGCACCAATCGGCTGGATCGCCGCGTCGTTTGAAAGTCAACTCGACAAAGCGACCAACGATGCCAGCGCCACCGAAGACGGAGTCGCGGTGATTGATGTCGCCGCAGCGACCGAATCGGTGTCCGACGAAGTGGCCCAGATCGAAGCCCAACTCGTCGCCATGCGCCCCGAAGAAGATCGTCGCGAGCGCGGCGAACGCGGTGCCGGACGCGGCGATGGTCGCAGTGGCGAACGCGGTGCCGCATCGCGCGGGCCGCAACACGGCCGTCCGCAATGGGGCCCGCACGCCGGACCGCCGCACATGCAGCGCGGCCCCGGCCCCCGCGGATCACAGGCTCGCGGTTACGGCGGTGGACCCGCACAGTTCGGTATGCAACGCGGTGGCCCAGGCGGCTTCGGTCCTCCGCAACGCGGCGCATTTTCCGGCAGTTCGGGCCGTCCGCAAGGCCCCGCCGCCATTGATGCGAGATTGCGCACCATCGAACGCAAGCTCGACATGCTCATCGCCGAATCGCGACGCGGTGCAGCCAGTGGCGGACGAGATCGCCAACAACCGCCGCAAGGCCGCGGCGGACCCGGACCAGGCTTCGGTCCCGGTCAAGGCTTCGGTCCCGGTCAAGGCTTCGGTCCCGGACCGGGCGGCCCAGGCCCCGGCGGACGCGGCGCTGCAGGCCCGCAAGGGTTCGGCGGATTTTCCGGCGGACTCGGCGGGGCCGCGCCACAGCAAGGCCCCGGCTTCGGGCGTCCAAGCGAAAACGCTCGCCCAAATCGTCCCAACGCCGATGAAAACCGCAACAACGACCGCAACGACGACGATCGCGACAACGACCGCCGCGACAACGACCGACGTCGCGACGACAGCCGTCCGCGCGGCGACCGCACGTCGCGCTCGACGTAACACCGACACCAGTTCAGACCACGGCAAACGAAAGGGGCTGCGCGACGATCGATCGCCGCGCAGCCCTTATTCTTTTGAAAGCGTTCTGCAATTGCGTCTCAGGTTGATCCGCGGATTTCGGAGATTTCGCAGCTTCTCGCCGACCGACTCTCCCGGCCGAGCATTCACCGAACTAGTACGTGCCGATCAACCCGAAGTACGCATTGACCCCCGGCCGAAACACGCCGCCCGGCGTGCCGTAGCTCAAATCGCGGCGCGCGTCCAAGTGTTCCTGGTAGTTGCGGTCGCCGATGTTCTCCACGCCGCCGACCAATCGCCACACGTCGTTGATCGCGTAGAACCCGCGAATGTCGAGCGAGGTGAAGCCAGGCGTAACCTGTTCGCCGAGCGAAGCGCTCATGATGCCGTCGGTAAAGATCGCGCGGGCGATCCGGTCCTGATTGTCGACGATGCGGGCCGCGAACTCGAAGCCCCAGTCGGGCCGTTGAAATCGCAAACCGACGCGCGAATCGAGCGGCGGAATTCCCCACAGCGGTTCGTTGCGGACTTCGTCCTTCGCCTGCACGTAGCTGATTGTCGCGAACCCGGTCCAGTCTTCCGTCAGATCGACCTCGGTGAACCATTCGCCGCCGGCCAACTGCGCGTCGGTGTTCACCGTGTCCATCACGCCGCCGTTGTACTGATACGTGATATAGTCGTCGACCCAGCCGAAGAACAGGTTGATGCCGCCACGAACGTAGCAATACTCATACGAAGCGCCGACGTCGAACTGCGAAAGCCGTTCCTTGTCGAGCGCGGCGGGATTGGATCCTCGCAACGAACCGCGGAAGTCGAGATCGCCGCCCGGCTGCAACAGTTCGAGAAACGTGAGCGCGTACAAATCGGTCGGCGTCGGCGCCCGTTCGGCATACCCGTAGCCGGCGTTGAGTTTCCACACGTCGGTCAATTCGTACTCCGACGTGATGTAGCCGGCGCCGAGCGTGTAATTCTGGTCGTCCATCGCGTTCTGCGCGAGCGTGCCCGGCACGGTGTTCACGCCGGCCCAGTCGACACGCGCACCGGCCTTCACGGTCGTGCGGCTCGACAGCGGCAGCGTCGTGTCGGCGAAAATGCCGGGATTGTCGGCCACCGACCGCGGCAGACCGAAGAAGCCGAAGTACCGATCGGCCGTTTCGATGTATTCCTGATCGACGAACGTGTAATCCGCCCCCAGTGTCACCATCCCGCAATCGACGCAGCCCCAGCTAATCGCCGTCCGCACGCCGGCGGAACGCTCGTCGCCGATGTTGCCGTTGCCGATCAGCAACGGGAACGCCGGTGCGCCGCCCACGCCGCCGACACCCTGCTTGGACTGATTGTTCGCGTTGCCCGCGAATCGCGACCGGTTCCACCACGTGTCGACCTGAAATCGGTCCGCCCAGCCGAGACACTCCTCGGTATAGCGAACCGAGAATCCGTCGGCGACGAGATAGTCGACGTCGAAATACTGCGCCGGCAACTCGACGTCCGTCTGATCGACCCGCTGGTACATGAATTCGAGTTGGCTATCCGGGCCAACGTCCCAGCCATAGGCCAGATCCCAGTCGTGCGAATGATAACCCGACGCGACGAGAAATCCGTCGCCCGATTCATAATCGACGCCGCCGCGCTCCGCATACCCGACGCGGATGCCCTGTGTTTCGTCGCCGCCGGAGAACGACTGCCGGAAGTTGAACTGATCGCCGTTGGTGTCGAAAATCGCCGCCGAACGTCCCGACCAACCCCATCCGCCTTCGTGCCGCTCGGTGTCTTGCAGTTCGATGTCGATGAAAGCGAAGCCCGGTCCCTGCCGAACGCTGTACGGACCTTTGACGACCACGATGTCCTTGATCAAGCTCGAATCGATCTTCGACAGCGGGCTATCGAAGTCCGGCCGAATCGGCGTCCAAAACGCGCCGTGAACGTGGTTGCGAATTTGCGAAAACCGAAACCCGCGTATGCGCAAGTCGTTGGAGATCGGGTTGCGCGAGTGGACGTACAATCCCGTCGTCGACAGCGACCGCACCAGCAAGTCGCTCGTGTCGGCCGTGTTGCGAACTTCCGATTCCGCACCGGAAACCACGTCCGATGCACTCGTGCTCGCGGCGGCCGCGCGCTCCGGCGACAGTGTGCTCAAGTCGACGAATCCGCCAAACGCGCCCGCTGTGCTCGGCGCGGCCGTTGCCGTCGCCTGAACCGGCTCCTCCGGCTGCGTGACCGGAGCCGGCTGCATCACGTACTTCATTTCGGCCGCGAGTTGCGCCGAAACTTGCCCGTCTGGCCCGCCGCCAATGTCGGACGCGGCCACCAACGCATCCTCGGCGTACGCCACCGCCGGCGGATCGAGCCTTTCGTCCGCCACGCCGTCGGCGCGAACCATCTGCGGAAAAAAAGCCATGCCGCAAACGGCGGCGCGCATGAATGTTTTAACTCGCGGGCTCATCCGACGTCCCTCCTGGACTGCGAACGCGGCGGGTTGCCCCAACCGGCCTCGTTCGCATGGGCAGATGCCATGCGTGATTGGGCATTGCCGCACGCCGCTGGAGTTCCGCCCGCCGCTCGGTGAAAGAGCGCGGGATGGACGGCAGGCGCGAATGGGTCGCGGCGTGAAGCTACGACTTCCTTCGTCCGCCGCGGCGCAACCACTTGACGCGCTTTTCGTCCGCAGTGGAACGTGTAAAGATAGTGCGATTATTCCGGCACTACGCCGGTCAAACTGCGGCGATAACGGCGAGTTTAACGGCGTGCCACGCGTAATCTCACGTTGCCGGCGCCCATTCCAAAACATCCGACCGCTCGACCCCGGTGATGCGTCCCGCCGCAAAAAAACTGGCCGCTTGACGTCGCTCGACGCCAAACGGCCAGTTTGTGTTCCCCGTGCGAAACCCGCCGAACGCAATGCGCGGCCGCCGGTTCCTACGTCGCCCCGAATCGGAATTGGGTTGTTACACCATTTCCTTCAGGTTCTTCAGCGGACGCACCTTGATCTTCGTGCTCGCCTTTTTGGCGGCCACGTCCATCAATTCGCCCGGCTTGAACGGGTTGGGCACTCCCTTGCGCGCCGGACGCGCGGGAACCTTCTTTTTCTCGATCTTCACCAGTCCCGGGATGGCGAACATCCCTGGGCCGCGGCTGCTCAACGCCTTCTTGATCTCGTTCGAAAGCGCGTCGACGACGGCGCCAACGTCCTTGCGAGCCAAGCCGGTCGCCGCGGCGATGTTGTTGAGCACCTCGCTCTTCGACGGAGCCTTCGCCCTTTCTTCTTTACCCATAAGTCACTGTCCTCCTGCCTTGTGAATGTCCCCAAGAACGCAAAAATGCTACCAACCTCCCGTCCGTCATACGGACCGGGAGAATTAAACTCGATATCCATGCGTGCTGGCAAGTGTCGTCGGGCAAGAATCCGCAGAAAATACCGAGAAAAACCCCGGTTTTCGCGGTTCGTCCCCCATAAACCCCGAAGTTTCTGCCGCCGAACCGGCGATTTACCGCCAATTGACGCCGTCAAAACCCCTCATACGAGCCGAACCCGCGACGCCCCGACCGCCTCGCCAAGTACCTATCGACGAGCCGCAGCGGCGAAGTCCTGGTAAAATAAGCAAGCTGTTCCGATCCGAAAAACTGGCGCGACTGAACAAACCTTGCCGGCCAGCCACTAACGTTGTAAGATACTTTACCGTAAGGGCTTGCGCCGTTTCTCCGTTTGCCGGCAAGCCGGGCCGATTCCACCAACGCTCTCATCCCATAAACCGCAGGGCATCCGCTGAGTTGGTCGTCCCGACCCCTGATGACACGGGCGCCCGGCGCTATGGAATCCGAGAAATCGACGCCGGTCGAAGCAGATTGGTCGAGGCAGTTTACCCGTCCAGCCCGCTCTCGCGAGCACAATAGCACGACACGATAAGACAATCATCGAGTCGCCGCATCGGCGGTCGGCGGCGACGTACTCGACCCGATTCGGGAGCAGCGCGTCATGGATCGCAGATCGCCGATGCCAAACGACCTCGCCGCCGCCACGTTGTCCAAGTGCTTTCGTCGTAGTACGCAGCGCCACGAATCGCGACTCGCCCGCCGCCTTGGTCGGCATCTCGCTCCTCTGCTCCTGGCAATCACCGCTTCGGGCGTCGTCCCCACGATTTCGGTCCTCAATACCTCGGCTCCCACGGCTTCCGCCCAAACGGCCGACTCCGACGACGACCGCGTCGACGCCTTCGCGCCGCTCGACTATTCCCGCCGCAGCAAGCTCGAGCGTGCCGAACGCTTTCTCCGCGACGAGAACTTCGACGACGCGCTCCCTCTGCTCGCCGCGCTGCTCGACAACGACGCCGAAGACTACTTTCTCGACACGCTCGGCGGCCTCAGTCTGAAACGCCACATCCACGAGCTTCTGGCCGCGCTGAGCGAAAAAGGCCACGACGCATGGGAAGCGTTCTACGGCGCGGCGGCCCGCCACACGCTCGTCGAAGGCCTCGCGTCCGGCTCCGTCGAAAACATCGAAGAAGTCGTTCGCCGCTATCCCTACACGTCATCGGCGGCCACTGCCGGCATGTTGCTCGGACGACGAGCTTTCGACGCCGGCAGACCATTGGCCGCCGCGATCTACTTCGACGACGTCCGCCGCTGCCGCTCCGCCGCGAAACACGAGCCGGCGCTGTCGATCGCTTTGTCGTTGGCCTGGGCTCGCGCTGGCGACGAAGCAAAGTCCGCCGACGCCCTGTTCGACCTCCGCCGTCGTTTCAACGGCGGCGTAACGATCCGCGGCAGCGACGTCGCGTTGCCATCCCATCGCGACGACGTCGCCCACTGGCTCGCCGAACATTTCGGTCCGCAACGCGGCCTGGCCCCGCTCGCCGAAGACTGGGCGATATTTCGCGGCAACCCCGCGCGAAACCAACTCGGCTCGGGCGCGGAACCGCTGCCGCGTCGCCGCTGGCGAGCCGCCGCATACATCGATCCAGCCGAAGAGGCCGAGTTGATGCGACTCGATCGCCAATACGTCGCGCAAGGAAAAGCCGTCGTTCCCGCCGCCGTTCCCGTCGCCACGAGTTACATCGACGCCACCGGCCGCGCGGCCGACGTGGTCCTGGTGCGTACGCTGCGGCATTTGCTCGCCGTCGATTTGGCCACCGGCCGCGTCGTGTGGGAAACCGAAACGACGTCCGCCGACGTCGCCATCGGCGGCGACCGCGAAGAGATCGACGACGTGACGCCAACTCCCGGAGAACGTCTGGCCAGCGACG
>JBBDYI010000158.1:0-4063 GCA_040901705.1 Pirellulales bacterium | reverse complement strand
CGCGAATGTCTTGCGCCAACTGGGGAGTCTTGTCTTCCATGCGCGGTCGGCCGCGACAACCAATTCGGCCACGGCGGTCTCATCACAAACCTCTGCGAAGCCGACCGCGACAACATCGTCGCCTTCTCGACGAAACTCGTCGGCGACATCGACCCCAACGAGTGATGCCGCAGCAATCGCACGAGCCGTCGCCGGTTGGCCAACCGTCAATTGACTTTGCCGGCTGTACGTACTAAAGTTAATAAATCATACGTACCGGAGACTGCGCGTGACCAAACTGACTCTCAGCGCCGATCCCGAAGTGATCGAGCACGCCAAGCGATTGGCCGACGAAGCCGGCACGAGCGTGTCTTCGCTCTTCGAACGCTTCATAAGAGTGTTGGCGCGGCGACGCCCGAAGCATCAAGTCGGTCCACTTACGCGGCAAGCCAGCGGCCTGATCAAGCTTCCCCGCGGCAAGCACGAACGCGACGTGCTTGCCGACGCGCTGATTGAAAAGTACCGCGTCAAAAAATGAAGGTTTTCATCGACACCAACGTCTTGCTCGACGTGATTGCCGATCGAAAGCCGTTCTACGGCGATTCGGCAGCCGTCTGGACACTCGCCGAAGAGCGGCGCATCGAAGGGTGCGTTTCGGCGATCAGTTTCACCAACATTTTCTACGTCGTTCGGAAGCTGGTCAACGGAAAAACTGCCCGCCGCGCCCTCGGCCTGATGCGGGATGCGTTTTCGGTGGTAGCATGCGACGGTCGCATTCTCTCGGCAGCGATGGATAGCGACCTCGCGGACTTCGAAGACGCGGTTCAGTATGCCAGCGCCCGGCACGTTCGCGCGAAGTGCATGGTCACGCGCAATCCCGGCGACTTTCCCCGGCAGGGTGCATGCCCCGTGTTAACGCCCGCCGAATTTCTAGCAGCGCACGACGTCGCGTGACGACAGCATTACGGCTGTCGCGCGAGTTCTCGTCACGCGCGTTCTTGTCGCGCCGGCTTCGTCCCGTCGGGCTTCGTCCCGATCGTGCCATCCTCCGGGCTGCTGGCCGTTGCATATAGCCTTTTCGGAATCCGTCCTGCCAGATATGCCAGCCGCCCGGCTTCGCAGGCTTGCCGCATCGCCGTGGCCATCGCCAGCGGGTCGCGGGCGTGGGCGATGCCCGTGTTGAGCAGCACGCCGTCGACGCCAAGCTCCATCGCGATCGTCACGTCACTTGCCGTGCCGACGCCGGCGTCGACGATCACCGGGTAGTCGCTGTCGCCGTCCTTGAGGTATTCCAGGCAAATTCGAATGTTGTTCGGGTTGAGCACGCCTTGGCCGGAGCCGATCGGGCTGCCGGCGGGCATGACGCTCGTCGCCCCGGCCTGTTTGAGCCGCCGGGCGATCACCGGATCGTCCGTCGTGTAGCAGAGGACCTGAAAACCCTCGGCCACCAGCTTTTCGGTGGCTGCCAGCGTGGCGACCGGGTCGGGCAGCAGCGTTTTTTGGTCGGCCAGCACTTCCAGCTTGACCCAATCTGCCCCGGCGTTGCCTAGCTCCGTGAGGATCTCGCGACCCAGCCGGGCCGTGCGGATCGCGTCCTCGGCATTGAAGCAGCCGGCCGTGTTGGGCAGCAACGTATACCGCTTGGTGTCGATGGAGTCGAGCAGGCTGCGGCCTTCGCGGTCGAACAACCGCTCGCGGCGGACGGCGACGGTGATGCAGTCGGTGCCGGAAAGGTCCAGCGACTGGGCCATCAGGTCGAGCGTGGCGTATTTGCCCGTGCCGACGATCAGCCGGCTGTCGAGGGTGTGAGAACCGATGCGAAAGGACATTGGGGTCAGGGGTCGGGGTTCAGGGGGCGGGGTTTAGGGATCGGGGAGTTGCTGCTGCGTTCCTAACGCGGGGCGTTGACCATCGTTTTAGCCGGTTGGCGGCCGCCTGTCATTGGTTGCGTCTGAGCGGTTGACTGTGCTTGGCGATCATCAAAGTTTGCGCGACCGGACGGGTTGGCTTGGAAGCTGGGTAAACTGTTCCGCCGCTCTCTGCCGGCGGTCAAGCGTTGCGAAAGTCTGGTCCGATGCTAGTGACCGTAGGACGCACGCTTCGGCGGCCAGCGGTCAGGCCGCGCCGCGACGTGTCTGCCCTTCGCAGCTCGACCCACCTCCACTAGCCCGCCGGAACCCCCGCCCATGTCGCTGCGTCCTCGGCTGCCTCGTTTGTGGACCTCGCTTGCGTTGGCCACGGTTGCTCTTTTCTCCGCGGCGACGCTATCCCCGCTGGTCACTTCAAGCACCAACGCTTCGGAGCTGCGCCGCACCGAGATGGTCCGCGCCGTCGAAAAAACGCGGTCCAGCGTCGTCAACATACGCGGCCAAAAGACGGTCCGCGAGGACGGAGCCGCCGCCCGAGAAGTCAACGGCATGGGCACCGGCGTGGTCATCGATGCGCGTGGCTACATCATCACGAACAACCACGTCGTCGAAGGCGTGCGGAAGATCGAAGTCACGCTCTGCGACGGCACGATGCTGGTCGCGCGGTTGATCTCGACCGATCCGAAGACGGATCTCGCGCTGATCAAAGTCGACCGCGACGAAAAATTCCCCGTGATTACCGTCGGCACGTCGAGCGATTTGATGATCGCCGAGCCGGTCGTGGCGATGGGTAATGCCTACGGATACGAGCACACCGTGACGCGGGGAATCGTCAGCGCCCTGCATCGCACCGTGCAGGTCAGCGACGCCCAACAATACGACGACCTGATTCAGACCGACGCCAGCATCAATCCCGGCAACTCCGGCGGTCCGCTGCTCAACGTCGACGGCGAAATGATCGGCATCAACGTCGCCGTGCGTGCGGGTGCGCAAGGAATCGGCTTCGCCATCCCGGTCGATAACGCCATGGCCGTCGCCGCGCGGCTGTTGAGCATCGAGCGGATCGACCACAACTGGCACGGCGTCGTCGGCAAGCCCGTCGAAAACGGCGGCAAGCATCGGTTCGTGATCGATAAGGTGGCCGAATCGAGTCCGGCGGCCAGCGGCGAACTGAAGCCGGGCGACGTGATCACTTCGATGGGCGACCTGGCAGTCGAACGGCCGCTCGACGTGGAGCGCGCGTTGCTCGGACGCAAGGCCGGCGAAGAAGTGCCCGTCACGGTCGAACGCGACGGCAAGCCGCTCAAACTGAGCCTCGTGCTGGCGGCCAAGGGCCGCGGCGTGCTTGGACCGGACGAGCACGTATGGGATACGCTCGGCATGAAGTTGGCCGCCATCAGCACTCGCGAACTGCGCGACCAACTGAACAAGTATCGCGGCGGGCTGAAAGTCGTCGAGGTCAAGCCCGACGGTCCGGCCCGCAAACAGGGCATCCGCACCGGCGACATTCTCGTCGGCATGCACGTCTGGGAAACGATCTCGCTCGACAACGTCGAGTACATTCTCAACCGGCCGGAGCTCAACGAGATCGTGCCGGTGAAGTTCTACATCGTCCGCGACGGCGAAACGCTCATCGGCCGCCTGCCAATCGTCCCACCGACTGCCACGAAGTAGCGCCCGCTCGATAAAGTGCCTATCTCACATCTGCGGCACCCGGCACCGCAGGCGGCGATGGCGGCTGTGGTTGAGCGGCGGACGGTGACCGCCAAACGGGCCAACGAATTCAGTGACAAGCGAGGACCCGGCGGCTACGATTGAACATATGACTAGTCGCTGCCCGCGAGTTAGGCCGCAAGTCTGCGGTCTACGGGTGATAGGCAGAAACTTTCTATGAACGAAATAGGCGCATGACGGCAAACGAAGCCCTGATTTCGTTTCTCGTGCTGTTCTGGGCGTTGCTATGGTTGGGCACGAAAGTAGAGCGGCTCTGCCGTGGAAGACGTTTCAGAGGCGGCACATCCTTCATTCCCGTCGTTCCTTTTCTCCCGATCATTGCATTTGTCGTGGGTTGGTTCGTCAATCTCGGCATTCCCCCTTGGGGCACCGTATGCGTTGCAGCCATCCATGTGGTTTTAGTCGCTATTGCTTCGGTGGGGATTTGGCTAAATCCGGCGAAATAGTGTTATTAGCTCGCCGGGTGGCACAGCTGGACAAAG
>JBBDYI010000157.1:0-4066 GCA_040901705.1 Pirellulales bacterium | reverse complement strand
CCGCGAAAATCGCCGCACGGCCGATTTTCACAAACTGCTGGGGAAGTTGGGCTAAATCGTCGCAGGAGATGTCGGACGAGAAACAGGCATTGGCTGTGGGCAGCGGCGCGCGAACATCTTTGCAATCACGACTCGTTGAGGCGAAACGACAGACGGTGGAAATCAAGCCGCTGGCGATCGAGCCTTCGACCGCCACAGACCGACGACGAATCGCAATACGCAGGTAACAGCGGCGCACGCACCGACCTGAACAAGCAACACGCCCACGAGCGCCCGAGACCAATGCATCTGCGTTTGCTGCGTTTGCAGCCATTCCCATAGCCCTTGCCAGACAATGGCAACGCCCAAGAGCGGCGTGGCGACGCTAACGACGGCCAAGACGCGCTTCGAGAAAATGCGATCGAGCACCGACGCGAGAAATCGTTGATCCCCAGGCCGATGAGAGAGGAGCAGAATGTCAGTGGCCAATACGCTTCCGGCCGCAAACATGAACGTGCAGGTCACCAGAAGCGACGCCATCAGCAACCGAAAGATCATGCCCTCTTCGATCGCTCCGTGTGCGAAAAAATATTCGATGGGATAGATGGCCGCGACAAATGCGAGAAACAACGACACGAGAGCAGCCAAGTCGAATGCTCGCGCGGGCCGGAATAGCAGCATGGCGGTTAGTATGGCGACTAGGAACCGAACGCCGTCGCGAAGCGGGTGAAGTTTGCTTTCGCCCTGCCGCTCGGAATAGGTCATGGCGACTTCTTGAATCGCCATGCCGTCGAGCAGCGCTCGGGCGCTCATGGCCGGCGTGAACTGCAAACCGTCGGGCAGCGGCTCGATGCGGCGAAGCGATGACCGGCGAATGACGCGCATTCCACTTGCCGTATCGGTCACGGCCTTACCGCTGAGCACTCCCAACAATAGCGCAAACACGCGGTTGCCAATCGTACGGACGAAGGGCATTTCGTTGCCGGCACCCATCCGCGATCCGAGCACAATGTCGGCCGATCGGTCACGCATGACTGCGCACATGTCGGCAAAGAACACGGGGTCACAAGTTCCATCGGCGTCAAGAAAGGCGACGAATTCACCACGACCTTGACGAAATCCTTCTTTTAGGGCGGCGCCATATCCGCGTTTTTTGTGAAAGTGAATCACCTTGACGTCGTCGTTGGCCGCGGCCATTTCGTCGGCAAGGACGCCCGTTTCATCGGTCGAACCATCGTTGACGACAATGATCTCGACTTCGGCG
The DNA here is from genome assembly GCA_040901705.1 of Pirellulales bacterium. Lineage (GTDB taxonomy): Bacteria > Planctomycetota > Planctomycetia > Pirellulales > PLA5 > PLA5. The sequence goes on along the minus strand of JBBDYI010000157.1, from coordinate 2,823 downwards.
ACGCCGCCTTCGCACTTGATATGGTCACGCGCATCAACACATCGCTGAATGATGCTGACGATGCTGTCGCGCTCATTGAGGGCGGGAATAACGACCGTTAGAGTAGTGGGCGGTGCCGAGAATTGCGGCCGCAAGTCGGTTGCGTCGTTTTGATCGAGTGACGATACGGCTGGGCTCAATACGTCGTTGTCAGCCATGATTGCATGTTCTCGTCGCCGACGACGGCGACAGTTGGGGGAAGCACGCTTGATGTCGCAATTCGCAAACGGCCAACTGATGCGGATTGGAAGGCATCACCGAAATGAGCGTGTCGCCTATAAGAAACCTTCTGACGCCCCTTGCCGTGTTCCGCAAGACGCCGCTAGGCCACTCTGAAGATGGTGGGCTACTACCTATCATGAACGACACGTCCGCAGAATGCAAGCGACGGCAATACGGCCGGTCGCTGAGCGTCGCTGCTACGAGATCATGCGAATCGGCGGATTTGTTAACCACGGAGCGCCTTCCAAACTTTCGGCGGCGACATCGGTAGGTCGGTCAAGCGCTTGCCAGTGGCTTTGTGGATGGCGTTGGCGATCGTGGCCGGCGGCGCGACGATGGGGGTTTCGCCGACGCCGCGGACGCCGTAGGGATGCGACGGGTTGGGGACTTCGACGATGATGGTTTCGATCATCGGGACGTCCAGTGCGGTGGGCATGCGGTAGTCGAGGAAGCTGTGGTTGCGCATCGTGTGTTTATCGTCGAAGAAGTATTCTTCGTTGAGCGCCCAACCGATGCCTTGGACCGCGCCGCCTTGCATTTGGCCTTCGACGTAGCTGGGGTGGACCGCGCAGCCGGCGTCTTGGATGGACGAGTAGCGGAGGACGGTGGTCTTGCCCGTGTCGGGGTCGACTTCGACGTCGGCGATGTGAACGCCGAAGGCGTTGGTGCTGCCCTCGGGCGAGACCGTAGCGCGGCCGACGACGGGGCCGCCGGTGTGGGTGAGATTGGCGGCGAGTTCTTTGAAGCCCATGCTTTTGCCGCCCGCCTTGTAAACGCCGTCGGAGCAGGTGACTTTGTCGGCGTCGCACTCCCAGAGGATGGCGGCGCGGTGCCGCATCTGCTCTTGGATGTCGAGGGCGCATTCGTACGCGGCCAGGCCCGTGGCGAAGGTGACGCGGCTGCCGCCGGTGACGTCGGTGTAACCGACGCTGTCGGTGTCGCCGACGTGGGGCTGGACGTCTTCGGCCGTGATGCCGAGGGTTTCGGCAAGTTGCATGGCGATGCTGGTCCGCGTGCCGCCGATGTCGGTCGAGCCTTCGGTGAGCGTGACAGTGCCGTCGGGATTGACGTTGGCGGCGCAGCTCGACTTAAGACCGATGTTGAACCAAAAGCCGGCGGCGATGCCCCGGCCGCGGTTCTTGCCTGTGAGCTTGCTTTTCCAATGGTCGCTATTGCGGGCCGCTTCCAGACATTCGACCAAACCGACGCGTGGATAGACCGGCCCGTCGACGCGGCGCGTGCCTTCCTTGGCGGCGTTCTTCAGGCGGAATTCGATCGGGTCGATGCCTAGCTTTTCTGCCAGTTCGTCGACAACTTGCTCGCAAGCGAAGGCGGCTTGCGTGGCGCCGGGGGCGCGGTATGCCTGGGTCTTGGGCTTGTTGTTGCAAACGTCGTAGCCGTCGACGACGGCGTTGGGAATGTCGTAGCAACTGAAGATGCACATGCAGCCGGGGCCGATCATGCCGCCGGGGAACGCGCCGGCGTCGTAGGCGAGGTAGGCCTCGGCGGCGGTGAGCGTGCCGTCCTTTTTTGCGCCGAGCTTGACGCGCACAAACGAACCCGGCGTGGGGCCGGTGCCCTCGAACACGTCGGTGCGGGTCATCGTCATTCGCACCGGGCGGCCGCACTTGCGAGAGAGGACCGCGGCAACCGGTTCGAGATATACGGCGATCTTGCCGCCGAAACCGCCGCCGATTTCGCAGGGCACAACGGTGACTTGCGAGACGGGGATTTGCAGCAGCTCGGCCGTTTGCTGGCGGGCGGTGAATGCGCCTTGCGTGGACGTCCAGATGGTGAGGTGGCCATCGGAATTCCAATGAGCGGTCGAGGCGTGCGGCTCGATGTAGCCTTGGTGGACGCTGGCGGTGCGGAATTCGCGCTCGACGGTGACGTCAGCTTGCTTGAAGCCGGCGGCGACGTCCCCTTTTTCGAAGTGCAGGTGCGTGGCGACGTTGGTCGGTTTGTCGCCTCGCTTGCCCATCGAATCGGTGCGAAGGTCCGCGTGCAACAGCGGGGCGTCGTCCTTCATGGCGTCGAGCACCCACGTGACGGCGGGCAGCGGTTCGTAGTCGACTTTGATGAGCCGCAGCGCTTCTTCCGCGATGTGTGTCGACGTGGCGGCCACCGCGGCGACGGCGTGACCCTTGTAGAGCACCTTGCCGTGGGCCAGCACGTTCGCGCCGAGGTGGGCGAGATTGACGCTCCCTTCGCCGAGGTTGGCGATCTTGTCCTTCAGGTCGGGGAAGTCGACCGACGTGGCCACGGCCAGCACGCCCGGAAGCTTTTCAGCCGCCGACGTGTCGATCGACTTGATCCGAGCGTGCGGGTGTGGGCTGCGGAGAATCTGGCCAAAGGCGAGGCCGGTCAGTTGGAAGTCGGCGGTGTAGATCGCCCGGCCCGTCACCTTGTCGACGCCGTCGTGGCGGATGGGGCGCGTGCCGAGGACTTTGTATTTTCGGGCGGCGGTGGTGTCGGTGGACATGGGAGGATTCGGGGGTCGGGGGTCGGAAGAGTGGTCAGTGGTCAGTGGTCAGTGGTCAGTGGTCAGTGGTCAGTGGTCAG
>JBBDYI010000156.1:0-4100 GCA_040901705.1 Pirellulales bacterium | reverse complement strand
CGACGAGCCGTCGATCGGCCTGCATCCGCGCGACAACGACCGGCTGTTGGGCACGCTGCATCAACTTCGCGACTTGGGAAACACCGTGGTCGTCGTCGAGCACGATGAAGACACGATGCGGGCCGCCGACCATTTGATTGACTTCGGACCGGGGCCAGGCGTGCGGGGCGGCGAGGTCGTGGCCAGCGGTTCGCTCGACGACATTCGCGGCGCGACGAAAAGTCTGACGGCGAAATACCTCACCGGCGAGCGGCGGATCGAGATTCCCACCGTCCGACGCCAGCCGAACGGCAAGACGCTGAACGTCATCGGCGCGCGGCACAACAATCTCAAAAACATCGATGCCGAGATTCCGCTCGGCTGCTTCGTTTGTGTCACCGGCGTGTCGGGTAGCGGCAAAAGCTCGCTGGTCAACGATATTCTCGTCGAGGCATTGCATCGCGATCTCAACCGCGGCGACGGACAGCCCGGCGCGTTCGAGCGCATCGACGGCATGGAGCATCTCGATAAGTTGATTGCCATCGATCAATCGCCCATCGGTCGCACGCCGCGGTCGAATCCCAGCACGTACATCAAACTGTTCGACGTGATTCGCGATCTGTACGTGCAGTTGCCACAGTCGAAGCAGCGCGGCTACAAGCCGGGCCGGTTTAGCTTCAACGTCGCCGGCGGGCGGTGCGAAGCGTGCGAGGGGAACGGCTCTAACAAGCTGGAGATGGATTTTCTCGCCGACGTGTGGGTGACTTGCCCGGTCTGCGAAGGGACGCGGTTCAACCGCGAGACGCTGCAAGTCCATTTCAAGGGCAAGTCGATTACCGACGTGCTGGAAATGGACGTGCAGCAGGCATTGGAACACTTCGAGAACGTGCCATCGGTGCGGCACAAGCTGCAAACGCTGCACGACGTGGGCCTCGACTACATCAAGCTCGGCCAACCATCGCCGACGCTCTCCGGCGGCGAGGCTCAGCGCGTCAAGCTGGCCCGCGAACTGGTCAAAAAGAGTACCGGCAAGACAATGTACCTGCTCGACGAGCCGACAACCGGCTTGCACTTCGCCGACATCGAAATGCTGCTCAAGGTGCTGCACAACTTCGTCGAGGCGGGCAACACGGTGCTCGTCGTCGAACACAATCTCGACGTCATCAAAACGGCCGATTGGCTCATCGACCTCGGACCCGAAGGCGGCGCGGGCGGCGGCCGGATCATCGCCACGGGCACGCCAGAGGAAATCGCGCAAGTCGAAGAATCGTACACGGGCCGGTCGCTGCGGAGAGTTCTCGAAATCGCAACTCGCGGCGGCGTTGCCGAGTCCCGAATCCCGAATCCCAAGCCCTCTGCCCCCATTCCCCAAACACAACTCACCGTCCGCGGCGCTCGCCAGCACAATCTAAAAAGCATCGACGTCACCATTCCTCGCGACGCGATGACGGTTTGTTGCGGCATGAGCGGTTCGGGCAAGACCTCGCTGGCGATGGACACGATCTACGCCGAGGGGCAGCGGCGGTACGTCGAGAGTCTGTCGTCGTACGCCCGGCAGTTCGTCGGCCAGATGCAAAAGCCGCAGGTCGATCATATCGAAGGCCTCTCGCCGGCGATCGCCATCGAGCAAAAGAACATGGGGCACACGCCCCGGTCGACCGTCGGCACCGTGACGGAGGTTTACGATTATCTGCGGATTCTGTTCGCCCGACTCGGCGAGCCGCACTGCCCCGATTGCGACATTCCGATCGGCACGCAATCGGCCGACGAGGTCATTGACAAGATATTGGCCGAACCGGCCGGAACAAAGGCGTTGCTCTGCGCCCCGGTCGATATTCAAGTCGGCGAGAAATACGAAACGTTGTGGGAAGACTTGCGAGCCGACGGATACGCCCGCGTCCGCGTGGATGGCCAGACCCATTCGCTCGACACGGCGCCGGCGATCGACCGCCGCCGCAAGCACGACGTGGAAGTGGTCGTCGATCGGATCGTGATCGACGCCGGCGCTCGCTCGCGGATCGCCGGCAGCGTCGAGAATGCGCTGGCGCTCGGCAAAGGCGTGGTGAATCTCGTGTTTGCGCAAGAGGACGTGCCGGAATCGCGCTGGCAAGTCAAAACGCACAGCCAGCATTTCGCCTGCGACCACTGCGGACGAAGTTTCCAGCCGCTAACGCCGCATCACTTCTCGTTCAACAGCGCGATCGGTTGGTGCGACTCCTGCCAAGGCTTGGGAACGCAGACGGGGGCGAATCCGGCGGCTCTGTTGAAAAGCCCGAAGATGACGCTGGCCGAAGGGGCGATTGCGATTTGGCCGCAGATGGGCCATCCGATTGCCGACGCGATGGTGCGGGCGCTTGCCGCGCACGCCGCGTTGCCGCTCGATCGGCCGTTCGATCAGCTTTCCGCGCGGCAACGGCGGATTATCTTGCACGGCTTGGGCGACGAGTGGATCGGCGTCTATCCGACAGGAAAAACGGCGAGCGACGACGTGCGGCCCGTGTTTCGCTTTCAGTACAAGGGGCTGTATCCGGCGCTCGAAGAGGCGTCGCGGCTTTCGCCCGGCTTGCGGTCGCGACTCGAACATCTCGTTGGCGAGGTGGAATGCTCGATGTGCGGCGGCAGTCGTTTGCGCGACGACGCAGCGGCGGTGCGTTTTCGCGGCCGCAGCATCGACGAGACGTGCCGGTTGCCGCTGGGCAAGCTGATCGAGGAAGTCAGCGCGTGGAAGCTCGACCCGCGCGAACGGAAAATCGCCGGCGAAGTGCTCCGCGAAGTGACCAACCGCGTGACGTTCCTCGTCGACGTGGGACTGGAATACCTCACGCTCGGCCGACCGACGCCGACGCTGTCCGGCGGCGAAGCTCAGCGGATTCGACTGGCCGCGCAGGTCGGCAGCGGTTTGTGCGGCGTGCTGTATGTGCTCGACGAGCCGACGATCGGCCTGCATCCTCGCGACAATCGCCGGCTGCTCGACGCGATGAGAAAATTACGCGACTTGGGCAATACGCTGCTGGTCGTCGAGCACGACCGCGAGGTGATCGCCGCGGCCGACGCGCTGTTGGACTTCGGACCCAAGGCCGGCGAGTTCGGCGGTGAAATCGTCGCCAGCGGAACGCCCGAGGAAGTGGCCAGGCAAGCAGGGTCCGTCACCGGGCCGTACATCGCCGGCACGAAAGCAATCGGCATTCCCAAGAACCGCCGCGTTGCATTGAGCGGCACGACGCAGCAAACCGCCAAGAACGCGAACCGTTCGTCGCGTCGAAAGCCGCAAACCTCAGAATCCCGACGTCCCCAGCCCTCAGCCCCCAGCCCTCAGTCCCTGCTCATCGTCGGCGCACGCCACAACAACCTCCGCAACGTCACCGTCGAAATCCCGCTCGGCACGCTGACGGCGGTCGCCGGCGTTTCGGGCAGCGGCAAAAGCTCGCTCATCGAGGACATCCTTTACAACGCGCTGGCCCGCGCGCTGCACCGCGCCGCCACCACGCCTGGCCCGCACGACGCGATCCGCGGCATCGAGCACATCAACAAGGTGATCCGCGTCGACCAACAGCCGCTGGGCAATTCGCCGTCGTCGAATCCGGCCACGTACACCGGCGTGTTCGAGTTGATCCGCCAGTTGTTCTCCCAACTTCCCGACGCCAAGGTCCGCGGCTTCACCGCCCGGCGGTTCAGCTTCAATGTGCCGGGCGGACGCTGCGAGGCCTGCGAAGGCAATGGCCAGAAGAAGATCGAGATGCACTTCCTGCCCGACGTGTGGGTCGAGTGCGAAGCCTGCCGCGGCCGGCGCTACAACGAGGAGACGCTCGCCGTTCGCTTTCACGGCCAGTCGATCGCCGATGTGCTCGACATGTCGTGCGGCCGGGCAGTGAAGCTGTTCGAGCATATTCCGAAGATCCGCCACACGCTGCAACTGCTGTGCGACGTGGGACTGGATTACGTCAAGCTCGGTCAGCCCGCGCCGACGCTGTCCGGCGGCGAGGCGCAGCGCGTCAAGCTGGCGGCGGAACTGGCCCGGCCCGACACGGGGCGCACGCTGTATCTGCTCGACGAACCGACGACCGGCTTGCACTTCGAGGATTTGGCCAAGCTGCTCGACGTGCTCAACCGGCTCGTCGACT
>JBBDYI010000155.1:19460-27728 GCA_040901705.1 Pirellulales bacterium | reverse complement strand
TCCGCTTTCGGCTTGTCTTCGGGCGTTGTGGCTTGAGCCGCGAACGCCGCCGCCATCGAGAAAAGCCCGAACCACGCCAAGGCGAGTAACATCAATCGCATGACTGCTCTCCGCTTTTAAGCATCGAACCTTAACGCCGAACGACGTTGATTCTACTCAAGCGGAGCGGTGCGTGCATACCTTTCAAAGGCCGCCCACGTCAGATCGAGCTTAGCTTCGAGAAGTTGATCGAAATACCTTGCAGCGGGACTACGCCGTAGATGCCGCGGGTGAAGATCAGTTCGATCCATTCGTCGACTTCCAGGATTTTCTGCTTGGGCACGACGACGATGTCGGAATCGTTGACCCACAATTCGCCGGCGGGGCAGGGCTTGCGGCCGTAGAGCGGATCCCAGAGATCGAGCTTGGTGGCCAGCAGCCGCCAGTCGTCGCCGCGGCGGAACACGACCACTTGCCGCAGATTGCCGCCGATTCGCCAACTGCCGGCCAGGGCGATTGACTGCATGACGGTCGTCGGGCCTTCGAGCTTGTACCGGCCGGGCAGGTTGACTTCGCCGAGGACGTAGACGAACCGCGGTGCCCGTTCGAGCAGGGCCGGCGTGACTTCCATGCCTTCGATGCCGGCGACTTTCACGTACCGCTCGTTGATCTCGCGTTTGAGTTCGTCGAGCGAGAGTCCTTGAGCCGGGACCGACGAGCCGATGGCCGGCAGCGCGATCGTGCCGTCGGGCGTGACGCGGACGGTGATCGTCTGGCCGCCGGAGCCGTAGCGGCTGTCGACGACCGAGCGGAGGTCTTCGAGCTTGGTGTTGATCTTGAGCGGCGTGACGGTGACGGCCGGCACTTTGACGAACTTCGTGTAGGCCTCTTCCAGTTCGTCGCGCAATTGCGGGGCGGTTCGTCGCGACGCCTGTACGCGACCGAGCAGCGGCATCGTGATCGTGCCGTCGGGCTGGACGATGACTTCGCGGCTGAGTTTCTCGTCGGTAAACGATTCGACCTTGAGTGTGTCGCCGACGTTCAACTCGTACGGGGTGGCCGTTTCGTCGCGGGTGAGGCGGTAGCGGAATTCGAGTTGATCGTCGACGCGGAGCCGGTACTGCGGCACGTGGGCCGTCCGCTCGTGGCCGACATATTCGCCTTGGGCGAACGCTTGCCAGGGAATCACGCGGGCGGCGGACCATTTGCCGTCGTTGCGGCACGGGCCGCACGAACAATCGACGGCACAGACGGGACACGGTGCGGCGGGGCCGAGCGCCTGGCAGGGCTTGAGCGCGTCGTCGGTGATGGCGAGTGGGCGAGAGCTTGGCGCGGCGGACGAATCGGCGGTTGCGGTCGTCGCCGGTTCGTGGTGAACGCACGAGGCGTACGTTGTCGATTTCGCAGCCGCCTTCGCGCATTGCTCAGCCGGCGGTTGCTTGCCAGCGGTCGCGAGCGTCACAACGGCTCCGACCGCCGCGGCCAGTACACACAACTTGAACCAATGCTTCCTTGCCACGCAAACACCTCGTCCTTGTCCGGTGAAAGCGCGGCGGCGGATTATCGGCGGCAACCGGCCTCGTATTCGAGTGGCCGTTCGCCGCCGTTGCCCACCGCGCTTTCAGTGAAATTCGTATTCCGTATTCCCTAGCCCCTGCTCCTACGACAGTTTGGTAGGGTGCTCTGCGAGCACCTTGCGACGCAAGAGTTGGTCTTTTCTGAGGTGCTCACAGAGCACCCTACACAGTTCCTCCTACCACAGCGGCCAACGTAGGCCGCTTTTCTTGTTCGATGTTTGCGGCGGTTGCGGCGGCGCTGCGGGCGTCGCCGCCGGCTGGCCGCGCTGCAGGTCAGCCTGCGGTTGGGCCGACTGGGCGAACGCCATCGGCTCGAGCCAAACGACCGGTTGTTGCAATGTCGGCGAAGTGGCGGGCGATTGGGCGATGTTGCGCGCCGAATTCTCGGCCGCCGCACGGGCGTTGGCCGCCAGTGCGGTCTCGCCCAATCGATCGTGTACGGCGGCCAGGTTTCGCCACACGGCCGGCTGCGGCGAGATCGACGCGCTATGCGCCAAGGCCGCCCGGGCTACGTCGTACCGGCCGCACCGCGCCATGAGCACGCCGAGTTCGTTGGCGGCCATGAAGTTGCGGTCGTCGACCAGCAGTGCCGCCTGATGCAGGGCGATGGCCTTGGGGCCGTCGGCGAGCGTACCGGTGCGGGTTGCTTGCAGGGTCGTTTGCACTTTGCCCATGCCGTAGAGCGCGTTGGATGCGGCCGGTTCGTGCTCGGCGGCGGCGGCGAGTTGCTCTTGGGCGTAGGTGTAATATCTCTGTAGAGCGGTGATCGGCGTGAGGTCTTGCGGCGGGGCGTCTTTGAGCACGGGCGTGCGGTGCTTGGCGACCGCTGCCGCGACGTCGACCGTCGATGTGCTCGACCTCGCCGAGGCCAGGAAATCGTCCGACTCGTCGAGCGCCGCCAGCCCGGCGTCGAGGGAAGCGGCGTGTCGCGAGCCGTTTTCCTGCGCGTCGAGGGCTTGGGCAATGACGCGCAGCGCGGTGGCGAATTCGGATTGGGCGGAATACAGCGCGCCGCGATGGGCGAGTTCGTTCCCTAACCGCACGCTCTCGCCGGCTCGTTGGTTGATGAGATCCATTTCCCGATGGCGGGGCGGCTGGGCGACGGCCAGCGGGGCGCGGTCCGCACCGGGAATGTTCTCGACCGGCGGCAGCACGAACGGCGGCGGCGCGAACTGGTCCTCGCGATAGGCGGGCGCCGCCGCAGCCGACGTTTCCGCCCGCGGCGCGACGTCTTCCACGGGCGGGAGCCGCTCGAATCGCGAGACGGGCCGCGCTTCGTCGGCGAACGCGTCGCTCGGCCGCGCGTAGTTTCGCTGTTCCACCGGCGCGGCCGGAGTTGCCGCTTGAAACGACTCGACCACTGGCGCACTGCCAACTGGAGTCGAATCGTCGACGCTGGCCGAGTCGTCAGTTCCGGCGGACTCGTCGACCGGGGGCAATCGCCGTACTTCTTCGCGCGGGGCGCGCGGCGGCTCGGCCGAAGGTGACGCAGACAGCGGTGACGCAGACAGCGGCGGGACGAGCGCCGGTACATCGAGCGGCAATTCGTCGCTTGCATTCGGCTGCGGCGCCTCTAGCGGAACGGCGTCGACGGGGGGCAGCCTATCGACCGTCTCATCCACTGCCTCGCTGGCGGCCGCGTTCTGCCCATCCAACGCATAGCGACCACCGACGTCGTAGCGGGACGACGGCGGTTCGGGCGCGTCGGGCAATCGCTCGGGCGGCAATCGCGTCACGCCATCGGCTGGGGCGCTGGGAAGCACAACGGTCGGCTCGCTTTGGGCGACGCCCGCAGGGTTGCCCTCGGCGGCAAAGTCAGAAGTCGCGCTCTGGCCGTCGGCCGCGTGAAGCAGCGGCAACGGCGGATCGCCGAACTCGTACCAGGCCGGGACGACGGCGGCGTCGATTGTGTGCCGCGACGCCAAGGTGCGTGCTTCGGCGTCGCGATGCAGCGAGTCCGTTGCGACGGCGGCCGCGCCTCGCGTTGCGATCGCATTGGGAACGTCCGCGCCCGGACCGCCACAGCCGGACAGAAACGTCAGGCCAGCCATGGTCCAGAGTGGGGCGCGTCCTGCGCGGATTCGGCGGCTCATCGTACCATCCATGATTCAAGTCGCGGCGCGTGCTGAAGCGACGGTGCGAACCGTAGGCGCTCCGTGCCATCGGGGATGTTTCGTTTAACGGATCGTCCTTGCGGCGACGGAGCGATGAGCAAAACAGACCGTTGCCGGCACGGCGTCGCAAAGCGTGGCGGCAGAAGCCACAAACGCCGCAACAACGGAACGGCGCAACCGCTAGCCGCGGTCGATCGCGTAACGGCGGAAGGTTTTACGCAGGCCGCAAAGATTAACGCGCGGCGACATTCGGCGCGTAGCGAGAGCACTGTCGGCTTATGCTTTGCGGCGACGAAACACGCCCTTGGCGTCGGCCAGCGCTCGACCGAGCAGCTCGATTTCGTCGAGCGTGTTGTAGAAATAGAAGCTGGCGCGGGCCGACGCGGTGACGCCGAGCCGCTTGTGCAGCGGCATCGTGCAATGGTGCCCGGCGCGGACGGCGATGCCCTGGCGATCGAGCAATTGGGCCACGTCGTGGGCATGGACGCCTTCGACGGTGAAGCTGACGATGCCGGCCTTGTTTTCCGGCAGCGGGCCGAGAATTCTCACGCCGCCGACATCCGCGAGCACTTCGTGGGTCCGCCGGGTGAGGATTTGTTCGTAAGCGTGTATTTTGTCCAGGCCGACCGCATTGAGGTAGTCGATCGCCGTGCCCAAACCGATCGCGGAGACGATTGGCGGCGTACCGGCCTCGAATTTGGCGGGCAGATCGGCCGGTTCGAACGAGTCGAGTTTGACGCGGCGGATCATGCTGCCGCCGCCGAGGAACGGGGGCATGGCGTCGAGCAGTTCGCGGCGGCCCCACAGCACGCCTACGCCCGTGGGAGCGAGCATCTTGTGGCCGCTGATGGCGACGAAATCGGCACCCCACCGCTGAACGTCGGTCGGCATGTGTGCGGCGCTTTGGGCGGCGTCGACCAGCACCAACGCTCCAGCGGCGTGGGCGCGGCGGACGATTTCTTCGATTGGGTTGATCGTGCCGAGCACGTTCGACACCGAGGCGACGGCGACCAGCCGGGTCCGCTCGCCGAGGAGTTTGTCGAATTCGTCGAGAATCAGTTCACCGTCGTCGTCGATCGGAATGTGCCGCAGCACCGCGCCGGTCCGCGCGGCAAGTTGTTGCCACGGCACGAGATTCGAGTGGTGCTCCATCACCGTGGCGATGATCTCGTCGCCGGGGCGGACGTTCGCGTCGCCCCAACTGCGGGCGACGAGATTGATGCTCTCGGTCGTGCCGTGCGTGAAGATGACCTCTTCGCGGGCGGGTGCATTGATGAACGCGCGGACGTTTTCGCGGGCTTCCTCGAACAGGTCGGTGCTCTGGTCGCTCAGCCAGTGAATTCCGCGATGGACGTTGGCGTAGTGCCGCTCGTAGGTGTCGACGATGGCTTGAATGACTTGGCGGGGCCGCTGCGTGGTGGCGGCGTTGTCGAGGTACACGAGCGGTACGTTGTCGTGAATCTTCGCGGCCAGGATCGGAAAGTCCGCCCGCAAGGCGTGGGGATCGAGCGGCAACGTGGCGAGGGCGTCCATACTAGGTTTCCTCGCCGAGGTTGGGTCCGGCCGGGTGAATGTCGGGCTGTCCGTTTCCGTTGTCGTCGGCCTCGGCGAGCGGCGAGAAGATCGCCGATTGCAATACTTTCCAGCAGAGCAGGCAGCACTTCTGGCGATTCGGGGTGAGCCGCGCTCCGAACAGCTTGAGCATTTCGTCGGCCGAGAAATTCTTGATGAAGTCGACGTCGTGGCCTTCGACGTGCTCGACGAGCATCGACGCGGCGGCCTGGCTGATGCAGCAGCCGTCGCCGTTGAAAAAAGCTTCGCGAATCCGCCCGGCGGGATCGACGTCGAGTTCGATGCGAATTTCGTCGCCGCAGAGTGGATTGTCGTCCTCGTGGGCGTGGGACGGATGCGCGCAGTGTCCCCGGTGATAGGGATCCTCGTAGTGGTCGAGGATGTGCTCTTGGTAGATTTCTTCTTCGTCGGGCATTTGGGGGATGTGCAACTAAGGTAACCTATCCCGAAACTGGAAGCTGTAGGAAGCGAATCCTTTCGCCGAAAAGCACTGTCGAGCGATTCCTTCGGCGAAAGGATTCGCCTCCTACAGTTCTGGGATAGGCGCTAACCTGGAGACCAAGGGCTGAAAATCGGCATGCGCGGTCTGTCACGCGCGTCATTACCAAGTCTACGGACCCGAGTTGTTCCAAACAACAGGCACAAGCGGCGACTTCATTCGGCCAACCAGTCGCACATCCTCAAACCGGGAAAAACGCGGTAGTCCCGCGTGTTATGCGTAACGACCGTGTGGTCATTGACCAGCGCCGTTGCCGCAATCAATAAGTCGCCGAAATCAAACGATCGCCCCTTGTCGCGGAGGCTCGCGCCTAGCTGGCCGGCGACATCGGCGATTTCGAGGTCGATAGGAAGCGCGGTCGCGTCGGCCAGGAAATCCGCGAACGTCGCAACGAATCGCCGCGGAGTTCGGCTGCGAAACAACCATGACTTGATCTCAGCGACCGTCGCGGTCGACACGAATAATCGACCGCCGTATTGCATGATGCGCCGATAGACTCGTTTTTCGCCGCGAAGGTGGGCAGAGCACGTATCTGTGTCCAACAGAAAGCTCATTCTCCACCAGTGGAGCGGCGAGCCGCGGCGCGGTCCGCCTCACGCTCGGCCGTCCATTCGTCGAACTCTGGCCCCGCCGCGGCCCACGATCCAAGCGAACGCCAAATACCCTCGCATTGCACCTTACCGTCGACAACCGGGAGGTCGACAGGAACGATCGTCACGATCACGCGCTGCCCTTCGGCAAGCCCCGTCGGGCTGTTCAACTCGATCGTCGTGCCGCGAACCACCCCGGAAATCGCCGGTCCTTCGGGCGCGTGATCGCCTGGAATTGTCGCCATCGCTTACGCCCTCACAGGCAGAGGATTTCGTCCGCGGCGCCGTCCGCGCCGCGGATGCGTCAATTATACCTCCCTAGGACGCGCTGCAACACCTGAGGTCATTACGGCAACCGCCCGCGAGCCACCGGCGTCAGCGGTCCGGTGAGGGCTTTCATGAACTCGACGAGGTCTTTTTTGTCTTGCTCCGAGAGTTCGAGCTTGACGATCTTGTCGCTGAGGTGGTCGTTGGGGTGCCCGCCCTTGGCGTACCATTCGACGACTTCTTCGAGCGTCTTTTGGCTGCCGTCGTGCATGTAGGGCGCGGTTTGCGCGACGTTGCGCAGCGTGGGCGTCTTGAACGCGCCGCGGTCTTTGTCGTCCTTCGTCTCGGCGAATCGGCCGAGGTCCGGCTCCTTGGCGTCCATGCCGACGCCGAGGTTGTGATACTTTTCGTCGGCGAAATTTGCGCCGACGTGGCACGTGGCGCATCGCGATTTGTCGCTGAAGTACAATGCCTTGCCGCGAACGGCGCTTTCGCTGAGCGGCGATTTCTTGGCCGCGGCGAGCAGTCGTTGATATTCGGCGAACGCCGCGGGATCGTCTTGCTCGAGGAATTCCAAGTCTTCCGGCGGCAACCGGCGGAATTTGTCGAGCGCGGCGTCGTAATCGTACGCCGACGGCCCGGTCACGATCGCACGTTCGAAACTGGCGATCGCCTTGCCGACCGCTTCGATGGTCAGTTCGCCGAAGATTTTGTCGAACTGCATCTTGTAGCCTTCGATGCCCGCGAGGCACGCCACGCAGGCTTCGTGGGTGTTGCCCATCTCGATCGGATTGGCGATCGGGCCGATGGCTTGAACTTCGAGCGACGCGGCGCGGCCGTCCCAGAATTGCGGCCCGCTGAGGATGCGGTTGTATGCGACGGGCGAGTTGCGGTTGCCAGTCTGTTTGAGAATGCCGACGCCGAATTGCGTTGGCGCGGCGAATCCGGTATCGGGATCGTGACACGACGCGCAACTGATCGTGCTATCTTGCGAGAGCCGGGGGTCGAAGTACAGTTGCCGGCCTAGTTCGATTTTGGCTCGCGTGAGGGGATTTTCCGTCAGCCCGACCATCTGCATCGCGCCGAGCGACAGGCCGAGCGGCAACTCGACGGTGAGCGGCTCGTGATTCTTGGGGTCGTCGAGCCAGTCGCTGATTTGTTCGCTGGTGAGCGGCCCTTCGCCGGGTATGCCGGACGTCAATTCGGGACCGCCGAGCAGGACGGTCGACGCGGCGGGCGCGCCGTCGTTGCATTCGCCGTCCGGGGCTTCGATGGCATTGAGCTCCGTTACTTTGGGCACGGCGACTTCGGGCACGGCGACGTCCGGCGGGGTATTGTCGGTTTTGTCGTCGGGCTTATCGTCGGCTGGCTCCGGCTTTGGGCCAGGGTCGGCGTTTGGCGCAGCAGGTTTTAGGTTGTCGGTCGGTGTATCACTCGTTGGCGTATTGCCGGTTGGCGTACCGCCGGTCTTGGCGTTCTTTTCGACTTGCGCCGTTGATGTTTTCGGTGTGGCTTCTTTTTTTCCGCTCGGTTTGTCGGCGTTGGAACAGCCGAGGGCGAGCGTGGCGACGACGATCGGCACCAGATACGCCCGGCAGCGCTGACACATGGAGTGCTGCTGCTGCCGCGCGATCGAGCCGCGACGAGATTCGTGTTGAGAAATGCTCGAC
>JBBDYI010000155.1:0-19450 GCA_040901705.1 Pirellulales bacterium | reverse complement strand
TGTGTGAAACGCTGTTCGACGGTGCCCCGAACGACTCCCCAGGTGATGCCCCAAAGGTATTCATATTTTGACTCTCCGACAGAGGACTTCGAATTGGACCGGCGACAGAAGCTGCTCAAATGCGGGCTCAAATGCGGGTCCGTGCGTATACGCGATCTTCAATGCGATTGCAGACATTCTATGGCGGGAGGTCAAGCCCCGCCGCGGGACCAGTGTCGTTTTCGCACATGCGGATCGGCCGCGGCGCTTGTTTTTGGCGGAGATATCGAGGATAGTAGAAATAAGGTGTTTGGTCGCGGGCGGGCGATTGGCGGCGTGGTCAGGAGACCGCGCCGGAACGGCCAGATCGCGCCGGAACGTCGGTCGGGAGACCGTGCGGTAACATGGACGGCCGTAGCGTCGATACGGTAGTGCGCCCGGCCACGCACACTTGGCGAGGCACGCCGGGCGCGTCCCGCGGAACAGAACTCGAAGCAAGGGGATTTCCATCATGGCCCGACGCAACCCCCGCTCGGCGTTTACGCTGGTCGAGCTGTTGGTCGTGATTACGATCATCGGCATGTTGATGGCGATGGCGTTGCCGGCGACGCAATCGGTGTTGGACCAGGCCCGTCGCGCCGGTTGTGCGACGAATCTGAGTTCGATCGCCAAAGCGATCAAGACTTACGAATCGACGCATCGAACGTTGCCGCCGGGCGCGGTGACCTGTATGACCGGCAAGCAGCAGCATGTGTTCGGCGGCGTGCGGTCCGGGGCGATTTGCATCGGGCCGACATGGTCGGTGTCGATTCTCGATTACATCGGCGAGACGCCGATGGCCAACGGCGTGAAAAAATGCTTGAACAGCAACAATAAGAACGAGTTGTGCGGCAACGTGTGCGAATCGACTGCCGAGGAGCGGTGGGGCGAGGTCGGCTTGACTACGCCGAAGATCTATCTGTGTCCGGGCGCACCGTCGATCGCCGAACCGTTGGCGGGCGGCAGCGAGAAAAGCTGGTTCTTGCCGTCGCTGGCCAAGGGGAACTATGCGGCCAATTTCGGGGCGGGCACGTTCGGCGATGCGCTGATCACCGAAGAAGACGCCAGGAACCCGGCCGTCGTTACGAAAAAGCAGAAGCTGCAAGGCCCGTTCCGCGTCGAGGTGGTCGGCCGCGCGGGCAATATCTCGATGCAAAAGCTTCGCGGCCCGACGGACGAGCGGATTCGCGGCGCGTTCAAGGCCGGATACGGCAAGGGCGTCACGATGCAGTCGATCAAGGACGGCGACTCGAAGACGATGATGATCAGCGAGGTCGTCGGCTCGGACGGCGCCTTCGATGGTCGGGGCTGTTGGACCAACGGTTCGATGGGCGCGTCCAATTTCACGGCGATGAATCCGCCGAATGCGGACGGCACCGGCGGCGTCGACGAATGGTACGATACGCTGCCGCTGTGCCAAACGGGAATCGACAAGAGCAACTCGATGCATTGCAACCAGGACCGGTCGAATCCGGATCGTTGGCAGGCGGCCGCCCGTAGCGGGCACGCCGACGGGATCAACGTGGTGTTCTGCGACACGAGCGTGAAATATGTTTTGAACACCGTGAGTCTCGACCGCGTGTGGCAGCGGTATGCCACGGTACGCGGCGGCGACTCTCCGGAAGATTGATGTGCGGCGCGCGTCAAGCGGGGAGATTCGCGGACTTGCGCGGCTTCGGCGGTGGCGTTCTGCGCGTCATCCAGAGGATGAATAGTACCGGAATCGCCACGCGGAGGACGCCCGGCTGCCGCATCGCTACCAGCGCAACTACGCCGCCGACGAGGACGACCAAGATCATCCACGGTGGATACCGTCGCAGCACCGGTTCGGCAAGCCAGAGCGTCGACATCAGAATCGACATCCGCACGAACGCGCCGTGCAGACTTTCCAGCGTGGCGCTCTGGGCGTCGGGCGGCCAAATCCACATCACGGCCGCGCCGACGATGAGCAGTAACGTCAGCACGGCGACCGTCGGTCGATGCATCGGGATTCGGCCAGAGAAGAGCGGGAAACGAACGACGGCGAGCGGCTGGCGGCGTGGGAAGGCCGCCGTATGCCGTCGGCGGATGGCGGCATCGACAGGCGGCATCGGCGTGCGATTGCGGACGACTTGATTCTAGGCATCTTGATTCTAAGCATCGTGACGGCTGCGAGCAACGAGTAGGTCCGTTCTGCGCTCGCGCCGTGGCGGTTCGGTCGATGTTCGGCGATAATCCTTGCCGTCGGCGATCGGTTTTTGCGATCGCGTTCGTCCGCCGCCCTCGTTTTGTTGTGCGCTTGCCATCATGCCGCTGTTCACGCTCCGCGATCTGAGCATTGGATTCCGCGGACCGGTCTTGCTCGATGGCGTGTCGTGCCAGATCGAATCGCGGGAGCGGATCGGGCTGCTCGGCCGCAACGGTTCTGGCAAGACGACGCTGATGAGAATTCTGCACGGCGACGTCGATCCGGACGGCGGCGAAGTGCAATTCGCGCCCGGAACCAAGGTTGCCCTGCTTCCGCAGGAAGTGCCGCAAGGGCTTCGCGGCAGCGTCGCGGAGATCGTGGCGCAGGGGCTGTCGAGCCGGTTGGCCAACGCCGAAGCCACCGACCACGAAACGGCCTGGCGAGATGAGCAGAGCGTCAAGCAGATTCTCTCGCGGATGGAACTCGACGGCGAAGCGGAATTCGACGCGCTTTCGTCGGGCATGAAGCGCCGCGTGCTGTTGGCCCAGGCGATCGTCTGTTCGCCGGACTTGCTGCTGCTCGACGAACCGACGAATCACCTCGACATCGACGCGATCACGTGGCTGGAAGATTTTTTGAGCCGCTTCCCTGCGACGTTCATGTTCGTCACGCACGACCGGATGTTTCTCCGCAAGCTGGCTGGGCGAATTCTGGAGATCGACCGCGGGCATTTGTTCGACTGGTCGTGCGACTACGACACGTTCTTGAGTCGCAAGGAAGGCGAGCTGGCCGCCGAGGAAAAACATAACGCCTTGTTCGACAAAAAGCTGGCCGAGGAAGAGGTTTGGATCCGCACCGGCATCAAGGCCCGCCGCACCCGCAACGAAGGTCGCGTGCGGGCGCTCGAGGCGATGCGGCGGGTGCGGCAAGAGCGGCGATCTTCGCCGGGCAAGATGCAATTGGCGATTCAAGAAGGCGAGCGGAGCGGCGCGCTGGTCGCGGAGATCAAGAACGTTTCGTTCGCTTACGACCAGCGGCCGATCGTTCGCGATTTTTCGACGACGATCATGCGCGGCGACAAGATCGGCATCATTGGCCCTAACGGCGCGGGCAAGACGACGTTGTTGCGGCTGTTGCTGGGCCGATTGACGCCGCAAGAGGGCACGGTGCGGCTGGGGTCGAATTTGCAGATCGCCTATTTCGATCAGCTTCGCGAGCAACTCGACGACGAGGCCAGCGTGCAGGACAACGTCGTCGACGGCTCGGATTCCGTCACCGTCAACGGGCAAAAGCGGCACGTGATCGGCTACTTGCGCGATTTTCTATTCAGCCCTGAGCGGGCACGCACGCCGGTGCGGTTTCTCTCCGGCGGCGAGCGGAATCGGCTGCTGCTGGCGCGGCTGTTTTCCAAGACCGCGAACGTGATCGTGCTCGACGAACCGACGAACGATCTCGACGCCGAAACGCTGGAACTGCTCGAAGCGCGGCTGGTCGAATTCGACGGCACGATGCTGGTGGTCAGTCACGATCGCGAGTTTCTCAACAATGTGGTGAGCAGCACGATCGCCCACGAGGGAAGCACGTGGCGGGAATATGTCGGCGGCTACGACGACTGGCTGCGGCAGCGGCGCTGCGAAACCGAGGCCGCTGCCGACAAGCCGCGTTCATCGACGCAGCGACCAGCGGGCGAAGGCCGGGCGGCCGTCGCCATCGCCGATCGCAAACAGCGGTTGAGCTACAATGAGCAACGCGAACTGACGACGCTGCCGGGTGCGATCGAGCGGCTTGAGGCCGATATCGGAGCGGCGCATCATGCGATGGCCCAGCCGGACTTCTACCAACAGCCGGGCAACCGCATCGCCGAGGAGCAACAGCGGCTGAAATCGCTGGACGAACAGTTGTCCGCCGCTTACCAACGCTGGCAGGAACTCGAAGCACGCGTCGAATAGGCCAAGGAGCCGCGAAACGGAGAAAACGTCGCGTTTCGCGACCCGGCGATTGGATCGCCGAAAATCTGCGCAGACGGACGACGAAAACCGGATTAACTCGATGAGGATGCCGATCGCCCAGTCGCCTTCGAATATCGACGGCGGTTCGTTGCATCCCCTCTGGCGAATGGGATAATGTTGGGCGTCTCTTCGTTCCGCACGTATCGGCCGGCCCGCCTGACACAGCGGCCCCGAACAAAACAACCTCTATCGAAATCGCAGGAGTCGTCCGATGGCGTCCATTTCCCAGTCGGTGGGCCGCATGGGCGGCAAAAATCTGCCCGACGACGTCGTCACCGTCAAGAAACTGCTCAACGGTGTATCGCCCGACAACGGCGGTCCCACGACGCCGCTTTCGGTCGCCAGCGTCCACTGCGATCCCAAAACGATCGAGGCGATCCAAAAGTTTCAACTCAAACACTTCGGCTGGAAGGGCGCCGACGGTCGCGTCGATCCCGACGGACCGACAATCGCCAAATTAAACGAACTATCCAACGCGTCGGGGCTACCGCAGCCATTTCCGCCGCCTACGCCGACACCGGGCGGCGAGAATCTGCCGGGATGCAGCGTCGATCAGGCCGGACTCATCAACCAGGCGGTCAAGGACGCCAAGACCTTTCTCGACGTCGCGATTCGCCGGTTGCGCGGCATCTCGCTGGTGGTCATGCCGGATAACGTCGTGAAGGACACGAAGGAGAAAGTCCACAATATCTTCAAGATCGACTTCACTACGGACATGAGTTCTTCGTCGATGGTCAACGCCTTTCGCTTCGCGTCGTTGTTGCAAGACTTCGGCACGCTGCGGGCGTCGTTCAATCGAAAGTTCCCGCTCCGCTGCGATCCGAAAATCACCAACGCGGCGCAAGTGTCGAACAATTTCAGCGACGAAACGATTACGTTCGGGCCGCGGTTCTTTCCCGGCAACGCGGACGGGGCGATCTCCAACAAAGATTCGCGGGCCGTGACGGTCGTCCACGAACGGGCCCACACGGCGCTGCGGCTGTCGGGCCATCCGGGCACAGGCGACGTGCCGGTGTGCGTGTTTCCGCACCTCGGCTTTCCCGGACTGTCGGCGGACAACGCCGCCAAGAACGCCTGGTGCTACGAATGGCTCACGGCGTCGCTGCAACCCGATTATTCGCCGGGCAAGTACATGAACGTCAACATTTGCACCGAGGGGGGCGATACGGGCGCGGGCGGGTGAGCCCGTGAGAGGCCGAGCGCTTAGTTCAATTCTCGTCCCAGCACGTCGGCCATCCGCCGGAGCGACGCGAGCAGGTCGTCGAATTGGTCGAAGTCGAGCGTTTGTGCTCCGTCGGACCAGGCTTTGTCCGGCTCGGGATGCACTTCGACGAGCAAGCCATCCGCGCCGGCCGCCAATGCCGCGCGGGCCATCGCGGGGACGAACGCTCGGCGACCGGTGCCGTGGCTGGGATCGACGAGCACGGGCAGGTGCGAAAGTTGTTTCGCCGGCGGAATGACGGAGAGGTCGAGCGTGTTGCGGCTGTGGTCGGCGAACGTGCGCACGCCGCGTTCGCAGAGGGCGACCTGATAGTTGCCGCCAGCGAGGATGTATTCGGCCGCCATCAGCCATTCTTCGAGTGTCGCCGCCAGACCGCGTTTGAGCAGCACCGGCCGCCGCGACGTGGCCGCGCGCTTTAGCAGCGTGAAGTTCTGCATGTTTCGCGTGCCGATCTGGATGATGTCGGCCGCCTGCTCGACGGCGTCGGCGTGGGCCGCGTCCATCAGTTCGGTGACGATGCCGATGCCGGTCTGCTCGCGCGCCTTGGCCAGAATGTCCAGCCCGGCGAATTCGAGACCCTGGAAACTGTAGGGACTGCTCCGCGGCTTGAACGCTCCGGCGCGGAGCAGACGCACGCCGCGGCTGACGAGGAATTCGGCCGTGCGGAGGATGTTCTCCTCGCCCTCGACGGAACACGGCCCGGCGATGATCGTGAACGTGCGGGGGCCGATCGACGTTTGGTCGGTTCGCACGACGGTGTCGTCGGGGTGCATTTCCCGGCTGGCCAGCTTGAACGGCTTGGTGACGCGGATCAATTCGAGCACGCCGGCGAGGGAAGCCAGTCGCTCTGGTTCGATCGCGGCCGTGTTGCCGGTGATGCCAATGGCCGTTCGCGTGGCGCCGGGCATCGGGTGGGGCGATAGGTTCAACTCGCGGATAACGGCCACCACCCGCTCGACGTCGGCGTCGCTGGCCCCGGCTTGCATGACGACGAGCATGGTGATTCACCAGAGATTGTCTTGCGGTCGGGCGAATGGCAGGGTCAGGAGACCGTGCCATAACGAGCCACCCGTGACACCCCGCCCGAGTTCCCGTAACGTATATGATAGATAGCCGCCGCAATTCGTAACATGGCCGATCGTTGCCGCGGCGGCCAACGATCTTCCGCAAGACCGACGCCATGCCATCGCCTACTTCGGATCAATCACCTACGGCAGCGTCGCCCTCGCCGGTGGCGCGGCGCGAGAACTCGACGCTGACAGTGTTGGGGCTGTTGGTGATCGCTGGCGTGGTGCTGTACCTGATCGCAACGCGGGAAACTGGGGCAGGAGACGACGACGCGCTGCGGCATCCGGCGGTCGGTGCGTCGCTCGCCGATTTCGACGTGGCCGTGCTGACGGGCGAGGGCGAAGACGTGCTCGCCGGCGATCTCAAAGGGAAGGTCGTGCTGATCAATTTCTGGGGACCGTGGTGCGGCTACTGCCTGCAGGAATTTCCGCAGTTGGCGAAACTTGCGGAGAATCTTCGCTCGCGCGACGATTTTCGTTTGCTGCCGGTTACCTACGGACGCCCGATCGACGTTCCCGTGCAACAGTTGCGGCAGGAGGCTTCGGCGTTCCTTGCCCGCAGCGGGCTGAAGACAGTCACGTACCACGATCCGCGTCGGTCGCTCATCGGCGCGGCAATGGCGACCGGGGCGCTTGAAGACTCGTTCCCTTGCACGGTCCTGCTCGATCGGTCGGGCCACATTCATGCCGTCTGGAATGGGTATTCAGCCGGCACGGAAAAGCAAATCGAGGCGGCGGTAATGGATTTGCTGAAATGACGCGGCGCAGGCCAGTGGAAACCGACCCGCTGTTGTGGCATCGTCTCAAGGTGGACGACCGGTTTCCTATTCAGCCAACGCCGGTCGCGGTACGATGAGGCGGGCGGTTCTTATCTCGCAGACTGGATTTGTTGCGGCAATGTCGAGTTCCTCCATCGTCGAACGAGCCGCCGCCGTGCCGCTGCCGGACAATATTCAAAGCGTGCAGCCGGGCGGCGGACGTTGCTATGCGATCGAACTCGCATGGGGGCGGTGGCGGCGGTGGTGGCTGACGACTTTTCGCCGCGGGTACGTCCGCCGGATGGCCGAAAGGCGTCGCGGTCCCGCGGGCGCGATTCCGCCGGGCGCGGCGCACGAGATTCTCGATCCGCGCGACTTGAAGTATTGTCGCAATCGCTGCGAAGCGTTTTGGGACGCGAAGGACGATCCGTTTCGCTGGCGAGAGCGGTTGCCGTTTGCTCGCTGGGGACTGGCGGAGTTGCAACTGATGGGTTGGCCGCTGGTGGCCGCGACGGTCGGTTTGTTTTTTGCGCCGTGGCCGTTTTGGCTGCTGGCCGCCGGTCCGCTGGTGGTGCTGGAGTTGATCGTTTATTTCTTTCGCGATCCGCCGCGGCGCGTGCCGAGCGAAGCGGGCGCGGTCGTTGCGCCGGCCGACGGCAAGGTCGTCGAGATCGCGCCTGTCGACTACGACGAGTTCTGCGGCGGTCCGGCGATCAAGATCGGCATTTTCTTGTCGATCTTCAACGTGCATATCAATCGCGCGCCGCTGGCCTCGCGGGTGATCGAACTGCGGTACTCGCCCGGCGAGTTTTTAAACGCGCTGAGGCCGGAGAGCGCGATTCGCAACGAGAACATGTGGATCGGCCTGGAAACCGACGATCCGCGGCAGCGCCGCTATTGGGTGCGGCAGATTTCCGGGGCGATCGCGCGGCGGATCGTGTGCGACCTGCGGCCGGGCGAGTCGGTCGCCCGCGGCCACAAATTCGGCATGATCAAACTCGGATCGCGGACGGAACTGGTGTTGCCGGCGGAAGGGCTGGAGATCGCGGTGAAGCTGGGCGAGAAGATCAAGGCGGGGGCGACGGTGGTGGGGAAATATAGCTGAGGGAGGAGTTTCAAGGTTCAAGGTTCAAGGTTCAAGTTTCAAATAAAGCTTAAGGTTCAAGGTCCAAGTGCGAATCGGACTCACTTTAGGCGCGAGGGCGGCTATCTGAACCTTATGCCTTGAACCTTATTTGAACCTTGAGACTTGAACCTTGAACCTTGAACCTTGAACCTTGAATCTTCCCATGAAGCCTATCCGCACCGTTGCCGTCTTTCCCACGATGTTCACGCTGGCGAACCTCGTCTGCGGGTTCTTCGCCATCGTGGCGGCCGCGCGGGTCGAGACTCCGCGTTCGCCGCAGCCGCCGACTACCGTTAACCGAGCCGTCCGCGAGTTCGACAGCCAGGACGAGAACCACAACCTGATGCTGTGCGGCTGGCTGATCTTTCTGGCGATGGTGTTCGACGCGCTCGACGGCCACGTCGCGCGGCTGGCCAAGGCGTCGAGCGATTTTGGGGCCCAACTCGACAGCCTGGCGGACTGCGTCACGTTCGGCGTGGCGCCGGGGTTCCTGCTGGTGAAGATGTGTCACACGTTCACATTCCAGCATCGCGACCAGACGATCCAGCCGGTGTGGATCATTGCCGCTGGGTTCGCGTCTTGCGCTGCGCTGCGGCTGGCCCGATTCAACGTCGAAACCGACGAGGAAGACGACCACATGCACTTCGGCGGACTGCCTTCGCCGGCGGCGGGCGGCGCGATCGCGGCGTTTGCGATCTTGTTCTATTCGCTGCGGCTGGAGCCGACGCCGTTCGCCTACGCGGCTCAGTTCGACAGTTTCTTTCAGATGGTGCTGCCGTTTTACGCGATGCTGCTGGCGCTGTTGATGGTCTCGCGCATTCCGTATCCGCACGTGGTGAACCAGGCGCTGCGCGGCCAGCGGAGCTTTGGGCACGTGGTGGCGATCGTGTTCGCGCTGGTCGCGCTCACGCCGATTCGCAACTACGTCGTGCCACTGGCGTTCATGCTGTTCGCCCTCGGACCGCCGGCCGTGTACGGCTGGCAGCGGGTGGTGCAGCGGCGAGCCGACCGCGAGCCATTGTTTTGAGCGGGGACTGGGGGCTGGCGTTTGGGGACTGGAGCTAGGACCGACATTGCCGGCTAAGCTGATTCGCCAAGCCGTCGCGCGCTCATCGGCCTCGGTGTGATTCTGTGTTCCACCTCCGTGGCCTCTGTGGTTAAGAAACCGGGCGTCAGTTGCCGCAAACCGCTATCTACCAATAATTTAGGGCCGCCGGAGACAATTGTCTCTGGCGGCCCTATTCTCGTCGAAGCAACCAATGGCCCGGGGCGAAAAGCGCGGGTGCGATTCACTCCGGGGCGCTCGTCAAGGAAGTCAGCCTACTTCTTCTTGGCGGCCTTCTTGGCGGCTTTCTTGGCGCCCTTCTTCGCGCCCTTCTTGGCTGCTTTCTTGGCGGCTTTCTTCTTGGCCACTGTTCGTCCCTCCGTTCAAAGGTAACAGGCAGGCTTTCCAATCCGCTGCGTCGATGTCGCCACTCGGCGATATCACCAATCGGTTACGAGCGGTTCCTGCCGTGAATGCCGAAGTCACTTCCTGTCGTCTTCGTATCGCGTGCGAACTTTTTCAGTTCGCTCCTTCGTTCGTCTTTCGATCGTTCTCGAAGGCCCGTCGCAGTTTGCTTTTCTTATCGATGCTTATTTCGTATCGACTGCTGCGGCGGTGCGCGAAAGTCATTTTCGAGTCTTGCGAATGCTCTTGAGATTCCTTGAACGAACTCCATTTCGCTTCGCATCAACTCTCTCTTTCGCACCATCATGCCACTTGCTTTACGTTCGTCAAGAGCATTCTTACCAACTTTCTAGCGGATTGCAAAAAAAATTCAAGCATTCCGACGACCATCGCCACCGTTTTCTTTCCTCGCGCGGTGGTGAGCAACGTCTTCAAATGTTCGTCGCGCGCCGCGCGGCGGAGTGTCGCGTGCGCCGCTCGGGCTTGCATCGCGCTCGGTTGCTTCGCCAGCGCGCGGCGTTCGCCGACGCGACGATGTCGTCGTAACGACACGACTTCGTCGGTTGCATCGGCGTTGTGTCGGCGGCTCGACGACGCGCGTTCGGTCGACTCGATGGACTCGCGCTTCGCGACGCGCTGCGCATCAATACAGCCACAGGACCGAACCGTCGCGCAGCCGTCCGGCGGGTTGCCGCTTGTGTCGCTCGATGCCGAAAAACGCTCGTTTTTCCGGCAAAATTACGCCGAGATAGATCCAGCGACGCAGCGAACCGCGAGCCAGCGGAACCTCCGTGTCGCCCTCGTTCCACGGTTTCAAGACGGTCGCCCAGGCCCGCGCAAAGTTCGCGCGGCGGACGTGAATCGGGTCGAGTCCGTACCACGCGGCGTCGTGCGGAACGACTGTCGCGCCGTACTTCGCGGCCGCGCGATGCACGCCTTCGTTGATCGCCGCCGCGCGATGCTTCGCTTCTTCGAGCGTCAATCTGCAGCGCGGAAAAATGATCCGCCGCACGATCGCGTACCGCCGCGGACCGAGCCGCTCGATGCTCGCCAAGGGAAGTTCCGTGACGATGACGCGGCGGGCGACACTTTGGCACCGCGACAGAATTTTTTCCACCCAGCGGCAAATTATTTCCGGATCGACCTCGTACATCAGGTCGTTGCCGACGTCGGTCAGCAGCGCGAACGAAGCGTCCGGTCGCGGCGCGTCGGCCAGCTCGCGCCACAATCCGGCGTCGAGCAAACTGCAAAGACCGCGGCCGAGCACGCGCGTATACAAACCGAGCGACCGGCCGTGTCCGAAGGCCGCGAACAGATCGATCGGACCGCCGAGCGACCGCTCGGCCGTCTCGACGATGGTGGAAATGCCGCGCGTGACGTTGCTGGCTCCGAGCACGACGACCCGCGGGCGGCCCGGCGCGGCTCGGTGCGATAATTCCGGTCGCTGGGCAGCCATGTCGCTCATCGGTCGCTCATCCGCCGCTCACCAATCGCGATCGTCACCGCGGCCGCCGCCGAAACCGCCGTAGCCCGCACTGGCGTCGTAGGCCTTGAGCGTCTGAAAGCTGGAATAGGCCAGCGAACCGAACATCAGAGCCAGCAGAAGCTGCTCTCCGCGCTGCAAAATCAGGACTCCGACCGCCACGACCGCTCCTGTGGCGATCGACAGGACCAGCGACCGCCGCACGCCCCGCCGGCTGTCGGCCATCGACAGCAATTCGCGGGCGATTTGGCCGCCGTCGAGCGGGTAAACCGGCAGCAGGTTCATCAAGCCCCAATAGATATTGAGTTGGAGCAGGAAATACATCGTGTTGAGCAGCCGCTCGTTCTCGATCGGTCGACTTCCGCCGAGGCTGAATTGCCAGGGCCCAAACACGAACGGGCAAGTGCGATCGGCGGCAAACAGGCCGCCCACCAATAGCCCGGCCAGCACGAAACCAGCCAACGGCCCGGCGAACGAGATCATCACGTGTCGCCAACCGTCCGTGTTTCGCTCGTCGTATCCGTCGGGCCGCCACGTTCGTCCCCAATCCGCATGGGCGTTGTCTCGGTCGGCGATCGCCAGGCCGCCGAAGGCATACAACACGACCCGCGCCCGCGATCCAAACCGGCGAAACGCCAGCACGTGACCGAACTCGTGAACGAGAATCGACAGAAACATGCACAGCACCCAGATCACGAGCAGCCGCCCGTCTTTGAACGACATCCCCAACAGCAAGGCGACGATCCAAAACCAAGGATGCACGCGGACCGGCACGCCGAGCAACCGGAAATGCAACTCACCAGGACTTCGGGCGGGTTCGGCTAGAAACACAGAGGACTCCGGGAGGCAGGGGACAGGGAAAAGTGGTCAGTGGGCAGTGGGACGGGGACGGAAGTGCGCCGAACGTGGTTCGCGATTTGCGGATCAGCTTGATGCGTCTGCAATTCACTGACCACTATCCACTGACCACTATCCACTATTCGCTGCCCACTAATCCCTGTTCCCTTCAGTGGCGAGGTCCGTCAAATACTTTCCGTAATCATTGCTGGTCTCCGCCGCCAATCGCCGCAACTGTTCCGCCGAGATGAATCCTTTGCGGAAGGCGATTTCCTCGGGGCAACAGATTTTCAGTCCTTGCCGCTGCTCGATCGCTTCGACGAAGTTGGCCGCTTGCAGGAGCGAGGCGTGGGTGCCCGTGTCGAGCCAGGCGTAGCCGCGGCCGAGCGTTTCGACGTGCAGCGTGCCGCGGCGGAGGTATGCCAGGTTGACGTCGGTGATTTCCAATTCGCCGCGAGCCGACGGTTTGAGG
Organism: Pirellulales bacterium; assembly: GCA_040901705.1. Taxonomy (GTDB): domain Bacteria; phylum Planctomycetota; class Planctomycetia; order Pirellulales; family PLA5; genus PLA5. Next base: position 6,841 of record JBBDYI010000155.1, on the reverse strand, counting down.
CTGGCGGCGATGTCGAGGGCGGCGTTGTCGTAGAAATAGATGCCCGGCACCGCGTAGCGCGACGTCGGTTGCGGCGGCTTTTCGACCAGGGCGACGGCCTTGCCAGCGGCGTCGAACTCGACGACGCCGTATCGCTGCGGGTCTTTGACGGCGTAGGCGAAGATGGTCGCGCCGCTTTCCCGCGTGGCCGCTCGCACCAGCGTCTCTTGCAAGCCGTGGCCGAAAAAGATGTTGTCGCCCAACACCAGGGCGACCCGGTCGCCGCCGACGAACTGGCGACCGATGATCAGCGCCTGGGCCAGTCCCTCCGGCTTCGGCTGCACGGCGTAACGAATCGAGACGCCCAAGCGGGAGCCGTCGCCAAGCAATTGCTCGAACCGCGGCGTGTCGGCCGGCGTCGAAATCAACAGGATGTCGCGAATTCCGGCGAGCAGCAGCGTCGACAACGGGTAATAGACCAGCGGCTTGTCGTAAACGGGTAGCAACTGCTTGCTCACGGCCAGCGTCGCCGGATACATCCGCGACCCGCTGCCGCCGGCAAGCAGAATGCCTTTGGGCGGTGCGGGCGACGGTGAGTTCGTTGGCGTGTTTGACATGCGGCGGCAAAGCGGTCGCGAGCGTGTGTTGGTCGAACAGAGGCGGATCGATCGGCGTCCATTGCCAAAACCGCAAGACGCCTCAGTCCGCGGTGAATTCTACCACATCGTCACACGCATCCGAAATCAATGTCGGGCCGCATGGCATCGCCTGCCGCCGGGAGGCGACTTCGCCAGCGGGCGTGCATTGCGTATCATACGTCTTCGCCGTGCTCCTCCTCCGTGGCCTCTGTGGTTAAGAATCTTCGGCACGCGGTTTCGGTTGTTTCGAATACGTGGCGGCAATGAACGATATCGAGATAGAAATCGTCGAAGCGGATTTGAGCCGGGCCGATCATCGGCGGGACGTGCTGGCGATGATCGACGCCTATGCCCGCGATCCGATGGGCAACGACGGCCCGCTCTCCGACGACGTTTACGCGCGGCTGATCGACGGACTGCGCGATCATCCGACGACGCTCGTGTTTTTGGCGTATGCCGGCGAGGAAGCGGTCGGCGTGGCGACCTGCTTCGTGGGGTTCTCCACGTTTTACGCCCGGCCGTTGGTGAACGTACACGATCTGAGCGTCGTGCCGGCGTTTCGCGGCCGCGGCGTGGGGCGAGTTCTGTTGGCGGCGGTCGAGGCGAAGGCCCGGCGGCTGGACTGCTGCAAGGTGACGCTGGAAGTGCTGGCCGACAACGCACGGGCACGCGCGATTTACGAGCGGGTCGGATTTGCTCCGGCGGTTTATGGCGGAAACACCGGCGGGACGCTGTTCTACGCCAAGGTGCTTTGAAGGTGCGATTGGACGAGAGCCGTGGCGGATCGACAGATGCGAAAGAGAACTAAATCGGACGGGAGATTTTTCTATGGACCTCCGTCCTCGCTACCCGCTATACGCTGTTTGCTGCTCCCTCAAACACCACGCGCCCTCCATTGGCTCCGCCGCCCGGTCCTAGTTCGATCACCCAATCCGCCGCGGCAATAACATCCGCGTGGTGCTCGATGACGATCACCGTGTTGCCGCGGTCGACGAGGCGTTGGAGAACCGTCAGTAGCCGCTCGATGTCGGCCAGGTGCAAGCCGGTGGTCGGTTCGTCGAGCAGATAGAGCGTGTTGCCCGTCTCCGTGCGGGCGAGTTCCGTGGCTAGTTTGACGCGCTGGGCTTCGCCGCCGGAGAGCGTTGTCGATGGCTGGCCGATAGGCAGGTAGCCGAGACCGACGTCGACGAGGCTGTCGAGCGTTCGCTTGATGGCCGAGAAGTTCTCGAAGAACGTAGCCGCCTCTTCGGCCGGCATGTCGAGCACGTCGGCGATCGACTTTTCGCGATAGCGGACCTGAAGCGTCGCGCGGTCGAATCGCTTGCCGCGGCATTCGTTGCAGGGCACGAACAGATCGGGCAGGAAGTTCATTTCGATCTTCTGTTGTCCTTGCCCAGCGCAGGCTTCGCAGCGACCGCCGGTCGTGTTGAAGCTGAACCTTCCGGCGGTATAGCCGCGGCGTTTGGCCTCGCGCGTGGCGGCGAACACGCGGCGAATCTCGTCCCAAGCGCCGCTGTAAGTGGCCGGATTGCTGCGCGGCGTGCGGCCGATGGGCGCCTGGTCGACTAACACGAACTTGTCGATGTGGTTCACACCGCGGAGGCTCGTATGAGGCGCGGGACGCGGTCCGACGCCGCCGAGTCTGCGCGTGACCGCTCGGGCGAGCGTGTCGACCAGCAGCGTACTCTTGCCCGAGCCGCTCACGCCGGTGACGCACGTAAGCACGCCGAGCGGAAAGGTCACGCCGACGTTTTGCAGGTTGTTGGCAGTCGCGCCTTCGAGCGCGATCGCTCGCGACTTGGCCGGCTTACGTCGCTCGCCTGGCCGCGCGAGCTTTTTTCTGCCGGCCAGATAATCGCCCGTGAGCGATCGTTCGTTCGCCGCGAGTTCGGCCGGTGTGCCGACGGCGACGATATGGCCGCCGTGTCGGCCTGCGCCGGGTCCGACGTCGATGATCCAATCGGCGGCCCGCATGATCGCTTCGTCGTGCTCGACGACGACGACGGTATTGCCCTGCGACTGCAACTCTCGCAGCGCGGCGATCAGGCGGTCGTTGTCGCGCGGGTGCAACCCGATCGACGGCTCGTCGAGCACGTAACAGACGCCGACGAGGCCGGAGCCGATGCAGGTGGCCAGCCGCACGCGCTGCAGTTCGCCGCCGCTGAGCGTGTCGGCCGCACGGTCGAGCGTGAGATAGTCGACGCCGACCTTGTCGAGAAACCGCAGGCGCGAGCCGATTTCCGCGATCAACGGTTCGGCAACCGGCCGCTCGGCGTCGCTCCAAGTGAGCTGCTCGAAGTACGCCATTGCTTCGCCGACCGCCAGCGCCACGATCTGGTCGATCGACTTGCCGCCGATGCGGACGCTTCGCGCCTCGGGCCGCAGCCGCGTGCCGTTGCACTGGGGACATTCCTCGAACTCTTCGTCCTCGATCGGCACGCCGTTGACGTCGAGCGGTCGCCGGCGGCCCAAGCCTTCGCACTCCGGACACGCGCCGTAGGGGCTGTTGAAGCTGAACGTGCGCGGCTCGATCTCGGCGAGGTTCGTACCGCACTTCGGACAGGCGTAGCGCGTGCTGAACACCGCGTCGTGCCAGACGTCGCGGCCGTCGACCCGTTCGGCATACGCGACAAGCAGCACGCCGTCGCCATGCTTGAGCGCCAGATCGACCGACTCGGCAAGGCGGGCGTCGGTTTTTGTACCAGCCCCAGTTGTGGCGTCACGAGTTGTCGCACGGTCTCCTGACCGTGCCGCCGAACGCAACATCACCCGATCAACGACCGCTTCGATGTCGTGATTCTTGCGAGGGTCGATGTCCGGTGGGTGATCGAGGTCGTAGATGACGCCGTCGACGCGGAGGCGGACGAAGCCGGCCTTGCGAATTTCGGCGAGGGCTTCTTCGTGCTTGCCGCGTCGGCCGCGGACGAGCGGTGCGAGGAGCATGGCTTTCGTCGCGTCGGGCACATTCACCTCGCCGAGCCGTGCGATCGCCTCGACGATCTGCTCCGGCGACTGCTGACGAATCGACGTGCCGCAGCGAAAGCACTCCACCAACCCAACCCGGGCGAGCAGCACCCGCAGATAATCGTAAATCTCGGTCGCCGTCGCCACGGTGCTCCGCGGCCCAAAGCCGCCGGCCCGCTGATCGACGGCAATCGTCGGCTGCAAGCCCTCAATCAAATCCACGTCCGGCCGCTCAAGCTGATCCACATACTGCCGAGCCGCCGCCGACAAACTCTCGATATACTGCCGCTGGCCTTCGGCAAACAAAGTATCGAAAGCCAGCGAACTCTTGCCGGACCCGCTCACGCCAGTAACGACGACCAACTTTCCCCGCGGCAGCGCCACATCGACATCGCGCAAGTTATGCACCCGCGCCCCGCGCACGACGATTGCATCGTCGACGGTGAATCCCCGTAGGTCAGGCACTCCCGTGTCTGACGGTCCTTCAGATAGGGAAATCATGCGCAACTCAGGCGCGACCCGCGCGAATCAATACTCCAAGCGCTCCGATCTCATTCGATCCATTGTTACGGTCGCCAAGTTAAGCTGCTAGTGGAATGCTCGCAAACGTCTCCCTTATTTGGATTGACTCGCACAGTCAGGCGAGTAGACTCGAAGTTTGCCGCCCCTCGCGGATCAAGCAGCCTGTTGAAAAGGAGCTTGCGCATTCGATTGTCGAAGTCGGCCGATTTCATGGGATTTGGCCAGCCGGTCATTAGATCGTCACGATCGCATTAGTTACTCGCGCTTGGAGATGTACTCGATGTGTCGAGCCGTTTGCCTTATGGCCGCGTTGGGAGCCCTCGTATCGGCGCGGGGCCTTGGCGCCGAATACGCGATCGGTCCGATCGTGCTTATTGGCGATCACCTTCCGGGAATGGATGAGAATCTAGCGGTTGGCGCCGGCGGAGGTGCTTTCTCGGGTGCGTACCCTGCGATCTTTACGCCAGACGGAGAAGTGCTGTCGCCGGTTTCCATCGCCGACCCGACTGATCCGAACGAGCATATTGGCTACGACGTATGGCGGTTTCCTGCCGCGAGCAACCCCGTGCATATCCCACTACCGACCACGGATTGGGGCGTCGCCGCGCGGGCTGTCAATTCCGAAACGACGTACGTTCAAACCGAATACCCCGTCGGCGGCTGGCGTCGTGAACGGATTTTTGCGGTGGAAGGCGGCACGGTCACGGAAATCGCCAATACAGTCGATCCCCCGCCCGGCGCGACGGGAACGATCTACTACTTCTCGCACATTCTAGCGAACGAAAACGTCCTCGCGTTTGGTGGTTATCTCTTGCCGATAACTGCTCCCGCGCGTCTTGGCGTTTGGGCTCGTCACAATGGAGTCGTCTCGCCCGTCGCAATCACCGGCCAACCTGCGCCAGGGTTTCCAAACGATGCCCCGTACGACGAAGTCATCCTGGGCGGCGTATCGCATTTGGGTGATGTCCTATTCTCCGCCGACGTGACCTATTCGGGCAACCGAAACCGCGACTGGGCGATATATCGAAACGACGGCGTTTCGACGCAGCCGCTGCTCGTGGGCGGTCAGGCGACGCCGGGCCTCGATCTCACCTTTGGCGCGTCTTCGATTCTCGCGTCCAACAACGTGGGGAATTTTGTGTTTGCGAGTCGACTCGTCGGTGCCAACGCCGCATTTACAAACGACGAAACGATCTGGTCGTACGATAACAGCGACATGCGCATGATCGCGCGCGAATCACTTCCTGCACTGGGTACGGATTCCGGAACGCAGTTTCGGGACTTCTATGAAGTCAGCGTCAACGACGCGGGAATGATCGCGTTTCGGGCCGAGACGTATCATCCCACGTTCGGCGTGCGAAGCACGATCTTTCTTACCGACGGAAGTGATGAACCGGCCGCCGTCCTTGAGGTCGGAGATTTGATCGAAGGCAGCCGCGTAACCCGAATCAATGAGCCTCGGCTCGCGGCGAATGGTGACTTTGCGGTCGATATCCGACTCGCCGATGGAAACTCCACGGCGCCCGGTATCGCGCTCTACTCGCATGCGGCGAAAAGCCTGGAACTCGTTCGAGCCGGCGATTCACTGCTGCTTTCACCGGGCGATGAACGGATCATCGACGACATACGCCTGTCCGGATCGGACGTAATGGGGCAGAGGCTTCCCGGCCCGGACGGCTCCGTGCTCTTCTACGCTTGGTTCACGGATTCTACTGGTGGACTTTTCGTTGCGACGCCGACGTTCTTACCCGGCGATTTGGACTTTAATGACGTGGTTGACGCACGCGATGTTGCTCTATTCGCGTCCAATTTTGGGCGCCACAACGCGGCGATTCCGGCTGCGGCCGACCTCAACTCGGATGAGTCCGTCGACCTGCGCGATCTCGCTCTTTTGCAAAGCTACCTCTCGCTCAGCGATTCCTCAGCGGCCGCCGTGCCCGAACCTCCCGCGACAATTCTTTTCTTGCTCGGCGTCGCAACCTTAGTTGGCTGCTCTCGGCGGCGTGAGACAGCCGCGGCGTACTGACGACCAACGTCGCTCGCGTCGGCCTTTGCCGCCATCATCGTGGCGTGCCACCGATTCTCGCTATGGCACGGTCTCACGACCACTGCCATCCGCCCGCCCGACAGTTCTCCAAGTCTCACATGCGATGCCAATTGCCCCTCGCGTTCCTAATCGCGCTTCGCCCTCCGCCTCGATCAACGTCGTCGCAAACAAAACGCACGGGCTGCAAAACGCGCCGTTGCCTTTTGCTGCCGACACGTGCTCGGTTCCCAGCGACTGCCCGCAGAGATCGCATGTCCGGCCGCACCCTGTCGCCGTGGGTGAAGCGTAGGGATTGGCCGCTTCCGCCGGGGTAATCGAAGCAAGCGGCGTTGGATTGCCTTCGCTCGCTTTGCCGCGGCCGTCATTGGCCAACTCGCGACACCGCGCATGCAACTCGCCCACACACTGCCGACAGATCAACAAACCGGCATGACCTTCGACAAACGGCTTCGCGTCGCGCCATTCGCGGCCACACAGGCTGCACGTTGGGCTTGCTCGATATCGGATCGCTTGCCGCGCGCCAGGAATCCACAACAGGAACTTCCAGATTCGCGGCAATCGCATTCGTAAAACCTCGATCGACTCCGATATGTAGTTGAGGTAGGTCAGGGCAAGCGGCGATGGACGTCGACAACGTCGAACGAGTCGGCCCGCGCCGGCCTTACGGGAATCGCCGGTGGAGCGTCGGTTC
>JBBDYI010000154.1:3502-4126 GCA_040901705.1 Pirellulales bacterium | reverse complement strand
CGAGCGAGTTACTCAACGGGAGGTTCGCCGGGCCAGCGCGATTGGCTGCCCGGCGACGCCAACGGCGACGACCGCGTCGATCTCGTCGACGTGGCGATCGTTCAAACTCATTTCGGAGCACTCAGCGGTGCAACGCGATCGACCGGCGACCTCAACGGCGACGGGGCGGTGTCGCGCGGCGACGTTGCCCTGGTCGCGGGGAATTTCGGTCGATCGGCCGCTGTTCCGCCCGTCGAATTGACTGCGTCATCGTCATCGTCATCGTTACCGTCGGCCGCGGCTGCCGCCATCGTGCGATCGGTCCGAATTCCATTGGAATATCAACTCGTGGCGCGACGCCGCAGGATCGCGACGGCAGGCGAAACGCCTTCGCGAGCCATCGCAAGCCACGCCGCGGACGAAGTTCTCAGCGCCGAGCCGCCGACCGCGTCACCGAAAGCGTGGGCAGTTCGCCGCGCGCCGCGACGGTGAGACCGTCGCGTACTCCGCGTTTCGCTCTTGGCCGTCGATTGGTGAGCTGGATAACATACGGCGTCAGCCTCCGCGGCGACGATACATGCTTGTACGGTGGGTCGAACGGAGCGAGGGCCACCGCTTTGCGTTCGGTCGCGTGGTGGGGCGCAC
>JBBDYI010000154.1:0-3492 GCA_040901705.1 Pirellulales bacterium | reverse complement strand
GGGCCTCATTTGGTTCTACCCGCCCTACGTCCTACGTTCGTCCTACGGACCTACGTTCAACAGTTTTCAAGCCGCCAGACGCGAACGGGAGATCGCCAGCATGACGCAACTTACGCTCCTTCGCGAAGGCAGTCCGCTCGCCGATCCGGTCGAGCAGTTGCGACTGCTGAACGGCGTCGCCGCTGATCTCCCCACGTTCGCCGCATCGCTTCGCGGTGCGAATCACTTCCCACTGCACGCCACCGGCATCCGTGTCCTGCAGGTGAATGTCGGCAAGTTGTGCAACCAGACTTGCCACCATTGCCACGTCGACGCCGGGCCCGACCGCCGCGAGAGCATGTCGCGCGTGACGGCCGACGCATGCCTCGACGTGCTTGAGCGGCACGACATCCCAACGCTCGACATCACCGGCGGTGCGCCGGAGATGAACCCGCACTTTCGCCATCTCGTCGAGCGAGCGCGGCACATGAACCGCCGCGTGATCGACCGTTGCAACCTGACGATTCTCGTCGCGCCGGGCTACGACGACCTGTGCGATTTTCTGGCCGAACACGACGTCGAAGTCGTCGCGTCGCTGCCGTGTTACCTGGCGGAAAACACCGACCGGCAACGCGGCGATGGCGCGTTCGCCAAGTCGATCGAAGCGCTGCGGCGGCTCAATGCGCTCGGCTATGGCCGCGGAGAGAGTGGCCGCGGCGATACGGGCGGTGGAGAGAACGGCCGCGCGCGGCACCGCGTCTTGACGCTCGTTTACAATCCGATCGGCACTGGTCTACCGCCCGACCAGATGGAACTCGAAGCCGTCTATCGCGAGCAACTCGCCACGCGGTACGGCGTCACCTTCGACCGGCTGTTTACGATCACGAACATGCCGATCAGTCGCTTCTTGGATGATCTGCTCCGCGGCGGCGAATACGAGGCGTACATGCGGAAGCTTGTGGAGGCGTTCAACCCGGCGGCAGTCGACGGTTTGATGTGCCGCACAACGCTGTCGGTCGATTGGCGTGGGCGGTTGTACGATTGCGACTTCAATCAGATGCTCGAACTGCCGCTCGCCGGCGACGGGCCCGCGGCGATCGAGTCGTTCGATCTGGAGAAGCTTGCCGCGCGGCGCATCAATACGGCGGCGCACTGCTACGGCTGCACCGCTGGGGCCGGGTCGAGTTGCCAGGGCGAAATCGTCGCCAGGCGAGAGGATTGAAGGGGCAACGGCGATCGTGAAATGTCGCAGGCGTGTGCTGTCGCCGACCGGAATGTCGAGCGAGGGTTATCGACGAGCGGAATCACCTCGTGCCATACAAAAACCGGCACGTGTCTAGCCGAACGTCCGCCGCACCGGCCTCGGCGCGGCTGACGCCGCTTCGGCTGCGCTGGCCTCCTCTCGTTTACCAACCTCGCTCGCGGCGACGTCGCCATTGCCCGGCGCTCGTTCGTCCGCATCGTCGCCGCGATCCTTGTGACGGCCGTTATGCTCGCCGCTCGACGCCGCGACCAACGCCCAATCTTTTCGCTGCCGGGAACTCGGTATGTCCATCGCCTTGCGATATTTCGTGATCGTTCGCCGCGCGACCGTCAGGCCGTGTTTGGCGAGCTGCGCGACCAGTTCGTCGTCGCTGTACGGGCTTTGCTTATCCTCGGCGTCGATCACTTCCCGCAGTTTGACGCGAATCGCGTCCCACGCGACTTCCTCGCCGTCGGCGCTCGTGGTGCCGCCGACGAAAAACTTGCGCAGCGGAAACAACCCCCGCGGCGTTTGCAGCCACTTGTCGTCGACCGCACGACTGATCGTCGTGACGTGGACGCCGACCTTGTCCGCGATCTGCTGCATCTTGAGCGGCTCGATGAACTCCGGCCCTTTTTCCAGGAATGCCCGCTGATGTTCGACGATCGCCTGGGCCACTTTCGTGAGCGTGCTGCGGCGTTGTTCGATCGACTCGATCAGCCATTGGGCGGCGTTCACCTTGCGACGGATGAACTCGCGTTCGGCCTCGGTGGCTTCGCCCGATTGCAACCGCTGGCGGTAGTAACGGCTGATGTATAAGCTCGGCGTGTGTCCGTCTTCGAGCCGCACCTTGTACGTGCCGTCCTCGGCCGCGTCGACAAATACGTCGGGCGTCACAGTGGGGGCGAAGTCGACGCTGAAGCCGGCCCCCGGCTTCGGATTGAGCCGCCGCAGCTGTTCGAGCGCCGTCTGGATCAACTCCATCGAATAGCCCGTCTTGCGTTCGATCACCGGCATCCGGTTTTGGTGCAGGTCTTCGAGGTGATCGGAAACGAGCCGCTTGACTTCCTCGTAATACGGCATCCGTTCGGTGAGTTGCAACAACAGGCACTCGCGCAAATCGCGCGCGCCCACGCCCGTCGGATCGAGGCGTTGCACGACGCGGAGCGCCTCTTGGGCTAGCTCCCGCTCGGCGGCGCTGGCGGTCGGATCGAGCAGGTCTTCCAGCCGGCCCTGCAAATAGCCGTTGCCGTCGAGACTGTAGATGATCCGCACGGCCATCTGCCGTAGCTGGGGCGAAATCTCCAACTCGCCGATCTGCGTTTCCAGATGGTGTTGCAGCGAAATCGGACGCTCAGCCATGTTGGCCATCGCATCGTGCTTGCGCTGCGAGTCTTCCTCCAGCCGGTTTCGCGACGGTCGCGAACGTTCCTCGAAGTGATCGGGCCAGTCCTCGTCGAGACTCAATAGCCGCTCGAAATCGTCGGTATTGTCTTTGCCTTCGTCGACGACAAGTTCCCGCTCTTCGACGGTCGGCGCGTCGGGGTTTTCGTGTTCTTCCGGCACCTCATCCGGCAGGTCGGGGTCGCTCTCGCTTTGCTCCAATACTGGATTCTCAGACAACTCCTGCTCGATGCGTTCTTCCAACGCCATGATCGGCAGTTGCAAGATCTCCATCGATAGGATCATCCGGGGGGCCAGAATCTGCTTCTGGACCTGTCGAAGTTCCTGGCTGAATCCAAGTCGCATGAAAAACCCATCTAAGCAAAAGCCATGCCGCTTGGGCGAGCCGGCCTTTCGCGAAGCCCAACCGAGCCGCACGCCGCACGAGCCGCTGATGTAATTATAGCGGTTCTCGTCCGCACCGAGCGTTTGTCGCTCGCCACGAGACAACTTTACCTCTTAACTTCCATAGCGGCGATAGAAGTGGGGTAGTTTGCCGAGGGAATAGGCGACTATCGCAACCTGGAATGACCCGGTCGCAGGGGTGGCGTTTGCCGCTGTCGCGGCCAGCGGCCAGGCGACGCCAACGCGGCTGCTGGCAACGCCTTGCACGCGTTTCGCCGGTTGCACCGTCGACAACGCCGGATGTGGCATCAAATGGGTAGCCAATGCGGTCGCCCGCGCCGGCTCAAAATTTTTGACGCCCCGAAAGCGCGTCGGCCAGTATTTCCTTGTTCGCAAACTCCAGGACACTGCCCGAAGTGATGCCGCGGGCGAGCCGAGTGAACTCGACCGGAGCGTCGGCGAGCAGGTTGGTTATATAGAGC
>JBBDYI010000153.1:24033-27856 GCA_040901705.1 Pirellulales bacterium | reverse complement strand
GTTCCATGCGGCGTACGTCGTTCTCGAGGATGCGGCGCTGTTGATCGTCGTGGCCTCGACGATCCATCGCCGCTATTTGGTCCGCGGCGCCGGGATCGGTGGCCAACTGGCTGGCTACGAACGGCATGTCGACGGAGGCTGGGTGGTCCTTTTGAACGGCCAGCAGCACACGGTCGACGTGCAGCCGGGAAGTAGCGGCAGCGAACAAACCGTGACCTATCGCGGCAAAACCTACCGCGTGGTCAGCAGTTGGCAATTTGGCCAGCCGCTGTTTCGGGGAACGGTCAACGGGCAGTCAGTCTGCATCCAGGTGGAGCGGCGCAACATGGTTTATCGCCTGTTCCACTGGGGCGCGCAGGTCGACGTCATGGTGCTCACGCAGCGCGCCGCTGAATTGCTGGCCTGCATGCCGGCCAAAGCGCCGCCGGACATGTCGAAGTATTTGCTTTCGCCGATGCCCGGATTGTTGTCGCAATTGATGGTCGAGGCCGGACACGCGGTTAAGCCTGGACAGGATCTGGCGGTCGTCGAGGCCATGAAGATGCAAAACGTGCTCCGCGCCGAGCGCGACGGAAAAATCGCAAAAGTCCACGTCGGCGTTGGAGATTCGCTGGCGGTCGATCAGGTGATCCTTGAATTCGAGTGAACACGGCCCCGCGCCGCGACACCGATCCGTCTTGCGGAACGATCGCGCCTTCGTCGCGAGCACCTCCCGTACCGTGTAGCGGTTCAATTGCACTGCGTCTTGACGCCAAAAGCCTCGAGAATTCTCCGTGCGGCGGCTTCCGGTGGAATTGCGCAGGCCAATACGTCGCGTTCCAAGTCGCGTCGAATGGCCGCGACGGACGGATTCGTAACAACGGCGTGGCGGAGGCGATCCTCGACGATCGACCAGAGCCAGCGTATGCACTGCCGTCGGCGGCGCACGTCCAGTTCGCCCGATTCCTTCATTCGTTCGTACCGCCGATCGACCGCAGCCCAAACAACGTCAATGCTTTGGTTATTCAGCGCGCTACAGGTGAACACGGCGGGCGGCTCGCGGTCGGCGCTGGTGGCGATCGACGTGAGCGCGGTTTTGTATTGATGCGCGGCGAGTTCCGCGGCCGTCTTCGTGTGGCCATCGGCTTTGTTGACCGCAATGATGTCGACCAGTTCCAGCAGCCCGCGTTTGATGCCCTGCAATTCGTCGCCCGCGCCGGGCAGCATGATTGCCAGAAAGCAGTCGGTCGTGTCGGCAACCATCGTTTCCGATTGTCCAACGCCGACCGTTTCGATCAGCACGACGTCGTAGCCGGCGGCTTCGCAGACGAGCATGTCTTCGCGCGTCTTGCGGGCGACGCCGCCGATGGTGCCGGCGGTCGGCGACGGGCGGATGTACGCGTTGGGAGCGGCGGACAAATGCGTCATCCGCGTCTTGTCGCCCAGGATGCTGCCGCCGGTCACGCCGCTGGACGGATCGACGGCGAGGACCGCGATTTGCTTTCCGAGGCCCGTCAAGTACAAGCCGAGCGCCTCGATGAACGTGCTCTTTCCCGCGCCCGGCGCGCCGGTGATGCCGACGCGAATCGCGTTGCCCGTATGGGGCAATAGCCGCGTAAGGAGTTCCTCGGCGATCGTTTCGTGGCGAGGATTGTTCGACTCGACTAACGTCAGCGCGCGAGGCAGTATGGCGATATCGCGGGCGAGCACGCCGTTGTAGTATTCGTCAACGGTCAATTCACGGCGGCGCGGTCGCGGCGGAACATCGCTGGAATTGCCTGCCACGGATCAAGCCTCGGTTGTAGTGGCGGCGGCGGTGTCGTCCAACGCGATATCCAGTCGCTCGGCCAATTCGCGGAGCAACTTTTCGGCCGCGGCGCCGATGACGGTTCCCGGGCCGAAGATCGCCGCCGCGCCGGCCTTGTGCAGCGCGTCGTAATCTTGCGGGGGAATGACGCCGCCGGCGACGATCATGATGTCTTCGCGGCCGAGTTTGGCCAACTCGTCGCGGAGTTGCGGCACGAGCGTCAAATGTCCGCCGGCCAAAGAACTGACGCCGACGACGTGGACGTCGTTTTCGACCGCGTGGCGAGCGGTTTCGGCGGGCGTGCGGAACAGCGGGCCAATGTCGACGTCGAAGCCGAGGTCCGCAAACGCGCTGGCGATCACTTTTTGACCCCGGTCGTGACCGTCCTGGCCCATCTTGGCCACGAGAATCCGCGGCCGGCGGCCTTCGCCGCGCTCGAACTGCTCAACGAGGTTTCGGACTTCCTCTGCGCCGCCCTTGCCGCCAAGTTCCGCGGCATAAACGCCGCGCACGGATCGCACCGGCGCTTCGTAACGTCCGTAAACGTTTTCCAGGGCCAAGCTAATCTCGCCAACGGTCGCCATGGCGCGCGCCGCGCTGACCGCGAGTTCGAGCAGGTTGCCGGTCTTGTTTCGTGCCGCTTCGGTCAGCGCGTTGAGCGTCGCAGCGACTTGGGCTTGATCGCGCTCGGCTCGCAATCGCTTGAGACTGGCGACCTGCGACTCGCGAACCGCGGTGTTATCGACGTGTAGCACCTTGATGTTTTCTTCCGCCGTCGGACGGTACTTGTTGACGCCGATGACGGTCTGTTGGCCCGAATCGATGCGCGCCTGCGTCCGCGCGGAGGCTTCTTCGATGCGCATCTTGGGAATGCCCGCTTGGATCGCTTCGGTCATGCCGCCGAGTTGTTCGACTTCGCGAATGTGTCCCCAGGCGCGCTGGGCCAGATCGTGCGTCAGCCGCTCGACAAAGTAGCTGCCGCCCCACGGGTCGACCACGTCGCACGTGTCGGTTTCCTGTTGAATGAACAATTGCGTGTTGCGGGCAATGCGGGCGGTGAAGTCGGTCGGCAGCGCGAGCGCTTCGTCGAGCGCGTTGGTGTGCAGCGACTGCGTGTGCCCGTGGGCGGCGGCCATCGCTTCGAGGCACGTGCGAATCACGTTGTTGTAAACGTCCTGCGCGGTGAGACTCCAGCCGCTCGTCTGGCTGTGCGTGCGGAGCGAAAGGCTCTTGGGATTCTTCGGCTCGAACTGCTTGATCAATTTTGCCCAAATCATGCGGGCCGCCCGCAGCTTGGCGACTTCCATGAAGTAGTTCATGCCAATCGCCCAAAAAAACGACAGCCGCGGACAAAAGGCGTCCACATCGAGGCCCGCTTTGCGGCCGGTCCGCACGTACTCGACCCCGTCGGCCAGCGTGTAGGCCAATTCCAGATCGGCCGTCGCGCCGGCTTCTTGCATGTGATAGCCGCTGATGCTGATGCTGTTGAACCGCGGCATCCGCTGGCTGGTGTATTCGAAAATGTCGGCGATGATGCGAACGCTTGGCTCGGGCGGATAGATGTACGTGTTGCGTACCATGAACTCCTTGAGGATGTCGTTCTGGATCGTGCCCGCCAAATGCTCGAGTTTTACGCCCTGTTCTTCGGCGGCAACGATGTACAGCGCCATCACGGGCAGCACCGCGCCGTTCATGGTCATCGAGACGCTCATCTTGTCGAGCGGAATTCCGTCGAACAGCGTCCGCATGTCGTAGATGCTGTCGATGGCCACGCCCGCCATGCCGACGTCACCGGGGACGCGCTCGTGGTCCGAGTCGTAGCCGCGGTGCGTCGCCAGGTCGAAGGCGATGCTCAATCCCATCTGACCGGCGGTGAGATTTCGGCGGTAGAACGCATTCGATTCCTTGGCCGTCGAAAACCCGGCGTACTGCCGGACGGTCCAGGGACGTTGGACGTACATCGTGGGGTAAGGTCCGCGCAGAAACGGCGCGATGCCGGGCCAAGTCTCGAGAAAGTCGATGCCTTTGAGGTCGTCC
>JBBDYI010000153.1:0-24023 GCA_040901705.1 Pirellulales bacterium | reverse complement strand
GCCGGGCATGGTGTCGAGGTGATCGACGCCGTCGAGGTCTTTCGACGAATAGAGCGGGCGCACGCCGATCTGTTCCGGCGTTTCCCACACCAGGCGCTCGGCTTCGTCGCCCGCGGCCGCTTTCCATTGGTCCCTAGTCGCGCGTGGACCGTCGGTTCGCAATGGCACGTCGGCAAAGTTTGGAATCTTGGTCATCGAGACAGCACTCCCTCTTCGCGGAGCAACTCTTGCAGCGTAGCGAGCACGTCGCACTTGATGAAGATGAATCGGTCGATGCCCGCGGCTCGCCAGGCGTCTTCGTTCGCGCCGGGATGTCCGGCCAACACGACCGAGCGTGCGCCGGCGGTTTTGAGTTTGGTGGCAAGCTGCGGCACGAATTCTGGGTAGAGTTTATCCGATGAACAGATGACGGCGATCTTCGCGCCGCTGTTGGCAAACGCCGCAGCCGCGGCACCGGCGTCTTGGAAGCCGTCGCTGGTGAGGACCTCGAAACCGCCGGCTTCGAAGAAATTTCGCGAGTACGTCGCGCGGGCCGTGTGGTGCGACACCGGCCCCATGTTCGCGACAAACACGGTCGGGCGGCGGCCGTGCGCCGCTTGCCAGGCGTCGCTGGCGTCGCGCAGCTCCTCGAACGGTCCGGCGAAGTTGCGCGATTCGATCGGTGCGATTGCTTCGCCTGGCTGGACGTTAAATCCCAAGGCTTGGGCGATTTGACCGATCGTTGCGCCGTTTTCGGCCGCGGCGACGGCCGCCGCAACAGCATCCGGTGCGGAGGACAGCGCGCCGAGCGATTTGATCTCTCGCCGCGCGGCCGTTACGCGCTCGATCGCCGCGCTGCGCAAGGCGTCGAGATCGAGCGGCGGATGTGCGACCGGCTCCTCGCCCACGTTGGGAAACTCGCTGACGCCGGTGATTCCTTCCTTGCGGCGAGCGATATCTTTTGCCCGCGGCGTGAAAGCCGCGTCGATTTGCCCGGCCACGGAGCCGTTGCGAACGGCTTGCAGCATTCCGCCGTCGCGTTCGATTTGTTGAAAGACCTTCCAGGCCGTGTCGGCGACTTGCTCGGTGAGCTGATCGAGATACCAACTGCCGCCGGCTGGATCGATCACTCGATGCAGGTGGGCTTCTTCCTGCAAGATCAGCACGGTGTTTCGCGCGACGCGGCGGCTGAAGTCGTCCGGCAATCCCACCATGTGATCGAACGGCACGGACGTCACCGCCTCGGCGCCGGCGACAACGGCCGAGAACACGCCGACCGTGTTGCGGAGCAGGTTGACGTACGGGTCGCGCTGCGTCAGCACCCGGTCGCTGGTGCGGACGTGCATCTTCATCGCCGCGGCGTCGGGCGAACCGCCGCACGATTCGACCACGCGCGACCAAAGACGCCGGGCGGCGCGTAGCTTGGCGATCGAAAGAAAATGGTGCGTGCCGACGCTGAACCGGAACAAGATCTGACGGGCGGCGTCGTCGATTTCCATGCCGGCGGCGGCCATCGCCCGCAGGTATTCGACGGCCGTGGCCATACTGAATCCAAGGTCTTGCGCCGCGGTGGCCCCGGCGTGATGATAGGTCGCAGTATCTATGCCGACCGCCGTGACGTGCGGATAGTTCTTCGCCGCCCAAGTGGCCAAGTCCGCCATCTGTTTCAATGCCGCCGCCGGCGCGACGGGAAGTTGTCCGTTGCGGGCCAGAGCGGCGAGCGGATCGGCGTTGAAGGCCCCGCGAGCTTCGTCGGCAGGAATGCCGCGGCGTCGCCAGATGGCAACCAACGCGGCGGCGGCCGGGAGAAACGCGGCGCCGGCGTCCAGCGCCACGCCAATGACGTTCAATTGAACATCGGCCAAAACGGCGCTCAGGTCGTCGGCGCCGTAGGCGGCAATTCCATCGCCCTGACCACGGAGAAGGCCGTCCGCCCTCGAGTCGTCGGGATCCAAACCACGACACGCCGCGGCGTCGAGCCGCAATTGCACCGACGTGGCGCCGCCTTGCAGGTCGGCGAGAATCGCGAGGTTCGTTTCGGCCAAATCCGGGTGAGCGTACTCCTGCTGCAGATCCCAACCGCCGACCACCGACCCCAGCGGGCGCGAACCGCGCACGAACGGCGGTAGTCCCGGAAAACCGAGCGGATCACCCTCGCCAAGTTGGTCGGCGCGGGTGTAGATCGGCTGCACGTCGAAACCTTCGTACGTGTGCGTGACGAGTTTCTTTTCGAACGGCGCGCCTTGCAGCCCCTCTTCGGCCAACTTCCGCCAGGCGTCGTAGCCGACCGGCGGGAAATCGTCGGCGATCGTAAATGTTTCGCTGAGCGTCTTCGTCATAACCTGTCTCGCCGCGTCACTCGAATTCAATGAGCACTTGCTTGACTTGCACGGAATCGCCGACTTGGGCGTTGACTTTGGCGATCTTGCCGGCGATCGGGGCCGAGATCATCGTTTCCATCTTCATCGCTTCCAGGACCAGCAACACGTCGTCCACATGGATTTCCTGTCCGACTTGGGCCGAGACCTTTACGACGACGCCTGCAATCGGACTGCGGCAGACCTTGCTCTCGTCGGCGACTTTTTCTCCGCCCGAGCGAGCCGGCGGCGCTGCGCCGGGCGTCGTCTCGTGACGAAGCTTTCCCGCGGGAGGAACATAGCCGGGTCGAGGCGGCTCGGGTTCGGCTACTTCCACGTCGACTTCGTAAAGTTTGCCGTCAACCGTTAGCTTTAGTTTCAAAGCGGCCTCCTATCCATGGTGAACTGAAAGGGCGTGCGATGCTTGAATCGTGGCGCGGCCATGTTGAGCCCAAGTCGCACTGCCCAGCAAGCGGATTTGTCGGATATTGGGTTTCACGCCCAGATACGCGGCGATCGCGGCGCTGATCGTCAACACGAGTTCTTCGCTGAGCCGTTCTCGGCTGGCTGATGCTTGCGCAGCAGAGGGTATGGGCGGCGTCGCCGCAACGGCTTCCACGGCGGCGAGACGCCGACCGAGGTCGCTCACCTCCTCGCGCAGCGCCTGGAGCGCCTCGAGCACTTGCTCTAGTTTTGTCGCCTTCTTCGTGGTCATGATTCGCTCCGACGGTCACCAATCGTTACAGCGGGATTAGGCCGTGCTTTTTTGGCGGCCGGTAGTCGCGCTTATTCTGAAGGTACTCCAATGACTGCGCCAAATGCCGCCGCGTGTCGGCAGGCTCGATGACGTCGTCGACCAGTCGGCGGCCCGCCGCGATATAGGGCGAAGCAAATGTCTGTCGATACCGTTCGATCAGTTCCGCCCGGCGGGCGGCTTTGTCCTCGGCCTCTTGCATTTCCTTGCGGAACACGATCTCGACGGCCCCTTCGGCCCCCATCACGGCAACTTCGGCCGTTGGCCAGGCGAATGCGTAATCGGCGCCCAAATCCTTCGAGCACATCGCCACGTGCGCCCCGCCGTAGGACTTGCGCAGGATGACCTGGATCTTCGGCACCGACGCGGCCGAGTAGGCGAACAGGATCTTCGCCCCGTTGCGAATGATCCCGCCGTACTCTTGTTCGACGCCCGGCAGGTAACCGGGCACATCGACGAACGTAACGATTGGGATGTTGAACGCATTGCAGAAGCGGATGAAGCGGGCGGCCTTGTTCGCGGCGTTGATGTCGATCGCTCCCGACAGGACCAGCGGCTGGTTGGCGATGATCCCGATCGAGCGGCCCAAAATTCGGGCAAATCCGACCACCATGTTCTTCGCGTATCCCGCTTGCACCTCCAACAGGTCGCCTCGGTCGACGATGGCGGAGATCACGTTGCGGACGTCGTAGCCTTGCTTCGAGTCGGTCGGAACGACGTCGTTGAGTTTTGGATTCGGGTCGACGTTGTTGTCGGTCGGCAACCGCGGCGGTTCTTCGAGATTGTTAGACGGTAAGAAGCTTAACAGACGGCGGCAGATGTGGATGGCCTCCTCGTCGTCCTCGGCCACGAAGTGGATCACGCCAGAATGGGCCATGTGGGCGTCCGCTCCGCCCAAGGCATCCGCCGTGATCTCTTCGCCGGTCACTTGCTTGATGACTTGCGGCCCCGTGATGAACATCTGGGCTTTGCGCGTTTGAATGATGAAATCGGTGAGCGCCGGCGAATACGCCGCGCCGCCGGCACAGGGACCGCAAATCAACGAAATCTGCGGCACCGCTCCCGACAGCAAGACGTTGGCGTAGAAGACCTGGCCATAGCCGGACAACGAGTCGATGCCTTCCTGAACCCGAGCGCCGCCGGAATCGTTGATGAGGACGAACGGGCTGCCGGTTTTCAGCGAGCGTTGCATCGCGTCGGCGACTTTGAGCGAGTGGACTTCGCCGGCCGAACCGCCCAAGACAGTAAAATCCTGGCTAGCCAGGTGAACCAGGCGGCCGTCGATCGAGGCCGCTCCCGTAACGACGCCGTCCGCAGGCACCTCCTTGTCGGCCATACCGAAGTTCGCCTGCCGATGCTGCGCGAACAGTCCGCACTCCTCGAAACTGTCGGCGTCGACGAGACCCGCGATGCGCTGGCGAGCGGTCAATTTGCCTTGTTCTTTTTGCTTGGCGAGTCGGTCCGGCCCGCCGCCCTCGTACAAGTGCTCTCGCTTCGCGCGCAGCTCGTCGACCAGACCTTGCATCGACTTCTTAGCCATGTGTTGCGTTCCTTTCTACGAATGCCAATCGAGCGGGCAACTCGCCGCCGCGCGTTCGATCAGGCCGGTTCGACGACCACTTCGTGAGACGTGCCGC
This sequence comes from Pirellulales bacterium, assembly GCA_040901705.1. Classification (GTDB taxonomy): domain Bacteria; phylum Planctomycetota; class Planctomycetia; order Pirellulales; family PLA5; genus PLA5. The sequence continues at coordinate 19,296 of JBBDYI010000153.1, read as the reverse complement.
CGATCTTGACTTTGTATTCCACGCGCGACGCGACGGGCGTCTTGCCGTCCCCCGCGGAAGCCGCTGCCTTGCCGGCCGCAACCGGACGCTTGCTCAGATTCTTCGGACCCTCGGCGCGTTGGGCGAAAAACTTGGGCGCCACCTGCGGAAACATGGAGAACGTGAGCACGTCTTCATCCGAACCGTTGCAGCCATTGAGCGCCAGCGCCTGCTTGCGGAGTTCGTCCCATTCCGGTTTGAGCAAATCGGCGGGCCGGCCCGTGATCGGATTCTTTTTCGCGTGTTGCTTGGCGGCCTGGACGACCTGCGGATCGCATTCGCCGATCGTTTTTCCGTAGTAGCCGAGCATCAGGTCCGCGAATTCGCCCGTCAATGCTTTGTAACGGCCCATCAACACGTTGAATACGGCCTGGGTTCCGACGATCTGGCTCGACGGCGTCACCAACGGCGGATAGCCGGCGTCTTTGCGGACGTGGGGCACTTCGGCGAGAACTTCCTTGACGCGATCGCCGGCGCCCTGTTGTTTGAGTTGGCTTTCCATATTCGAGATCATGCCGCCGGGGATTTGGCTCTCGAATATCTGCGACTCGACGCCGACGAATTTCGATTCGAACTCGGCGTACCGCGGACGCACTCCGGCGAAGTGCTCCTTGATCTTGACCAGCCGCTCTTTGTCGAGCCGCGTTACGTAGTCGGTCCCTTCGAGCATTTCGACCAGCGCTTCGGTCGGATTGTGGCCCGGTCCCAGGCTAAGCGAGGAGATCGACGTGTCGACGATGTCGGCGCCGGCCTCGATCGCCTTCATCAGACTTACCAGCGTGACGCCGGTCGTCGAGTGGACGTGAACGTGGACCAGCGTGTCTTCGCCACACTTCTCTTTGATGCCGCGGACCAACTCGTAGGCCGGCTGCGGCTTCAGCAACGCCGCCATGTCTTTGATGCAGATCGAGTCGCATCCCAGCTCGCGCAATTCCGCGGCCATTTCGACGAATGCCCCGATAGTGTGCAGCGGCGACAGGGTATAGCAAATCGTCCCTTCGGCGTGTTTGCCGGTTCGCCGCACGGCCGCCAGCGCTCGCCGCAAATTGCGCACGTCATTCAGCGCATCGAAGACGCGAAACACGTCCATGCCGTTCTCCGCCGACTTGTCGACGAAGCGATCGACCACCGTGTCTTCGTAGTGGCGGTAGCCCAGCAGGTTCTGACCCCGCAGCAACATTTGCAAGCGGCTGTTGGGCAGCAGCTTGCGAAACGTGCGCAACCGCTCCCACGGATCTTCGTTGAGGAAGCGGATGCACGAATCGTACGTGGCCCCGCCCCAGCACTCGACGCTCCAATAGCCGGCTTGGTCGATGTCCTCGCAAACGCCCACCATGTCCTCCAGCGCCATGCGGGTGGCCAACAGGCTTTGATGCCCGTCGCGTAGCGCCAACTCCGTGACCTCGATCGTGCGCGACATCGTGTTCGGCTCCTCTGGCTTGCTGATTGCCGATCTCAGAATCTATCCACAAAGAATGTGCTTGTTTTTCAGACTGTAGGAGGCGAATCCTTTCGCCGAGGCACTGGTTTGCGGCTCTGTCGGCTAAAGGATTCGCCTCCTACAGTAAGGATTCTCGGCAATTCTTTGAAATCTTTGTGGATAGCCTCTCAGACCGTGGTTTTCGGCTCGCACAACTCCGTGAGGACGCCGTGCGAGCTTTTGGGATGAACGAAGGCGATTTGCATGTGATGGGCGCCGCCGCGCGGGGTTTCGTCGATCATGCGGATGCCCGATGCTTTCAACTCGGCGATCCGCGCCGGAAGGTCGGCGACCGTGAAGGCGAGATGGTGCAGACCGCCGCCGCGTTTTTCCAGGAATTTCTGGATGGTGCTGGAGGGGTCGGTCGGTTCGAGCAGTTCAATTCTGATATCGCCGACGCGGAAAAATCCGACGCGGACTTTTTGGTCCGCCACTTCTTCGTAGCCCTCGAACGCCGCGCCCAGCGTGTCTTCATAGAAGGCCCGTTGTTCGTCGATCGAAGGAACGGCGATGCCGATGTGGTTCAGTGCTTTGACGGGTTGCATTGCATTCTCTTTCGCGTCGTCTACGGTGGAATCGGGCCGTGTTTTTCCGTGGCCCAGTATCTCCGCGGCCCAATCTATTCGTGGCCCGGGATTATTCCAAGGGGTGAAGATCGGCGAGCGATGCGGCCAGATGACGGCCCGCGTCCGTTGCCGCCGCGATGCGGCGAAGGGCAGTTTTTTCTCGACTTCTAGCACTCATTGTCAGTCTTTTGATGCCGCCGAGCCAGGGAAGTGCGATCGTGGAAATCATTAACAGGAGACTCCAGAGTCCGCGCGACCCGTTTTCAGCAAGTCAAGCCAACAACCGGTCCAAAACCGCACGGCGCTCGACGGAAAGTTCAGCAGCGTCTGTGTCAAATCCAAGTTCGATAGCCGCGTGGCAAATTCCCGCGACGCCGGCGACGCACACCAGCGGCGCGGCCATTCGACGGCAAAGTGACGCAGGAATTCACCGAGCAGCACATCATCTATACGATCGTCGTCGGCCGCCACGGCCGCGACGACGCCCTCCAACGTGTGGAGCGTCTTGCGAAACAGCATCAAGTCGGCCGCCACTCGCAACCGCGCCGATCGGACGGCTTCATCGAGCATTTCAATTAGCCAGGCGAGGCCTGGAATCTGCCCGCGCCGAATCCGGTCGACCGACCGGCGGACAATCTCGGCCAGCGCCGGACGGTCGAGACACTGTCGGTCGGCAAGCCCTTCGAGGACCGAGGCGATGCGTGTCGCGTCGAGCGCCACAGCGCCGAGCACGATTTGGACGATCGCCACCCGTTCGCGCTCGCCGAGCCAACCGACGAGGCTCCAATCGAGAATCGCCAGTCGATGGTCGTCCGTGAGAAACAGATTCCCGGCGTGCGGGTCGGCGTGGAACATGGCCTCGCGCTTGGGGGAGAATATCGGCAACGTGATCAACGCCTTGGCGACGAGGTCGGCGAGCCGCCGTTTGTCCTCCGCACGATTCAGCGCGTGGTCGGTGATCTTCCCGCCGGTCACGCGTTCCATTGCCGTGACGCGCGGCGTGCTGTGTTCGTCGAACAACGTGGGTATCTGAATGCGGTGGTCCCCGGAATAAAAGTCCTTGGCCAGCGTCAAGTGGCGTTGTTCTTCGTCGAGGCGAATCTCGCAGGCCAGCTTTTCTCGCACGCGCTGAAACGCGTCTCGATAGTCGAGGTGCGGGATCTTCAATTCGTGACAACGCTCGTCGAGGTGCGTGCCGACTTTCTCCAACAGGCCGAGTTCCAAATCGAGCCGCTGTTCGATGCCGGGCTTAAGCAGCTTGAACACGCCGTTTGGCGGCCCGTCGCGGTGGCCGCGCGCGTTCCATGTAAACGGGATGACCACGGCCACGCTGGCTTCGGCAATCGCCGGCGGATCGAGCGCGATGCCTCGCGGTCCGAGCGGCCCCAGTTCTTTGGCGAGCGACGCTTGAATCGCGTCGAGCGAGACCGTCGGCGTCAACGATTCGAGTTCACTGAGGTGCCGCCGCAGTTCCGGCGCGAGATGCCGATCGCGGGCAAGGATTTGGCCGAGCTTCTGCAGGACCGGACAACTGCGCGCCAGCGTCGCCAGACGCAGCGAAATGCTGGCCGTCGGGTCGAGCGCGGCTTGTTCGCGGGCGACGGACGATTGATGCTCATCGGGAAGACCGTTGAGAAATACGACCAGGCCGTCTCTGACCGGACGCGCAAAACGACCATATTCGCCGGGCAGAACCGACGCCAGTGCGGCTTCGTCGATGAGCAATTCCCAATTCACCGTCGCTCCTTGCATGTCGCTCCTTCCGACGGGTGCGGAGGATACGACACGATCGCGGCTGCGCGTGCTGCGTTTGCATCTGGATCGTCAGTTGGATCGCGGACCGAGCCACGCGTCCAGGTGAGGCCAGGTGTTCTTTTCGGCGCCGCGGCCGGCCATGATGCCGATGTGCCCGCCGTGGACCCGGAACAGCTCTTTGTCGTGGCTGCCAATCAAATCCATGACGCGTTCGGATTGGCAGGGCGGCGTGATGTGATCGGCATCCGCAATGACGTTGAAGACGTTGGCCGTCAAGTTTTTCAGATCGACGTGCTCGCCGCGCAACGTGAGCGTGCCCTCCATCAAGCGGTTTTCCTTATAAAACTCGTTGATCAATTGCTGGTACGCGCCGCCGGCCATGGGGATGATGTCGCGGACCCAGGTGTTCATGGCATGCCAGGATTCGACCGTCCGCGGGTTCTCGATGTTGTCCCACAGCGCGAGGTAACTTCCGATGTAGTTATCGACCGGTTTGAGCATCTTGGCGCCGGCGTCGATCATCTCGCCGGGCACGTTGCCGAACGTCTGGACGATCCGGTCGGCGTTGAACGAAGGATGGCTGCTCCAGCGCGAAAAACCGCACTGCTCCTTGTCCGCAAAATCGAGCGGCGCGGTGAGCAGGATCAAGTTCTCGATGCCGTCGTTCGGCCGCAGGGCGGCATACATCGTGCTGATCAATGCGCCGAGGCACCAGCCGAGCACGCTGAATTGCTCGCACCCGGAAACCGTTTTGAACTTGCGCAACGCGCGGGGCAGATATTCCAGCACGTAGTCGTCGAACTTGAGGTTCTTGTCCTCCGGGCCGGGGATGCCCCAGTCCAGCAGGTAAATGTCGTATCCCTGCTCGAGCATGTATTCGACGAAGCTATGCCCCGGCCGCAGGTCGAGCACATACGGACGGTTCATGATCGCGAACACGAGGAACAGCGGAATCTTGTGGCGTTTCTCCTCGGGCACGACCGGCACATAGTGGTAGAGCTTGGCTTTGTTGAGCGTCCAAATCAGTTCTTTCGGCGTTTGTGCGATTCTTGCATCGGTGTGCAACAGCCGATTGAATGTCTCCAGGTTTTCGGCCGCCTTGTGCCAGTCGGCGCAAACGTCGAAAAAAGTCGCGGTGCCGTTCTGCGGAGCATGTGTTTGAGTCATTTGTCGTCCTCTTCGCTGCCTTTGGCTTTCTTTTTCGTGGCGGCGACCTTCGTGCCGGCCGCACAAAGCCCGTCGATTTTCGCGTCCAGGTCGTCCAGTTTCATTTCGATGTTCGTCAGCCGCTCGGCCAGACGCGTAATGTCGTCGCGACTGGGCATGTTGAGATTCGCCAGCGTCTGCGTCGTCGCCGATTCCATGACTTTGCGAAACGGCGCCGAATTGGACAGCCACGCATCGAGAATTTCCCCTTGAGCTTTGGCATAGCTCTCGGTGCCGACCATATCGATCATCATTTTCGACCATGCGCCCATACCGGTGTCGCGCATGTTTTTGAACATCGCCGTCGGGTCGAAGAATCCAGTATCTTTGCTGTTCTCGCTCATCAGTGTCCCTTTCACACGCGGTCTCGAGTCGGGCTCGTTCGACCCGAAGCACGCTAACAAGATCAATCGACAAACGGTGCGTGCGAGCCAGTTGACAAATCGTCCCGAGGCCCGCGACTCACCGGCGCGTTACGAGCCGGCTTACATATACGCGCCCCCGTTGACGTTAATCTGTTGCCCGGTGACGTAATCGCCGTCGGCGACGAGGAAGATCACGGCTTTGGCGATTTCTTCCGGGTGCGCGAAGCGTCCTTCGGGAATCTTGGCCTTGATCTGGGCCTGAATCGCGTCGGGTACGGCGGCGAACATATCGGTGTCCGTGTAGCCGGGACAAACCGCGTTGACCGTGATGCCCGATCGCGCCAGTTCGACGGCGGCGGTCCGGGTAAAGGCGATGATGCCGCCTTTGCTCGCGCTGTAATTCGCCTGACCGAGGGCCGGCGCCTGGCCATTCATGGAGCTGACGTTGACGATCCGGCCATAGCTCTGTGCGGTCATGATTGGAATGGCGGCCGACGTGCAAAAAAAGCAACCGTTGAGGTTCGTCGAAATCACTTCGACCCACTGTTCGTCGGTCATTTTGGGCAGCATGGCGTCGCGCGTGATGCCCGCGTTGTTGACCAAGACGTCGAGGTGCGTAAATTCCTTGGCCACTTTTTCGACCATTGCCCGCGCCTCGCTCGCATTGCCGATGTTGGCCTTTACGAGCATGGCGACGCCGCCCATCTTCTTGATTTCTTCCGCGACTTCCTGGGCCTTCGCTTCGTTGCTGGCAAAATTGATCGCTACGTTCGCGCCTTCGCTGGCCAGTTCGAGAGCGATCGCTCGGCCGATTCCACGTGAAGCGCCGGTGACCAGCGCCGTTTTTCCTTCAAGCCGTCCCATCGTGATTTTCCCTTTTGTGGTTTGTGATGATTGATGCACGCCGGCGGCGCGCGTCCCCGCGCTTCTCGCCGGTCGATTAACCGTGCTCGAAGATGGCCGCGATGCCTTGGCCGCCTCCGATGCACATGGTGACCAGCGCTCGCTTGTTGCCTGTGCGGTTTAGCTCATATAGGGCTTTGATCGTCAAGATCGCGCCCGTGGCGCCGATGGGGTGGCCGAGCGAAATACCGCTGCCGTTGGGATTCGTGCGATCCATAGGCAATTTTAGTTCACGGCAAACGGCAATGGCTTGGGCGGCGAACGCCTCGTTGACTTCGAACACGTCGATGTCGTCGATGCCGAAGCCGGTCTTTTCGAGCAGTTTCCTCACCGCCGGAACAGGGCCGATTCCCATGTATTTCGGATCGACACCGGCATAACTGTAGCCGATCAGCCGGCCCATGGGCTTCAGCCCTCGCTTCGCGGCCAATTCCGCGTCGGCCAGCACCACCGCCGCAGCCGCATCGTTGATGCTCGATGCGTTGCCCGGCGTGACCGAGCCCTTTGGATCAAACACGGTGGGCAGTCGGCTCAGCTTCTCGACCGTCGTGCCTTGGCGAACGGTTTCGTCCACCTCGAACGGCACCACGGCGCGTTTGGCTTTGATCTCGATCGGAACGATTTGGGCCTTGAAATACCCGTGGTCGATCGCCAATCCCGCGCGGCGATGGCTTTCCACGGCCAACTCGTCCTGGTCTTGTCGCGAAATCTCGTATTTCTTGGCGACGTTCTCGGCCGTGACGCCCATGTGGCAATCGTCGAATGGGTCGCTCAGCGCGCCGACCATCATGTCGACCAGCGTCGTGTCGTTCATGCGTGCGCCAAATCGCATGGCTGGCGATGCGTAGGGCGCACGGCTCATGTTTTCGGCGCCGCCGGCGACCGCAAAGTCGGCGTCGCCGAGCATGATCGCCTGGGCCGCAGTGATGATGGCCTGCAAACCGCTGCCGCACAGCCGATTCAGGGTTAACGCCGGCACTTCGTGGGGCAGTCCGCCGTTGATCGCGGCCACGCGGGCGAGATAATGATCGTGTGCGTCGGTGTGAATGATATTGCCAAACACGACGTGGCCAACTTCGTTGGGATCGACGCCGGATCGCTTGACGGCCTCGCGCACGCAAGTGGCGGCCATCTCGCTCGGTGGCGTGTTCGCCAAACTGCCGCCATATTCTCCGATCGCGGTCCGCACGCCGCTAAGAATCACGATTTCACGCGCCATTTCAGTCTCCTACGGTCTATGGGAAGGGATTGTCGTTGCGGCCCAGGGCAAAGTTTCCGCTCGCGGGCCAACTCGAGGTTGGCTCGAGCCTGCAACGTCGCCATCGCGTTCGTCCGCGGCAGGGTGGTCTATGCAACCCGACGCTTGTTCCGCGTTGCTGTCGCGAATTATCGCAACTCTAATGCCAATGCGGCGTAGGGGGAATTATCCGTAACGAAAGCCTTTGGCGTGGCGGCGATTCGTTACATTCGGTTAGGGGTTCGCGCGGCGATGCGACACACCCACTTGGTGCAAGAGCGTGCTTTGCGGCACTCAATGCGTGCGAATTCGCACGGCATTTGGTCGGCTCGTGAAGCCGGTCGAGCGAGGTGTGAGAGGTTGTGAATGAATGTAGGGTGCTCTGTGAGCACCACAAAGCGTTGTGCCAAGGTGCTCACAGAGCACCCTACAGGTTGCGGTTGGACTTGTTCATGTTCGATTCTTTCACAACCTCTGACGCCTGGCATGCGGCGAGGATTCGCGATCGCGGTGGGCGCGCAGTCGTTGCCAGCGACGATTGCGGAAGTCGTCGGCAGCGACAACGCGGTCCAGCGCTGCGGCAATCACAAGATGCACAACATGCTTGGTCGATTCGGCGCGATTAGGCGTCGTAGGCGGTCCGGGCCGGCTGGCAGTTGGACGCGGAGGCGAGCATGGCGAAACTCGACCGGTATGCCGTTTGCTTCAACCACGACCACGTGCCGAGCGCACGAGATGACGAACCATTGCCGACCAAAGACGAGCTGGCTAATATGAAGTCAAAGGAAAATCGCGGCGCCGCCGCACATTCAAGGATGAAAGGATGATCGAACGAAGTCGGTACTTCGAACGGCTGACGGCTTTGGGATGACCCGGACGGCATCGTGCCCGGATCGTCCACGAGTCGTTATTTCGAATCGTCTCCTCGAATCGCGACAGAAAAGACCAATGGAACTTAAAGAATGCACGACTCGTCGCGCTCAAGCCGCGGCAGAAATCGTCGACCGCGAAAAGCTCAAAGGCGGCGATCGTGTTACTCACAGCCTATCGGATGGCCTGACAACGCTGCGCAATGCGTTGTACAAACGTCTGCACGACGATTTCGAGTTGATCGTCGGTACGGATTCGATGATCATCGTGCCGGCTTCCAGCAGACGAACGGAGAATCTGGCGAAAGTCGAGATCGAGATCTATCAGATTGCCGTTGGGACGGGGCACGCAGTCGAATTCGGCTACGTCAGCGACGTTGACTGGTGTAACGATTGGTTGACGTATCTTCGGCTCGGAGACGGCGTGTCGCAGGAGCATGCACGCAGACGATTAGGCGAATACCTGGAAATTACGCCAGCAGACCGCCGGTTGCATTTCACCAATGTGCTCACCCGAGCGCTCCGCGAGGCGAGCCAAGCGCCACTGGTCTTATTCAGGCTTTTTCCGCTGTCCGTAAGAATCGCGACGTCGATTGCTTTCGCCGATCACGTTACCGCGGCGGACCTTCGGAATCAGCAATTGAACATTCTTCCGGCGATTGCCGATTGCCACCATTGTCACGGCCGACTTTTGGACAACGAAGAAACCTGCGACTTTTGCGGCAATCCGGTGTGGACCCATAAATGGTTGACAGCGGTGGATTGACGCCGGCGGATTGGCGCCAACTCAACCGATGGCGAGTTCGGTAGTTCGACAGAACTCGCGGAATTTGGCCATCTCAGACTTACCGCCGATGGCGAGCGGTACTCGTTGGTGGATGTCGTTGGGCACAATCTCCAGGATCGGCCGCTGCCCGTCGGTCGCGCTGCCTCCGGCTTGCTCGGCGATGAAGGCGATCGGGTTGGCCTCGTAAAGCAGCCGCAGTTTGCCGTCGGGATATTGAGCAGTCGGCGGATAGAGGAAGATTCCGCCCTTGAGCAGCGTGCGGTGAAAATCGGCGACGAACGACCCGATATAGCGCGACGTGTACGGACGCCCCATCGCGCCGCCCCGCAACGCTGCGAGAAATTCGCGATACGCTTCGGGAAATGAGTCCGTGTTTGCTTCATTGACCGAGTAGATGTTTCCTTGCTCGGGCATGCGAATGTTTTCGTGGCTTAGCACGTAGGCGCCGATGTTCGGGTCTAGCGTGAAACCATGGACTCCGTGGCCCGTCGTGTAGACCAGAACGGTCGATGAGCCGTAGACGACGTATCCGGCCGCCAATTGGCGCATGCCGGGTTGCAGCACGGCATAAGCCCGGTCGCCGTCGAACGCGTCTTGGGGCATTCCGAGCACCGAGAAGATCGTGCCCACGCTGACGTTCACGTCGATGTTGGACGACCCGTCCAGCGGATCGAAGACGACGATGTATTTGCCGTGCAGTTCACGGTCTTCGAACATGACGGCTTCGTCGTTTTCCTCGGAAGCCAGGATGGCGACGTTTTCGCGAACGCTCAAGCAATGCCACAGCGCCTTGTTCGCGTAGACGTCCATCTTCTGCTGGACTTCACCCTGGACGTTGATGTCGCCGGCATCCCCTAGAACATCGAGCAGGCCCGCCCGCCGCACTTTGGCCTGCGTCATCTTCGTGGCTAGGGTAATGCCGGACAAAAGCCACGAGAACGAGCCGGTTGCCTGAGGAAAGTTCCGGCGCTGTTCTTCCAGGATGTGCTGTTGCACGGTGACAATCAGGTGCTTGTCGCGATCGGTCGAAGTCTCGTGGCTTTTCACAGCAATTCCCCTTACGCTAAGAAGTCGCGCGCGTCCATCGCGCCGTTAGGCTAAATCGGAATGCAAAATGCGTACCGCTGGAACGCGGTTCGCCGCTACGCGAAATCGGACGCTGAATTGGCTAAAAGAGCTGTTTCGCGCTCGATTGTTGATCCGCGCCGGTAAGTGATCGGCGGGCGAAAACGCGCGCAGGTGAGCACGGATGCGCGGGTCCGCGAAGGAATCTGCAACGCGATTCCCCGATGAGCAATCCGTCGCTGGCGCGAACCCGATCGTTACAGAGACTTTAACCGACATCCATTCGCAAACGAGGAGTGCCTACAAATGATCGAGCGCATTGTCGAACTGCTGGGCGACGAGGCAGCGACGCTGTTAGAACATCGGTGTGAAACGATTCCGCACGACGTCGTGCATCTGCCGGGCCCCGATTTCGTCAATCGGTATTTCGTTCCCAGCGACAGAAACAACCGCGTCTTATCGAACCTGCAACGACTCTCTCAGCACGGCCGACTGGCGAATACGGGTTATCTCTCGATTTTGCCCGTCGATCAGGGAATTGAGCACTCCGCCGGAGCGTCGTTCGCGCCGAATCCGGAGTATTTTGACCCGGAGAACATTGTTCGTCTGGCGATTGAGGGCGGTTGCAATGCGGTCGCCTCGACGTTTGGCGTGCTTGGCGCCGTGGCGCGTCAATTTGCGCATCGCATTCCCTTCATCGTCAAGGTCAATCACAACGAACTGCTGACGTATCCGAATAAATTCGACCAGATCATGTTCGGCCAGATCGAACAGGCCTATGAGATGGGAGCGGCAGCGGTTGGCGCGACGATTTATTTCGGCTCGGAGGAATCGGGACGGCAAATCGTCGAGGTCGCCAAGGCGTTCGCCCGCGCGCACGAGCTAGGGATGGCGACGATCTTGTGGTGTTATCTGCGGAATTCGGCGTTCAAGGCCGATCAGGACTATCACGTCGCGGCCGACTTGACCGGGCAGGCGAATCACCTCGGCGTGACGATTCAAGCCGACATCATCAAGCAGAAGCTGCCGGAAAACAACGGCGGCTTCAACGCAGTCAAGTTCGGCAAGACATCGCCGAAGGTTTACGAAAACCTGACGACCGATCATCCGATCGACCTCTGCCGCTATCAGGTGGCCAACTGCTATATGGGGCGTTGCGGCTTGATCAACTCAGGCGGGGCATCGGCCGGAGAATCGGACCTGAAGGACGCCGTGCGCACGGCGGTCATTAACAAGCGCGCCGGCGGGATGGGGCTGATCAGCGGCCGCAAAGCATTTCAGCGGCCGATGAAAGATGGCGTGCAATTACTGAACGCAATCCAGGACGTTTATCGCGAGCGACAGGTCACCGTCGCGTAGACCGCGTTGGCGCTCGTCCACAAAATGGTTGGTGGAGAAACTGTTCACACGCGGATTTCCGCCGGTTTCGGCTTGTGCGCGCGAAACGGCGCACCAACTGTGCTGTTGCGCCCAGCCAAGCCGGCTTGGCGGCGGGTGGTTTGCTGCGGTTCCGTCGAGATTCGTACGCCGTTGGTGCGCCGGCGTGGGGAAACACTGTCACGAGCCATCGTGTCGCAGTGAAAATGCGGCTTTTGCCGAGAGTGGTATGTCATTTGCAACGCAAGCGGGAGTTACGAGTAGAAAGGAGTGAGGTCATGTACCAGTCCACTATGGACCTAAACGTTGATCGAGAGTTGGAGCGGCGGGTCGTTTCCTTCCTGCACAATCGCCAACATGCGTTGCGCGGCGTGACCGCCTCGGCGGATGCGGGGACCGTAACGCTGCGGGGTACGGTCCGTTCTTTTTATGAACGGCAATTGTGTATTGAATACTGCCGCCAAGTGGAGGGTCTCGTCAAGCTGGTCGATCATGTCGAGGTGGTCGATCGCAATGGCCGGAGATAGAAGGACGCGTTTGGCCGCCCTTCGGCGTCGAGCGAGTGGCAAGCCATTCGGCCGCGTTCGGCCAAAGCTGTGCGTGGGCCTTGGAACTGACGGCCAGACCGATGTGTCCGGCGTCGATGCTCATGTGCTGAATGTCGCGCGAGCCGACGTGGTTCTGCAGCGCGAGCGTCGAGCCGGGCGAGACGAGGTGATCGAAGTCGGCCGTCAGCATCAACAACGGGCAAACGATCTTGCTTAGATCGATTTGCTCGTCGTTGAGCATCATTTGGCCTTCGACCAGCCGGTTCTGCCGGTAGAGCATTTTGACGAATTCGCGAAACGCTTCCCCGGCAACGGGGATGCTGTCGTTGGCCCACTGCTCCATCCCGAAGAAGTTTTCGAGAAAGCGGTCGTCGAACATCCGCTCGACAAAGCCGATGAACTTCTCGTGAAAACTCTGCACGGGCCTCATCATCTGAAACGATGCTTGCAGGAACGGCCCGGGACAATTCCCATACGCGTCGATGAGGGCGTCGACGTTGAAATTGTCTTCGCTTGCCCAGACGTTGAGCAGGCTTTCGTCTCGGCTGAAGTCGATCGGCGCCGCCAGCAAGACCAGGTTGCGGACCAACTCTGGATACAGGCTGGCGAACATCGCGGCCAGAGTGCCGCCCATGCAATAGCCCAGCAAGTTCACGCTCGTCGCGCCGGAGTGCGAGCAGACAAAATCTGTGACGTTCTTCATGAACCGGCACACGTAGTCGTGCAACCGCAGGTGTTTGTCGGACGAAGCAGGCACGCCCCAATCGATCAGGTACACGTCGAAACCGCGCTGCAGCAGTCGCCGTATCACGCTGCGGTCGGGCTGCAGATCAAGAATGTAGGGCCGATTCACGAGCGCGAAGCAGACCAATACCGGCTCGGCCAGCGCGGCGCCGTTGTCGTTCGAATAGTACTGCAGCTTGAGCGTTCCTTCCTCGTAGACAACGCGGTGCGGCGTCGTCGCGACCGCGGACTGCGTGGCTTGGGCGACGTCGGGCGGCTTCAAGAATCGCTGCCACGTCTTTGCGGCCTCGCTGTTGGCCAGATTTCGGTGGGCCTGGCTCATCGCCCGCAGAAACGGCGGGCTGCGCATATAGGCGTCGAGACTTTGACTGACCGCACGGAGCCACTGCCGGCGCCAACTTTGCGGGTCGGCGGCGGCGGCGATCCGTTCGAGCGTTTCTCTGGCCGTCTCGTCGGTCTGCTCCATCAACGCCGACCAGAAAGCCACGAGCGGATCGAGCGTGGGGTCGTCGGGCGACATTTCACGTTTTTGTTCGCCGTCAGGAGTCAAGGTTGATAGTGATCCGAAGTATAGGTCGTCAGCGCTTGCATGTAGTTGGCCCGTTCCAGCGCGCTGGGGTCGGGGCAGTTGCGGCGGCTCATGCTGCCCTTGAGTTGTTCGACCGAGTCGTACTCGTTTTCCTCCATCCAAGTTCGCACGTCGTCGAGCAACGTGGCAAGGAATTCGGGGCCTTTGATCAGCAGAATGCTGGCCATCATCGTGACGTCCGCGCCGGCCAGCAGCAGTTTGACGATGCCTTGCATGCGATGGACGCCGCTGGTGGCCGCGAACGATGTTTGCGGCAAGACGTCTCGAAGAATCGCGATCCAGCGAATGGGGACGCGCGCCTCATGGCGATTGCTGAGGACGAGGTCCGGCTTGAACTGCAACTGATCGAGGTCGATGTCCGCCTCGAGGTAGCGATTGAACAACACCAGCCCGTTGGCGCCGGCTTCGATCAAGCGTTGGGCGAAATGCGGCAGGCTGGTGAAGTTCGGTCCGATCTTCACGGCCAACGGAATCGACACCGACTTGCGCACCGCGGCCACCAGGTCGATGTAGCGCTGTTCGACGTCGAGCGACGTCATCAGCGGATTCGTGGGCACGAAATAGATGTTCAACTCCAAGGCGTCGGCCCCGGCCTCCTCGATCAACTTGGCATAGCGGATCCAGCCGCCCTCGGACGACCCGTTCAGGCTGCCGATAACCGGAATCGACACGGCCTGCTTGGCCGCTCGGAGGTGATCGAGATAGTCGGTCGGCCCGGTACTGTGAGCTTGCAGTTCGGGAAAGTGCGTCAGCGACTCGGCGAACGATTCGGTCTGAAAATCGTAGAGCCGCGCGATTTCTACCTCCTCGTGCTCGATTTGCTCTTCGAACAACGACGGCAACACCGCCATCGAGGCGCCGGCGTCTTCCAGTCGCCGCAGCTTGTCCAATTCGCCGGTCAGCGACGAACAGGCCGACACGGCAAGCGGATTTCGCAAGGTCATGCCGAGATATTTCGTGGACAGATCGACGCTCATACTTCCACCTCCTCGAAATCGTCGCGGATCGCGCGTTCGACGCCGGCCATTTGTTCGTAGTAATGCCATTGGTCGTCGATGTCGGCCTGGGCCAACGCGAACAAGTGCTTGGCGTGTTCGGGATCGGACCGCGCCAGCATCGAGAACCGGGCCTCCTGCATGGCGAATTGCTCGAACGTCATCTTGGGCTTGCGACTGTCCAAGTGGAACGGACGTTCGCCCTTGCGGGCCAGCCGCGGATCGTAGCGGTACAACGGCCAGAAGCCCGACTGCACGGCGTCCTTCTGATGCGTCATGGCCGTCGTCATGTTGATGCCGTGCGCAATGCAGTGGCTGTAAGCCAGAATCAGCGACGGGCCGCGGTACGATTCGGCCTCGATGAACGCGCGGATCGATTGGGCGGGATGCGAGCCCATCGCGATCTGAGCGACGTAGGCGTTGCCGTAGGAAACGGCCAGCATGCCGAGGTCCTTGCGGCGGGATGCTTTGCCGGCGGCGGCGAACTTGGCGACCGCGGAACGCGGAGTGGACTTCGACGCCTGGCCGCCGGTGTTGGAGTACACGCCGGTATCGAGCACCAGAATGTTCACGTCGCGGCCCGTCGTGAGCACGTGATCCAGGCCGCCGAAACCGATGTCGAAGGCCCAGCCGTCGCCGCCCACGATCCAGACGCTGCGTTTCACGAACACGTCGGCGATTTGCGCGAGCTTTTCGGCTTCGCATGCATCGCAATCGGCCAGCCGCTTCCGCAGTTCGGCGACGCGCTGACGCTGGGTGCGAATTGCGTCTTCGTCGTGCTGCGATGCCGTGAGGATTTCGTCGACGAGCGTCTCGCCGACTTGCGCCGCGACTTGTCGCAACAGGTACGCGGCGTACTCGCGCTTCTGGTCGACCGCCAGCCGCAAGCCCAGGCCGAATTCGGCGTTGTCCTCGAATAGCGAATTGTTCCACGCCGGGCCGCGGCCGTCCGCATTGGTCGTGTACGGCGTCGTCGGCAAGTTTCCGCCGTAGATCGACGAGCAGCCGGTGGCGTTGCCGATCAGCGCCCGGTCGCCGAACAATTGGCTCATTAGTTTCAAGTAGGGCGTTTCGCCGCAGCCCGCGCACGCGCCGGAGAACTCGAACAGCGGTTCGAGTAGCTGCGAGCCTTTGACCGTTTCGACCTTCAAGCGACTGCGGTCGAGTTCGGGAAGTTGCAAGAAGTATGCGAAGTTGGCCTGCTCGCGATCCAGGTGGTCGAGCTTCGGCTCCATGTTGATCGCTTTGTGTTTGACGACTTCCTTGCTCTTGGCCGGGCAGACGTCGACGCACACGCCACAGCCGGTGCAATCGTCCGGTGCGACCTGGATCGTCATCAGGTGATTGGGCAAGTCGTCGCCCTTCCACGGCACGCTGACGAATTCCTTCGGCTTGCCGCTGAGGGACGCGGCCGGATAGGCCTTGGAACGGATCGCCGCGTGCGGGCAGACCAACGCGCACAGACCGCACTGGATGCAGATCTTCTCGTCCCAAATCGGAATCTCGTGAGCGATGCTTCGTTTTTCGACCTTCGCCGTCCCCGTGGGAAACGTTCCGTCAACGGGCAGCGCGCTGACCGGCAGCAAGTCGCCGCGACCGGCCAACAACGCCGACGTGACGCGCTGGACGAAATCGCTGCCCCCGGGCGCAACGGGCGGCAAACGGTTTGTCTTACTTGTCGCGGCCTTCGGCACGGTGACTTCGTGCAACCCCGCCAGCGAGGCGTCGACAGCGGCAAAATTCCGTTCCAAGACCGCTTCTCCCCGCCGGCCGTAGGTTTTTCGAATCGAGCCCTTGATCCGGTCGATCGCCTCGTCGCGCGGCAGGATGTTGGCCAACGCGAAGAAGCAGGTCTGCATGATCGTGTTGATCCGCACGCCCATCTTCGTCTCGTGGGCCACTTTGTACGCGTCGATGACGAAAAACTTCAATCGCTTGTCGATCATCTCCTGCTGGACTTCGCGCGGCAGTTGGTCCCAAACTTCGTCGGGACCATAAGCGCTATTGAGCAGAAACGTCGCGCCCGGATTGGCGACCCGCAACATGTCGATGCGGTCGAGGAATTGCGGCTGATGGCAGGCCACGAAGCCCGCGCGGTCGATCAAATACGTGGAATTGATCGGACGGGGGCTGAACCGCACGTGCGACACGGTCACCGAGCAGGCCTTCTTCGAGTCGTAAACGAAATAGCCCTGCGCATACAGCGGCGTGCTTTCGCCGATGATCTTGACGGAGTTCTTGCTCGCGCCGACGGTGCCGTCGCTGCCCAAGCCGTAAAACACCGCGCGGGTCACGTCGGCAGGCTCCGTCGAAAACTCCTCGTCCCATTTCAGGCTCAGGTGCGTCACGTCGTCGATGATGCCAATGGTGAATTGCCGTTTGGGCCGATCGGCTTTCAGTTCGTCGAACACGCGCGCCGCCATGGCGGGGGTGAACTCCTTCGACGACAGTCCGTAGCGCCCGCCGAGGACGCGCGGCATGGCGACGCGGTCGCCTTGGACGCCCGCCCAGCTTTGCACCAGCGCCGTCACGACGTCCTGGTACAGCGGCTCGCCCAGCGAGCCGGGTTCCTTGGTGCGGTCCAGCACGGCGATTTGCCGCGCGGACTTTGGCAGTGCGGCGACGAAGGCCTCGCCGTCGAACGGCCGGTAGAGCCGCACCTTGAGCACGCCCACCTTTTCGCCGCGGCGGTTCAGCGCTTCCGCCGCTTCTTCCGCCGCGCCGACGCCCGACCCCATCATCACCACGACCCGATCGGCGTCCGCCGCGCCGACATATTCGAACAACCGGTATTGCCGACCGAACAGCGCCGCGAACTTGTCCATTTCTTCTTGCACGATCCGCGGCACCGCGTCGTAGAACGGATTGGCCGCTTCGCGCGCCTGGAAGAACACGTCCGGATTCTGCGCCGAACCGCGCAGCACCGGCCGATCGGGGTCCATCGCGCGGGCGCGATGCTCGCGGACGAGTCGTTCGTCGATCATCGAGCGGATGTCGTCGGCCGACAACTGCTCGATCTTGTTCACTTCGTGCGACGTGCGAAAACCGTCGAAGAAATGAACGAACGGAATCCGCGCCTTGAGCGTGGCGGCATGGGCAATCAGCGCCAGATCCTGCGCTTCCTGCACATAGTTCGACGCCAGCATCGCCCAGCCCGTTTGCCGCACCGCCATCACGTCGCTGTGGTCGCCGAAGATCGACAGCGCGTGCGTGGCGATGGTGCGGGCGGAAATGTGAAAGACCGTCGGCGTCAGCTCGCCTGCGATCTTGTACATGTTAGGAATCATCAGCAGCAGGCCCTGCGACGCCGTGAAGGTCGTCGTCAGCGCCCCGGCCTGCAGCGCGCCGTGGGCCGCCCCGGCCGCGCCGCCTTCGCTTTGCATTTCAATCACGTCGGGCACGACGCCAAAGATGTTTTTCCGGCCCTGCGACGACCAGGCGTCCGACAACTCGCCCATCGGCGAGGCGGGCGTGATCGGATAAATGGCGATGACTTCGTTCGTCTGATGCGCGACGTATGCCGCCGCCTCGTTGCCGTCCACGGTTACGAATTTCTGGCTTGTCACGCTTTCTCACTCCCTGCGGCAACGAGAATCCAGATCGATATCTATCCGTCGGAGGTCAAATCGCTTGCTTGCAATTGGAGTGCCGTCGACGGAAGTCGCGTTTCGTGCGCCGTTTGGGCGTGTCCATTGTTGAGGACGCGCGCAGATACGCGCACATTGGACGCCTGATGCACACTTTCACACTCCAACAAGACCGACGAGCCATAGGCGTACGCCCGCGAATGGCCTCTTGGCGGGATCGACGAGAAGTCATCTACGGACCAACGCCCAGCGCTCGCCGATGATGGGCACGCCTCTTCGGCATCGCTCAAAACGCGATGAACGCTTCGCAGCGGCGAGACAGTTTGGGACGCACCTATTGCGCTGTCAACGGGGGAAACGCAGCGATTGCGTGCCGTCGCTGGGAAAAACCGAGGAATCGCCGCACCGGCAGGTGGAGCAAAGCGCAAAAGTCTCCTGCGTGCCCCGTAGCTTGCACTACGGCACGCAATCCGGCGACTGATGGCTGCGTCCATCAGACCGGTGCGTGGATATGCGGTTCTGGAACGATCGCGTGCCCCCACATGACCTGGCTACGCCTGACGCCTAGCACGGCGCAAACGCGATCGCGCTGATCCGGTCTCGGCGTGTACCATTGATGGACGATCGCCTGGACGATTCTCTCGTCGATCTCCGTTCGTTCGACCAACTCGTCGAAACCAACTTCATTGTCTTCCATGACTTCCGCTACCGAGCGCACACTGCGAGCAATAGTAATCATTTGTCCGACCCTTCCATAAAGCGCCGTTTGTCCTCGTGCCGACCGAACTTCGTGCAAATCCAGGGCCATTTTCGTTGTCGGTTTGCGGTTTCGATTTCGGCGGCCGTTAAGGGTTGCTCGACTCCATTCGAAAACGACGGGCAGGGCACGCGAGCTCCCTGTTGCCCGACCATCCGGAAACCATTGCCACCAGAACGACGGTTGCACGACCGCCTTCGAAGGTGTGCGCACCCAGAGGTTTGCTGGTCGCGGCGAACCGCGCGCGAATGTGCGACCGGGCGCATTATGTGGAGCGAATCCGCGCCGTTGAGCGCGCCGTCGAATCATTGATCGCTTGTAACAGTTTAACCGTATGACGCACTCGACCACGGAGCACTCAACCACGGATCGCACGGATTTCCTAGCGCGGCCATTGGCCGCAACCAAAACGGTCCGGCAAGTGAAT
>JBBDYI010000152.1:0-4160 GCA_040901705.1 Pirellulales bacterium | reverse complement strand
GACGACGTGCGCACAACCGGCGCGGCATCGCGCGTCTGTTAGACGAACCAACAAAAAGGACGCCATTTCCTAGCGGCGTCCTAGCTTTTCGAGGATAACCGGTATGGACGGAAACATCAATGAATTCTGCTCATTTTTCCTAACCCTCCGGCACGCCAGCGAACACTCGGGCGGCAAGCGTGCTCTGCTGGGGTGGTGCCCGCAAAAGGGCCGTTCCGACTTGATCGCGCTACGATGTTGCGCGCGACCAAGCAGTGCGAACCGCCAATGACGCCAGCCTTGTTGGTACCGAATCGATGGGGTAATTTGACCCATTCGCCACTCGACGCGCGTCCCTGACCCCGGATCCCCGACCCCTGCTCAAATGTCCGACCCCTATTTCCAATCCCTGTTTGCCGACCGCATTGGCGGAGCCAATTACGGCAAAAGGACTGACATCTATAAGTTCGAAAAGATCAAGCGGGCGAAGCGCAAGGCTCTGGCCGACCATCCGACCCGCAAGCTGGTCGACTTCGGTATCGGCGAAAACGACGAAATGGCGCCGGAGTCGGTCCGTCGCCGCATGGCCGAGGAGATCAACCGGCCGGAAAACCGTGGGTATGCGGACAACGGCATCGCCGAGTTCAAGGAAGCTGTGGCACGGTTCATGCAACGGATGTTCGGCGTCGCGCTCGATGCGGCGACCGAGGTGAACCACTCGATCGGCTCGAAGCCGGCCCTGGCGATGCTGCCGGCCTGTTTCATCAATCCGGGCGACGTGACGCTGATGACCGTGCCGGGCTATCCGGTGGCCGGCACGCATACGAAATACTACGGCGGCGACGTCCACCGCTTGCCGCTGCTGGCGGAAAACGGCTTTTTTCCGGACCTGGAGTCGATTCCCGCCGACGTTCGCTCGCGGGCGAAGTTGCTGGTGATCAACTACCCGAACAGTCCGACGGGCCGCGTGGCGACGCGCGAATTCTACGAGCGGGTCGTCGACTTCGCCAGGCAGAACAACGTCGTTGTGGTGCAGGACGCGGCCCATTCGATGCTCGCTTTCGAGGGCGAGCCGACCAGTTTCTTGCAGGTGCCCGGCGCGAAGGACGTCGGTGTCGAAATCCATTCGCTTTCCAAGGGCTTCGACATGATCGGCTGGCGGATCGGCTGGGTTTGCGGCCACGAGCGGATCGTGCGGGCGTTCGCGGACGTGAAGGACAATAGCGACTCCGGTCAGTTCATCGCGATTCAAAAGGCGGCCGCGGCGGCATTGGACGATCCTGAGATTCCCCGCCGCACGCGGGCCAAGTACAAGCGGCGGCTGGAAAAGCTCGTCGCCATGTTGCGGCGGTGCGGGTTCGAGTGTGCGATGCCCGGCGGGACGTACTTTCTATATACCCGGTCGCCAAAAGGCATTGCCGATGGCCGCACGTTCGACTCGGCCGAGGCGGCCAGCCAGTTCATCATCACCGAACATTCGATCGTCACGGTGCCCTGGGACGACGCGGGGGCTTACCTGCGGTTTTCGGTCACCTACGAGGCGGCGGACGAGGCGGCCGAAGACGAACTGATGACGCTGGCCGAAGCGCGGCTGAAGAGTCTAGCGCCGGTGTTTTGAACATTTCCCGGCACGAAATCGCGGCGAACCGCCCCACGCGAGCGGCTCGCCGCATTTGGTTTTGCCTCGTATATTTCCACAGACGGTTGTTGGTGGAAGAATCTCGATAACCGCCGGAGCGGGGGACAGGTCGCGCGCTGCGAGGGCAAGAAAAACGGCTCAGCGAATTCGACTCTTGCAATACACCAGCGCTGGCCGGACGATCAGTTAGTCGGAACGTTTTCGGAACACAGAAGAAACAAGGAACGGATCATGCAACGTGATTGGATGGGTGGTCGTGTTTGCGGTTGGATTGGCGTCTTGATGCTGTCGTTGGCTGTGTCAGGTTGCGGGAGCGACAACACCGATAAGACTTGGCCTGAGAAAATCCTTGGTGCTCCCAAGAGTCCACCGGATCGTCGATGCGTGGAGTTGTCCAAGATCGCCGAGGAAGCACACGTTGTAGGAGCCTCGAAGTATGCCGAAGACGCGGCCAAAGAGGCGGGCAAAGCCGCGGACCAGGTGACCGATCCCACACAGCGGGCGAAATGTCAGGCCGCGGTCGCCAAGGTATTCGCCACGATTGGCCGCAAGTCCGACGCCAAGAAGTCCGCCAGCAAGGCCAACGAAGCCGCCGGCAAGATCGAGGAACTTGGCACGAGGGTCCGCCAGTTGCGGGCCGTCGCCGAAGCCTACACCGCGGCCGGCGACGATGGCACGGCCGCCGACGTGCTCAAGCGGGCCGAGCAGGCCGCGGTTTCGGCCAACGAAACGTCGGTCAAGGTCGACCTGCTCCGCGAAGTGGCCGCCGGATTCACCGCCATGAAGAAGCCCGACGAGGTCAAGCGGGTCATCGGCGAGATGGAAGACATCGCCAAGTCCGAGCCAGACCCGGCGACGCGCGTCAAGGTGATGACCGACGTCGGGTCCGCGCTCTGCAAGGCCGGCGACAAGGCGGCAGCCGTCAAGGTGCTCAACGCGGCCGTCGACGAAGCGGCCAAGATCGAAAAACATCACGTCGCCACCTATCGGCTGTGCGACATCGCCGAAGAACTGGACAAATGCGGCCAAGGCGCTCGGGCGTCGGAAATAGTCGAGGTGGCCTACAAGCGGGCGGGCAGCACGCCCGAACCCGATTTGCAAACCGAAGCGCTGGCGAAGGTCAACAATCTGCGCAAGCAATTGGCCAGGTAGGTGTTGACGCTTGCACTAGCCGTTCGGCCCGCCGCGAGGCGACGCACGGCGTCCACCAAGAACGGACCAGGTCGAACTTATGACCAACGGCGCAGTGGCGGCAACGAGTTTGCCGACCGCGATTTGGCGGGCGGTGCGGCTGCGATGCCCGGTGTGCGGGCGGGGACGGCTGTTTCGCAACTGGATCTCGATGCACCCGACGTGCAGCCACTGCGGCTTGAAGTACGAGCGGGCGGCGGGCTACTTTTTGGGTTCGATCTACTTCAACTACGGTCTCACGACGCTGATCGTGATCGTGGCGTATCTGGTGTTGTTCTTTACGGACGCGCTGTCGCAACACCAGGCGCTCGCCGCGTTGCTGGCGTTCAGCGTGCTGTTCCCGCTGTTCTTCTTCCGCTGGGCACGCAGCCTTTGGATGGCTTTCGACCACTACGTCGATCCGAAGTCGGGCGGCGACAACGGCAGCGGCGACGAGCGTTCGTGAAAACGCCACGTGGCGAGTGCCGCGGGGGCTGCGAGTCCCTGAAGGCCATGAACGGGGCGCCGCCACGCCCACGATACCGCCCCTCCGCTGCTTGACTTGGGGCGTCGATCTCCACACAATAGGAGCCGGCGGCTGGCGTGCCGGCGCGCCGACGGATTTGCGGTTCAACCAAGTTGGATTGGGGCAATAAACAACGGCGAATCGACCGCGGTGTTTGCTACGTCGCTTCGACGGATTGGCAAATGCACGTCGGTTGGGAGAAACCGTCGATATGACCAAGCCACACCGCAGCAAGGCGCTCACGGCGACAATCAACCGCCTTGCGCGGCGATTCGACGGAACCGCCAACGAATCCGGCGAAATCCGCTATGGTTCCGCGACGATTCGCGTGACCACATCGGCTACGGTCGCCGACGCCGTCGCCGAGCTATCGCAGCAGCGTGGTCCCGTCTACGTGGCCATGACCAACCGCGAAGGCGTCCGCGATGCGCTCCGCGTCGCCGACGGAACGAAAGTCGGCGTGATGCAGCCCGACGGCGAGATCGTGCGGCCGGCGGAAGAGTGACGCCGGGCAGTTCACGCCACGCATCGGCATCGCCTGGCGACCATTGGCATCTGCGCAATATTCGGCGTCCGTGTTGTTTTCTATTTAGACGCCGGTCCTCGTGACCTCACCGGCTTCATTGCGGCCAATTCTCGATACCGGTGCGATTCGGCGGCAGAGACGAAGGGCAATCGGGCCAGTGCTGGCAGTTGCAGCGTCGAGCGACCGGTCGTTGCCCAGACTTCGCGGACTGCCTGTCTTGCGGCGCGGCAGGCGGTGAAATCGTCACGAAGAAAACGTCCTGTCGGGGTGCATGTCGCGGTTTGTTTTTCTAGCTGGCTTGGTGATAGCTGCTAGCGTCG
>JBBDYI010000151.1:0-4207 GCA_040901705.1 Pirellulales bacterium | reverse complement strand
GACAGGGGTTAGGCGACAGGGGTTAGGCGACAGGGGTTAGGCGACAGGGGTTAGGCGACAGGGGTTAGGGGTGCGCACTGCTTGGTTTTCACTGCGATGACCGCGCCTTGGCGATCGGTGGTCGAATTTACTGTAAGCGGAATTGGATCGGCTTGAGAAACTGGCCGGGCCAAAGTTTGCCGCCGGGTTTGTTGGGTACGGCACGCCATGCGCGGGCGGTTTGGACCGCCTCGGCGTCGAAGACCGGGTATCCGCTCGACTTGGCGATTTCGACGCCCGTGACCGCACCGTCGGCATCGATGGTGACATGCAGCAGCACTTCGCCTTCCCAGCCGGCTTCGAGCGCCACGGCGGGATAGCGGCACGGACGGCCGACGAAACGGATGTCGGGTGGCGGCAGCGCGACTGGAGCGATCGTCGGCTCGACGCTGGCGGCGGCCCGGCGGCGGGGAGTCGTCGCATGGCGGCGCGGAGTTTCAGGTCGCACGGCGTGGTTCGGGCGGACGTTGGTGCTCGTGTCGAGCGACGGACGCACGGCCGCACGTGACGGAACGTCGGCCGCGCGGTCGATGTTGGGCAGTACCGTCGTGTTGAGGAAATGGCGATCGTCCTGCCAAGCCTCGGTGGGCTTGATGACGATCTGATGCGGGCCGGTTTCGCCTGGCTCCGCGACAGCTTCCGACTGCTCGTCTAACGCGGCGGTGATCGACAGCGGTCGGTTGTTGCCAAACGCGGCGAGCCGCAGATCGAGCACCGAAGCCAACGTGACCGCCACGCCGGCGACCGCCAAGTGCAACACGAGCGACGCCGCCAGACTACGACGAGCGCGGCGAACCGCCACGGCATTCAGTACGCCGCGCCGCTGCCCGACGACGACGATGATCGGATTGTCGGATTGGCGATCCAAGCGAAAACTCCTAGCAGGTGCAACTCACGGCGGCGGCGAGCCGAGTGGCTAACACTGACAAATCTCTCATCGGTTCGTCGCGCTCGTTTTATTCTAGCTTGCGTGGTAAGAGCTTGCCAAATGCCTTCGATTGAGCCTCGCCGGCCGTGCCGCGTCCCGATTCACGCACCGATTGGGCCGACATACAATGGTGGCGAATCTCGATCGTTTGGAAGGTTTGCCATCGAGGAGCCAAATCATGTCGTGGAGCAACGTTATGTCGCGGACCCCATCGCCTCGTTTTTCGTCAATTCTTATTCGCCGCATCGCAATCGCAAACGCCGCCGGTCTCGTGCTGGCTGCGATTGCGTGTGAAACGGTTCGTGCGGCGGAACCGCCGCGGTTGCCGGACATTGATGCGGCGGTGCAGCGATTCGTCGAGGCGAAGGAGATCGCCGGCGCTGTCACGCTGGTGGCCGACGGCGACGGCGTGCGGCATCTCGGCACCGTGGGATTGGCCGACGTGGCCGGCGAGAAGCCGATGCGGGCCGATGCGATTTTCTGGATCGCGTCGATGAGCAAACCGATCACCGCCGCGGCCGTGATGATGTTGCAGGACGAAGGCAAGCTATCGGTCGACGATCCGGTGGAGAAATACGTGCCGGAATTGGCCGAGTTGAAAACGCGCGACGGCGAGAAGGTCAAGATTACGATTCGGCATCTGCTCACGCATACGTCCGGCATGGGCGAAATCTCGGCGGCCGAGGCGCGGCGGGCGACGAAGCTGGCCGACGTGATGCCGCTCTATGCGGCGCGGCCCGTCGGTTTCGAGCCGGGATCGAAGTGGCAGTATTGCCAGTCGGGCATCAACACCGCGGCGCGGATCGTGGAAGTCGTCTCGGACATGCCGTTCGACGAGTTTCTCGAAAAGCGTTTGTTCGAGCCGTTGGGGATGAAGGACACTGCGTTTTATCTCTCGGAGGAACAATTGCCGCGGCTGGCCACGTCGTACCAGCGGACCGGCGACACGCTTGAAGAGTCGGAGGTGTTCATTCTCTACGGCAAGTCGCCGACGAGCCGCGATCGCTTTCCGGCGGCGAACGGCGGGCTGTTTTCGACCGCGGCCGACTACGCGAAGTTTTGCCAGATGATACTAGGCGGCGGACAATTCGCTGGCCGGCGATATCTCAACAGCAAGACGGTAAAGCAGATGACGACCGTGCAGACCGGCGACTTGAAGACCGGCTTCACCGAAGGGAACGGCTGGGGATTGGGCTGGTGCGTGGTCCGCAAGCCGCAGGGAGTGACCGAGGTGCTCTCGCCCGGCACGCATGGACATGGCGGCGCGTATGGCACGCAGGCTTGGATCGATCCGGAGAAGAAGCGGATCTACGTGCTAATGGTGCAACGGGCGAACTTCCCGAATGCCGATGCTTCCGACGTGCGGCGCGCGTTTCAGGCCGCGGCGGCTAAGGCGCTCGAATAGGCTGAACTTTCGTTTAACCACAGAGGTCACGGAGGGGGAGCACAGGGTAACACGGAAGAATTGCGGGGGCTTTCCAGCGAGTGCTCGGATTTCGGGCAACCTGGCGGCGGGAACGGCGATAATCTCGCAGAGACTGTTCGGACCGCGGCGGTTTTGTTTTCGCGGCGTGGCGGAGAGTGCGTTCTTTTCAATCGAGGGAGGTCGCCGTGACGCCGCCTGTTCGTTCGCTTCGCGTGTGGATCAATGCGTTCATTCCGGGGCACATGCCCGGTTATACCGATGCGCTGACGGCCGGGCCGCATGCCGGTATGACGGTGTTGTACGGATTGGGCGGCGAGAAGGACGCGTATCTGACCGATCAGCGGATGTTTTCCGCTTCGCTCGGCGTGACGTCGCAGATGCACAGCGAGGCGCTGGTCGATTTTCATGCGTCGCCGCCGAAATTGGCGCAGTGGCACGTGTGCGACTTCTCGACCGCGCTGGGGGAAGACGGCAAGCCGGCCGAAGCAACGGCGACCGATGTTTCGCGGATGCGGGTGACGATGGCGACGCGGATGTCCCTGTCGACGCAGCGCGAAATCGCCCGCGCGGTGGGCATGTTGCCGATGCGGCCGGATGCTTCGCCGGACGAGGTTTATCTGCTGTTCTCGGCGGCGGCGACGCCGGCGTGCGAGAAGCTGGCCGCACACTTTGGCGACATCGCATACGGCGGCGTCGCGATTTTCGACCCGCGCCGCGGAACGCTGGCGTTTCACGGGGAAGTGCATCGATTCCCTGGGTTCGAAATGTACGCCTCGGTAAACGAAGGCCCGGCGACGGGCGTGTTTCGGCTGTCGCCGCCGCGCGGGTCGCAAGCATTGCACCGAGCGGGCGCAGGACGGCGGCCGGTCAAAGCGGCTGTGACGGTCGGCTGAAGGGTTTCTCGGCGGCTCGATGCGCATCGCCGGCGATGCGCTTCTCTCTCGACGCGCGTGACTCTCGACGCGGCAATGGATTGCCGTCCGCTCTCAGAAGCTATCTACAAAGAATCGCCGAGGATCCTTACTGTAGGAGGCGAATCCTTTCGCCGACGGAGCCGCAAACCAGTACCTCGGCGAAAGGATTCGCCTCCTACAGTGAGAAAAACAAGGCCATTC
Organism: Pirellulales bacterium; assembly: GCA_040901705.1. Taxonomy (GTDB): domain Bacteria; phylum Planctomycetota; class Planctomycetia; order Pirellulales; family PLA5; genus PLA5. The sequence goes on along the minus strand of JBBDYI010000151.1, from coordinate 699 downwards.
TTTGTGGATAGCCTCTCAGAAGCGGAGAAAATACGGAATCGCCAGCAGCACGCCACCGACGGTGACCATCACGATGTTGGTGGCGACGAAATAGGGAAAGATCATCAGCGCCAGCCCGCAGGTGAGCGGCACGAAGGCCTGCTGTTTTCGGCCGTAGGTGAAATAGCCGAGGCCGAAGGAGCCGAAGAACAGTCCCCAAAGAAGCGTGGATTGGTCGAACACGGAAGCGGCCTTGCTGTGCGGCGGAGTCGATTGCCCAGGGTAATCATACGCCTAATCGGACTGGTGGGCGAAGGGCGCGGGTGGCGCGGCGATTGTGGATCGGGCTGGTGCGGGGGCGATTGCTCTTCGGCTTTTCGGCACTTCGCTGCTGGAGCGCGGTGTTGATTGAGCGCGGCTGGCGGAATCTGCGGAGTTGCCGACTTGTGCGGCGGCAGGCTCGGCAGAATTGGGCCGGATTTGTTGTGGAAGGTCGGCCACTTTTCGGGTAGGTTCGAGGTTCGACATCGAGGTTCGACGGTACAACCGACGTATCGCGAAGGCCGGATCACGAAATGCTCAAGAGGATTTTGCTGGGAACGACGGAGAATGCGGCTGATTTGGCCCAGGAGAGGGAATTTGTGAGCATTACTCGCGTTTTTTATCAACGGCCCGCTTTGGGGCTAGGATTGCTGTTCGCGTAGATTGTATTTGCGGGTA
>JBBDYI010000150.1:0-4239 GCA_040901705.1 Pirellulales bacterium | reverse complement strand
TGTTTTGAATTCACTTGCCGGACCGTTTTGGTTGCGGCCAATGGCCGCGCTAGGGAATCCGTGGTTCGCTTCAACCACCGAAACAGTCACGAATCATCGAACGGCCCAAACCATACCAGATTCCCAGCCCGATTTCCACTAAAATCAGGCCACTCGTCCCCGCATCGCGGCAAGCACCTCCACGTTCGTCCGTCGCCTATCAACGTGCCGCGAACGCCTCAATAGGGTCGCTGCTCGGCTGCTCGCCGCGACAACTCTTCAAGCACGATCGCGGCCACATCGACGCCGAGCGTGCGCGACAGCGCCTGCCAGCCAGGCACGGCGTTGACCTCGATCACGTAGCAGCGGCCATCGCGGCCGATCAGAATGTCCACGCCGGCCATCGTCGCCCCCGTCGCCGCGGCCGCCCTTCTCGCAAAATCGACCATTTCGGCGTCCAACGCGAACGGCTCGGTCGTCGCTCCGCGGCTGACGTTCGTTCGCCAATCGGTCGCGCTGACTCGCTTCATGCCGAAGGTCCGCTCGCCGAGCACGAACGCCCGGATGTCGTAGCCATCGTGCGGCACGAAGCGTTGCAAGTACAGCACGCTTCCCAACGGCACGAGCGACTTGAACACGCGCAGGGCGATCGCCTCGTCGCTCACCCGTGCGATGCCGCGGCCCTCCGCGCCGAACAGCGGCTTGACCACGACGTCGCCGCCGAGCGCCGCAAAAGCTTGCATCGCCTCGTCAACCGTTTGACAAACGACGGTTTCCGGATGATCGAGGCCCGCTTCGACCAGCAGCGCCGACGCAAGAAACTTGTCGACGGCGATCTCGATCGACCGCGGCGAATTGACGATCGGTCGCCCGGCCGCTTCCAGTCGGGCGAGCGCGTCCATGCGAAACACGACCTGTTCGAGCGAGCCTTGCGGCATCGTGCGCACGAGCACAACGTCGAACTCGTCCAACGGCACGCCCGAACATCGCACCTGGGTCCGCCGGACCGCCCCGCCGCCCGATCGGTCCACGCTCGCGGTGCCGTTGACGTTCGTGACGCCGCGGACGTACGCGGCGATTTGCGGATAGGCCACGACGACGATTTCGTGCCGACCCGCGGCCGCCCGCCGCAGGTCACTGAGATACCAACTTTCCGGCGAACACAGTACGGCCAGTCGCATCGGCGGCTCAACTTTCCACGCGGAACGACTCGGCGAGCACGTCGGGCTTCATGTGCCCGAAGCGAAACGAACGGCCGCTCGCCAAATTATTGAACGTCACCATCGCCGGGCTGAACAGCAGCGGGTCGATCTTGTAGAAATCGCCGCCGTAGCGTGCGAAAATCTCGGCGAATGGCCGTCCGTGATCGGCCGAGGCGTTGCTCGGCACGCGCGGCCCGACGTCGGAGATCTCGGCGTCGTCGCAACGCACCCACAGCGTCGCGTGGCCACCGTAGAGAATCGCATCGTTCGTCCGGCCGATCGCCGCGAGATCGTCCTTCGCCACAGGCGGCAGCGGCGCGGCGCCATAGCCGTTGTGTACTTTCGCGATGTCGAAGCCAAGTTCGTGGAGTTTGTGGAGCGCCGTCTCGACGCTGCGAGCGACCACTTGCAGCGTGCCGGCCAGGCTCGCCGTCCGCGCGACGCACAGCGTCAGATGCTGCGGATCGACGCCGCACTTCGCCGCCACGTCGCGGCAAACGTCGTCGGTCGGCAATTTGCCGCTTTCCAATACGCCCACCGCCGCGTCGCTCGCTTCGTCGACCGAGATCGACTCGAACAGCGGCTCGCGCTTGGCCAACGCCCGCATCGGTCCGCTGCCCATGGCGAAAAACTTCTCGCCGGCGATCTGCCAGCCCGCGTACTGCGACGCCATGCAGGCGACCAGCGGATGGTCCGTGGCGACATGCACGGCCACGCCGCTGCCCAGCTCCGCCGAGGTCGCCGCCAGCGCCGCACGGCCCAAACCACCCATGCAGATTTCCGCAAGCCGCAACCCCGCGTCCAAACCACCTTCTGCATCGACGCCAAAGTCGATTACCCTCGCCCCACACTCCAACCGCGAGACCGCTAGCCGCCATCTCGCGGTATCTCGCGCGAGCTCCTCACAGATCAGAGCGGCGCGGCCGTTCAGCGACGCGGGCGAATCGGTCATGACAGTCATCCAGTGCGGGGCATCCACGGCCGCAAGCCGACGGCCATCGCCGGCGAATCGACCGCGCTCCGTGCGATCCAACAAGCGTTCGCGCGGCGGAGCGGCGACCCCATCAAACGACGAAACCCCCTGCCGTGCAAGAGGTTTCCTGCCGCGATGCGTAGAATTGTCTCGGCCCCACCAAAAAGGCGCCGGGCGGATTCGAACCGCCGCATCGCGGATTTGCAATCCTCGCCTCGAACGCCGCAAAGCCAAACCCGTTACCGAGTTAGGCCCAGCGCCGCCAACCGAGGTGCCCGCAGTGGTGCCGACGACTCGTCGAGTGCCGGAGTTGGCCGTTCTGCCTTTCAAGTACGCCGAGCAGATGTCCCGTATCCAGCCGAACTCTCACGTCTCAATCTCCGATCGCGAGCGCTTACGACCGCTTCGTATTTCATCCAGGAATTGATCCAATTCGTCCGCGTCGTCAGCCCACGAGCCAAATGCCCGACGGAGGCCATCGCAAGGCGGCGGCACAGGAGCCGAAATCTCAACATGGTGTCCGTCCAAGTCCTCAATCACGGCTCGATAACCCCAAGGACTTTCTTTCGGCGCGGAGATAAGCTTGCCTCCAACAGTTTGAAGAGAGCCGAGGACTCCGTCGACGGATTCAACTTGGAATCCTAACCGAGTCGAAACTGTGGAGGCCTCGCCAGGGCGAAGTGGATAAATCTCGAAAACGCACTCGGTGTCAAGCGAAGCATAGTGTATCGGTCCCGATCCGTGTGAATGACGGCTGAACTTCAGGCCAAGCGTCTCGTAGAACCGCGCTGCCGCATCCATGTCAGACGATCGGATCACGACAAGATTCAATCGCGTCGCCATTGCCTCACCTCGTTGCGTTCGGCCATTCGATCGGGCACGGCAGTGCTTCACTTCTCGCCCATCAATGCGGTCACGTCCAGGCGCTGCTCCGTTCCATCGGGAAACCGAGCCGCAACCGATAGCTTGCCCCCCAGGGCCTCAACGACTGAATTCAAGGTGCTCATTCGCAAGTCGCGACCCTGTTCGATCTTGGATACAGATGCCTGTTGAGTCGCCATGCGTTCGGCAAGCTCTGTCTGAGAAAGTCCAATCGCTTCACGAAGTTCCCGTAGCTTAACTGCAGGCGACCGTGTTTTTGACTGCGACAGCAGCAGGCCCGCAACTCGTTTTACCGCATCCTTCTCGTTTGAGTACGTTTCGTCTACGCCCTCACCATATCCAATATCGGGACGAGAAGAGACGCCGAACCCACGCTTTTGTCGCCACTCTACGGTCACCGAGTGATCGTTGAGTCGCACGTTCAAAAACGAGCTGGCGTTGGCATTTGGCGACTCGTCTAAATCCACGACCGCATTAGGAAATCGCTTTGCGAGTTTATCACGTAGCGTGGAAAGCGACATCGTTAAAAGCTCCACCGGAAAAGTGCCTTGTGGTTCCACATTGCAGAACTACTGATCCCAAACCGACTTTCCGTCCGCGCCATCCTTCGTGAACACGACGGTTCCAGCGTTCACCTCTTGAATCTCAATCGAGCCATTCGCGCCGACAAATGTATTGTGCGCCCTGCTACGAAATCGGCGGACGCGCTCCTGCCCTTCGATGACCCGTTCGCTGTCGAGTTGCGGTGGATACATCCGTCCGTCGCTTTCCCAAGCTTCTGGATCGTAGGGGATATCGGCGAATTCATTTTCGACCTCGTTCAGGACGTCGGCGATTTGCCGAAACGCTTCATCGAATGACTGAGCCGGCGGCGCTTGCTGCAGTCGTTCGAGAAACAGTCTGAAGCGAACGGGTTTTGGCTCCATCCGTGCCCCTCTCTCGTTTTCGTCGAAGCTCACTACATAACTATAGCGCAAACGGAATATTCCGTCAAGGGAATAGGCTGCCTCTTTGGTTCGGTCTAGGTGGCCACCTAAGCCTACGCAAGTTGTTTCCGCAAAAGATGTTGCAGCAATAGACGTGACGTTGGACACGCGTATCCATTTTCCCGACACCATTTACTCGCGGCCGTTTTTTTACCTCGCCGTTTGTCTAACTCGCTGACCGGTTCGCTGGTAAATCTCTCGGCCTATGGGTTTTAAT
>JBBDYI010000149.1:0-28410 GCA_040901705.1 Pirellulales bacterium | reverse complement strand
ACCCCCCTATTGTTAGCACAACCCACGACAGCGCGCAAAGTGCGACATGCGCCCGGCGGTTCGCGCCGACCCTTGCCGAGGTTGCCCGAATTCCTGGTTTGGCCTAATATCCTCGGCGGAACCGTTGCGACGAGCTTCGACATCGACGTTTGGGCCGTGTCGCAAGCCGAAATTTCGGCACAGGCCGAACATGCCGAAGTGGAACTGCGTATAGTAGTCGAGCGGCTCGATCGCTGGAGCCGGACACGCCAGCGAATCGGCCTGGCAACGGCGGTGCGGCGTGTGAACCGACCGTCGAGTCCATGCTGCGAGTGCAACGAATGAACTACCCGGCAAGTCGACACAACCGTCCGATCGTGCCAGGTGATCTGGTCAATGCATCACGGGCGATGCGGAGCAATGACGTAGTAAACCAACGCCCTTGTGGCCACGGCAACGTGGCGCGTGGCGAAGTTATGCATCGCGTCGCGATTGGTCAACAACCGTGTAGGGCGAAGGCGACGAGCGGCGGCGTTACACGTCGCATAAGCATTCAACCACCGAGTGTTCGCTACAGGAAGTTCGCTGAAAGATTGGTCAAGGATCGATGCTCGCATTCGTCGATGACACAGGTGCAACGCCTGGTTATTCTGCCCGCGAGGTCGACTCCCAGCCACGGAAAGCGGGTCCGGCGAACGTAACCGAACGTACATTTTTACCGGACGCAAGATTCCGAACTGTCGACCACGCCGTTTCCATTAGGATGCGTTAGCAGCCGCGACTTCACTTCCCCGCCCTTGTTTCGGGCAGCGGCTCTAACGACGAGAAACCGGCTGGACATTTCGCATCGAGCGTCACCCATTTCCTTCGATTTCGTGGTACGGGAGACGACAGGATGCAAATCTACGGCCCCAGACAGGTTCACGGTCCGCAGGCCCTTAGCGGCCCGCACTCGATCCGCACACCCCAGCGAACCGTCAATCCCACGGTTCCAGCGACAGGTGACCAATTGGATATTTCGGAAGCCGCACAGTTGATTTCGCAAGTTCACGATATTCCGGACGTGCGCGAAGATCTGGTCGCCCGCGTGCGTTCGCAGATCGCCAACGGCTCGTACGAAAACCCGCAACGGCTCGACGTCGCGGTCGACCGGCTGTTGGATGAAATTGGTTAGTTCAACCTATGCTGGCTCGGCTTCGCGGCTTGGCAAGGCCAACGACGAAGAATTCCAAGGCCAGCGCTCGTTGTCGCGATGCCGCATCGGTTGATCCGAGACGTTTTCAAGCGTAAAATCGAGTAATTGGCCAATTTCGTGTTTTGCAACGGCTGGCGGCGGCGACGTCGCCACAGCTTGGTTTCGGTCTTGTTGTGTCGTTGCGAGGAATTGGCCACGATACTCGCGCGCGGAAAAGTTCGATGGCTACGGAAACGTCAGATTTCTCGCTTGGCACCGTCACAGTCGCGTCGACGCCGATCGAGCGTCTTGAAGAGTACCTGCAAAGCCGCGGCAAGCGGATGACGCAGCAGCGGCGGCTGATCGTCGCCGAGGTGTTCAGCCACCACGAACACTTTGACGCCGACGGACTGTTGCTACAGCTTCAACAGCAGCTTGGACGCGACAAAGTCAGCCGGCCGACCGTCTATCGCACGTTATCCGAACTCGTCGAGGCCGGTCTGCTTGTCAAAATGGACCTCGGCGGTCGGGCCGTCTACGAGCACGATTACGGCTATCCCAACCACGACCACCTGCACTGCACCACGTGCAACCGGCTGATCGAATTCAAAAGCGACGAATTGATCGCCATCCGCGACGCTGTCGCCCGGCAAAACAACTTTCGCGTCAGCGGCCATCGGCTAATCGTCAGCGGCACCTGCGGCGACTGCCAGCGAGCCCGCCAGCGGCCGAAGCGGATGCTCGACCGGATTTGACCGGATTGGATTGAAACGGTGCGAATCGCGGCGTCGACGCTGCAATCGCGCGGACGCTCTGGTATAATCGGGCCACGCCGATATTTGGCGTATCCGCCCGTTCGTTCTCTCGCGGTCCGCGAATCGAAGTCCTGGCCGCAGAGGATCCCGCCGACGAGATTGTCGCAACGTGGAGGTGATTGTGCCTGCCGTTCCTGCTTCACAGCGCCGAAATCCTGGCGTCTTCGTCTCATCGATGGCAATGGCGGCGGTTTCGCTGGTCGCCGTGCTCTCTCTCGCGATGGCCGGTCAGGCCGAGAATGCCGACGGCGACGATGCCAACAAGCCGGCCGTCAAAGACGTCAAAGCGGACCAACCGTCGTTCACGGCCGAGCAAACCGCCGAGGGGATGGAGCTATTCCAGAAGCATGTGCGCTTGGTGCTCGCGCACAAATGCGTCACATGCCACGGCGGCGACAGTACCGAGGGCGAGTTCAACATCACGACCCACGAGGGTTTGCTTCGCGGCAGCGATAGCGGAGCGGCGGTGAAGTTGGGCAGCGGCAAGGAGAGCCACCTGTACAAGCTCGCAGCGCGGCTGGAAGAGCCGTACATGCCCGACGAGGGCGAGAATCTGACGGCCGAGGAACTGGCCCATCTCGCCCGTTGGATCGATCTCGGCGCGCCGTACGACAAGCCGCTGGTCGAATCGGACGCCGACGACACGCCGTGGACCGAGCGAAAGGTCGCCAAGGGCGCCCACAAGTTCTGGTCGTTCCAACCGCTCAAATCGGTCGAGCCGTCGGCGGTGAAGAACGAAGCGTGGCCGCGGACGCCGGTCGATCGGTTCGTGCTGGCGAAGCTCGAAGAAATGAACCTCGCGCCGAACGGCCCCGCTGAGCGCCGCACGCTGATCCGCCGTGCGTACTACGACCTCATCGGCCTGCCGCCGACGCTGGAGGAAATCGAGGCGTTCGTCAACGACGAGTCGCCGGAAGCGTATGGCAAGGTGATTGATCGCTTGCTCGAAAGTCCGCACTACGGCGAGCGCTGGGGACGGCACTGGCTCGACGTGGCCCGCTTCGCCGAGAGTCACGGCTTCGAGCAAGATTACGATCGGCCATTTGCCTTTCACTTTCGCGATTTCGTAATCGAAGCCCTCAACCGCGATATGCCCTTCGACCAATTCGTCCGCTGGCAACTGGCCGGCGACGAGTTGGCCCCGGACGATCCGCTCGCGCTCAAGGCGACCGGATTTCTCGGTGGCGGCGTGTTTCCGACGCAAATCACGGCCAACGAAGTCGAGCGGACCCGCTACGACGCCCTCGACGACATGGCCGGCACCACCGGCGTGGCTTTCTTGGGACTCACGATCGGCTGCGCCCGCTGCCACGACCATAAATTCGACCCGATTCCACAAGCGGATTATTACCGGTTCATTTCGATCTTCACGACCACGGTCCGCAGCAACCTCGACGTGAACCTCGATCCGCAAGGCTATCGCGCGGCAAAAGAGGCATTCGACCGTGAGCACGCTCCGCTGGTCGCGGCCCGAACGAAATATGAGAACGAAGAATTGCCCGCGAGGTTGGCGGCTTGGGAGAAGGACTTGCCGGGGCAAACGGCCATCGGTTGGGTCGTGCTCGATCCGGTGGAATCCAAGTCCCAAGGGGGAGCGACGCTTACCAGGCAAGCCGGCGGCGCATTGCTGGCGACCGGCACGAATCCGGCGCACGACACGTACACGATCGTCGCCGCCGCGGGCCGCGGCCCCATCACGGGCGTTCGCATCGAAGCGCTTGCCGACGACTCGCTCGTTAAGAAAGGCCCCGGTCGGGCGAGCAACGGCAACTTCGCGTTGACCGACGTCAAGGTACTCCTCGCGCCCAAGAACGATCCGCCTGCCGCCAAACAACTGGTCCTGTCCAACGCTCGTGCGACGTTCGAGCAGAAAGGTTTGCCTGTCGCGGCGACCATCGACGGCGACGCGAAATCGGCATGGGCCATCGATCCGCAATTCGGCAAGGACCATGCCGCGATCTACGACGTCGCCGAACCGCTGCAAACGACGAGCGTCGACGCCGCGAACGGCGAAGATGGCAAAGCAGGCGAAGCCGGCGGCGAGCGGCTCGTTACCTTCGTGCTCAAATTCGAGAATAACGCCGGCCACAACATCGGGCGGCTTCGGCTTTCCGTTACGTCGGCTCCACAACCGTTGTCGTTCGACGGCGGGACGTCGCACGAGATCGCCGCGTTGCTCGATACGCCCGCCGAAAAGCGCGCGGCCGAGCAACAGGCCAAGTTGTTGGCGTGGTTTGGTCCGCGAGACGAAGATTGGCGAGCGCTCGACGCGGTCGTGCAGTCGCATCTGGCGAAAGCGCCCCAGCCGAAGATCGAAAAGATGATGGTCTGCAGCGAAGGCGTGACGCCGATTCGCCATCACACGCAAGGCGCGGACTTCTTCAACGAGTCGTATTTCCTCCGCCGCGGCAACTGCGACCAGAAGGAAGGCGTCGCGTCGCCCGGCTTTTTACAGATTCTCATGAAGTCTCCTGACGGGACCGAGCATTGGCGAAAATCACCCCCCGAGGGTGCTCACACGAGTTTTCGCCGCACGGCCTTGGCCAATTGGATCACCGACACGGAGCAAGGAGCCGGCCAACTGCTCGCTCGCGTGATCGTCAATCGGCTGTGGCAACACCACTTCGGCCGCGGCATCGTCGCCACGGCCAGCGACTTCGGTAAGCAAGGCACAGCCCCGACGCACCCGGAACTGCTCGATTATCTCGCCGGCGAACTGATTCGCGGCGGTTGGCGGCTCAAGCCGATCCATCGCCTGATGATGACCAGTAGCACGTACATGCAGAGTGGCGACTACGACGACGCCCGCGCGAAGATCGATCCGGAGAACAACTGGCTCTGGCGTCGGGCTCCACAACGGCTCGAAGCAGAGATCATCCGCGACGCGATGCTCGCCGTGAGCGGTTCGCTCGACAACACGCAGTTCGGCCCCGGCACGCTCGACGAAGGCCATCGCCGCCGCAGCATCTATTTTATGATCAAACGCAGCCGCTTGATCTCAATGATGCAGCTTTTCGATCAACCGGAGCCGCTGGTCAGCGTCGGCGGGCGTCCGACAACCACCGTCGCGCCGCAAGCGCTGGCGATCATGAACAACCCGCACATCCGCGAGTACGCCAAGGCGTTCGCCCACAAGCTACGGGCCGGGGCGGACGAATCGACCGCAGCGGCGATTCGCCGCGGATACGAAGTCGCGGTCGGACGCGCTCCGACGAGCGAAGAAATCGCCGACGCGGCAACGTTTATCGATGCGCAGCGCGGATCGTATGCCAAGGAAAACAAGGCCGACGGCGAAGAACTCGCGCTGGCGGACTTTTGCCAGGTGTTGTTTGGTTTGAATGAGTTCGTGTACGTAGAATAGCCGTAAGGAGTTGGCAGTTGGACTCCGTTGACCAAGCGAGCGAAGGCCGACGCGATTGCCTGCCATTTTCGGGGCGCTGCCGGTTACGGAATGTGTCACGCGCGAAACCAAGAGAGGAACGACTATGAGTGATATCGACATTCACCCAGCACCGGTGATCGGCGATGTTCCACTTGTGGACAGCGCGTGGGAACGGAATCGAGCGTACTTCCGCCAGCACTTCCCCGAGTTTTTGGAGCGTTATGTCGGCAAGTTCGTCGCGGTGCATGACGGCCGTGTCGTAGCTGTCGGCGACACCTTTGTCGCTGCCGCGAAGGCCGCATATGCCGCGGAGGGATATGAGCCGATCTACATCGACGAGGTGGCCGCGACGCCCCGACCGATGCCGCGCGTGCCGACTCCGTTGCGCGTTGTTGGTAAGCCGGTATGACGCTACGCTACAAGTACAACCAGCAGTACGAACCGCCCGCGCCGATGGTGATGGTGATGGTGATGGTGATGGTGCGGTTTGTCTCACCGGACGGAATCGAATTGCCGCCTGTGCCAGCATTGATGGACACGGGCGCCGATCGCACCATCATACCTTCGGCCATTGCGGAGGGCTTGCAGCTTCGAAAAGGCCGCGAGGTCGAGCTTGGCGGCATCGGCGGCACGACGATCGTGATGGCGTCCTACTATGTGACCATTCGGATTCACGATCTTCCGCCGATCGAATGCGAAGTATTTGCAACCCTTGGAGAAAGGCACGCGTTGCTCGGACGCGACGTTCTTAACCATTTTCGTGTACTGCTCGACGGTCCGCGTGGCGTGTTGGAAATCGAATAGATGACATCAACGGGAAGGCAGTGATGACGAATCACCGTGCATTTGTCGTAGCCGACGCAAGCTTCCTCACCCGCCGCGAACTGCTCCGCCGCGCCGGTTGCGGTTTCGGCATGTTGGGCCTGGCCGGACTTTTGGGCGACGAAGGTCTGCTGGCGGCGGCTGGCTCCGCCGGCGCATCCAATCCCGCCATCAACCCGCTCGCGCCGCGGGTCGCTCATTTCCCGGCCAAGGCCAAGTCGGTGATCTGGCTGTTCATGAACGGCGGCCCCAGTCACGTCGACACGTGGGACTACAAGCCGGAGCTCGAAAAGCGCGACGGCAAGGAACTCGCCGGCTTCGATAAGAACACCGGGTTTTTCACCGATCAGGTCGGACCGGTGATGAAGTCGCCGTTCAAGTTCGTCCGCCACGGCCAATGCGGCAAGATGGTCAGCGAGATCTTCCCAAACATGGCCCGGCACGTCGACAAGATGGCGTTTCTCCATTCCTGCCACACCGACTCGAACAACCACAGCCCAGCGTTGTTCATGATCAATACCGGCTTTGCGCGGATGGGTTTTCCGTGTGCCGGCTCTTGGGTCACGTATGGCCTAGGCAGCGAAAGCCAAAACTTGCCGGCGTTTGTGGTGATGTCCGATCCGCTGGGACGCGGGTTGCCCAAGGGATACTCGCAGAATTGGAGCGCCGGATTCTTGCCCAGCGTCTATCAGGGCACGTGGCTGCGGCCGACCGGCGATCCGATCGACAATCTCAACCGCCCAGCCGAGATGAACGACGCCCAGCAGCGGTCGCAACTCGACCTGCTGGCCACGCTGAACCGACATCATCTCGACCACCATCCCGGCGAAGCGGAACTGGCCGCGCGGATAGAGAGTTTCGAATTGGCGTATCGGATGCAAATCGCGTCGCCCGAGGCAATCGACATCGATCGCGAAACGGCCGCTACGCACTCGCTGTACGGCATCGGCGACAAACGCTGCACGCATTTCGCCAAACAATGCCTGATCGCCCGACGGATGGTCGAGCGGGGCGTGCGATTCGTACAGATTTATTCCGGCGGCATGGAGAACGAGCTGTCGTGGGACGGCCACTCGAACATCGTTAAAAACCACGGCGGTTTCGCCGCGGAGACCGACCGTCCGATCGCCGCGCTGCTCGAAGACCTCGCCCAGCGCGGCCTGCTCGACTCGACGCTGGTGATCTGGGGCGGCGAATTCGGCCGGCTGCCGATTTCGCAAAAAGGGAGCACGGGCCGCGACCACAATCCGCACGCCTTCACTGTCTGGATGGCCGGCGGCGGCGTAAAGGCGGGCACTTCCTACGGCGAAACCGACGAAATCGGCCACAAGGCGGCGGTCGACAAGGTCAGCGTCAACGACCTGCACGCCACGATTCTGCACCTGCTGGGGTTGGATCACAAACGGCTCACGTTCCGCTACAATGGCCGCGATTTCCGGCTGACCGACGTGGCGGGGAACGTGGTGGAGAAGATCATCGCGTGAGATAAACGCGGAACGCCAGCCGCCGCGCGGTTACGCGGTCTTTGCTCAAGCCTGAAGCCTCACGCCTGCCTCCATGCACGACTTTCCCGACACCCGGTCGTGGCGAGCCAAATTCGCCGATGCCCTTCGTGGCGTCAAGCTCGGCGTTCGCGGGCAGAGTAGCTTCTTCGCGCACTTCTTCATCGCCGCCGCGGTGGTTGCCGCTGGCGTATCGATGAACTGCTCGCTGGTGGAGTGGTGTCTACTCGCGCTGTGCATCACGGCGGTGCTGGTGGCGGAAATGTTCAACAGTGCGATCGAGGCGCTCGCCAAGGCCGTCACACGCGAGTTCGACCAGCAGATCGGCGCAGCTTTGGATATCGGCAGCGCCGCTGTGCTGCTGACCTCGATCGGTGCATCGGTGGTGGGCGGCATCATTTTCGGCAACCGGTTGGGCCAGCTTCTGGGTTGGTGGTAGAACCGGAATCCGGCCGGTTTTTTCTTGGCTAACGTCGCAGCCGCGAACCGAGTTGGCAGCCGGCGGTGTTCTAGCGAGTTTTCCTCCCTCGTAGCGCGCGGTCGGGCCCATTTTGCGGTCTATTCACGCCGCCCGACGACTTCCCAGCTGTCCCAGTCGTCATTCTTTGCTTGAATCGCCTGCTTTACCTAGTTAGCATGGACTTCTTAGGGTGACGTCGGCGACTGGGGCAAGAATCCACCCCTGCGCGGTCTCTTTCCGCGCCGTTTGTCCGGCCGCGCGTTGCCGTTGCCGCCTCGATTTTGCTTCCTCCCGACTGCTTCGGAGCCGCGCGCAAATGAGCCTGCGAAATCTTGTTCGTAAATTCACGCCCTCGCTGCGGCTAGCTGCTGGCGGAGGTCCGCTGACGCATCGAAGTTCGACCGCGCGGCGTCGCGGCCTGCGTATCGAGTCTCTCGAAGCGCGGCAGATGCTCACCATCAACTACATTCTCACCGGCGCGGGCGCCGACCTGAGCATTTCGCCGCCCAATGCCGGCGCCACGGCCCAGGCAATCACGATCGACTTCGACGGCACGACCTACACGTTCGCGGCCACGTCCGGCGGTCCGTTCGACGCCGTTTCCGACCCCGGGAACCTCGTCACCGGCAACGGCACGAACACGATTTCCGTCGCGGCCGCCAGTTTCAGCGACCTGTATATCGATCTGGCCAACGGCAACGACTCGATCGCGTTCAATACGGACGGGCCCAGCGGCTATCCCAACCCGATGTCACTGAGCGGCAGCAGCGGCGCCGATACGCTCAACGTGAACGTCGGCGGCGGCGCGGTGTTCCAACACCAGGTGGTCTGGGACGGCTGGGACACGATCAATCTAAACCAGGATGTTACCGTCACGCGCGGCGCCAACACGCTGATCTCCGGTACGTTCAACGCGCTGCAGGTCGTGCAGGGCATAACGCCGCCGGCCGATACGGCGGTCACGATCAATTTGGCGCAGGATGTCGATATCCGCGCTCACGCCGGTGGAATCGGCTTTAACAATTCGTCGACGACGAATCTGCTGCTGCAAGGCGCCGCCGGAACCAACGTGATTTCCGCCGATGGATCGAACAGCAACGGAGACGCATCGATTCAGATCGGCGGCGCTACGGCCAGCGGCAATGCGGCCCTGACCGGCCAATCCGACGGATTCCTGTTCTTCGGCGGCGATATCGACATCAATGGTGCGCTCTCCATCACCGTCGACGCCGACAACGACGAGACGATCAACTTATCGACCAGCAACGCGATCACCGCCGGCAGCGTGACGGTCATCGGCGGCAGCAACGATACTTGGCAGCCCAGCGGCACGGTCCTAGCCACAAATGCCAATGCGGGCATCGTCGCGCAAACGATTCAGCTCGACTTTGGCAGCACGCTATCGATTCCGATCGGCAGCACCACGCCCGGTAGTGGATTTCCGCAGTACCGGGCCACGACCCTGGCGTCGCTCACCGGCACAACGCTCGCCGTGTCGCTCGTCGGCGGATTCATGCCGGCGACGAACTCGACCTTTCGTATCATCGACAAGACTTCCGCCGGCGCAGTGACGGGTACATTCACCGGACTCGCGGAAGGCGCGGGCATCACTGTCGGGACGACCACATTTACGATCAGCTACGTCGGCGGCGACGGCAACGACGTCGTGCTCACGGCCGCCCCGCCTCCGCCCGACATGACGTTCGTCATCTCGGGCACGACGCTCACCATCACCGACACCGCCACGCGCAACAACAACATTGCCGTTTCATTCGACGGCACGAACCTCGTGTTCGACGATCCGAATGCGACGGTCGACGTGGCCACGGGCGGATCGGCCGCCGGAACCGTCTCGAACGCCAACCATCGCCTGACGTTGCCGCTCGCTTCCGGCGCGGGCGGTGCGAACCTCACGCAAATCAACGTCAACACCGCCGCCGGCAACGACACACTCACCATCGACCAGGGAGCGACCGCGGCCGGCCGTTTGCCGCTAAACGTGACGTACAACGGCGGAGTCGGCGGGGACGACGGCTTGGCGTTCCAAGGCGGCGGCACGTTCAACACCGCGATATACAACTACACCGGCCCGCACTCGGGCGACGTCCGCATGGACCCGGACGGTCCCGGCGGCGCTGTGGAGCGAGTATTCACATACAGCGAAATCGAGCCGCTCGCCAACGCGGGCACGGCGACGAACGTAGTGTTCAACTTGCCCGGCACGAGCGACAACGTGCAGCTTTCCGATCTCGGCGGCATGTTCCGCCTGGAGAGCACGAACGCCACCTTCGAAGTGACCGACTTTGTTCCGCCCGCTCCCGGTGGAACGCTCGTGATCAACATGGCCGGCGGCAACGACGACATCGCCGTGCTGGCCGTACCGACGGGCGTGACGACCACAATCAACGGCGACGCCGGCGACGACACGTTTCGTCCGCAAGCCGCGGCGCTCGCGTTTTCGGCCAATGGCGGCGCGGACAACGACACCCTTGTCCTCGCCACGACCGCCAGCATCACGGGCAGCTTCGACGGCGGCGCAGGCGCGAGCGACGCGATCAACTTCGCCACAATCACCGGTGCGCGAAGCATAACGCTCACGGCGCTGGGCGCTACCGACGGCTTCAACGGCACGGAAACTTCCATTGGCGGCGGCTTCTCGAACGTCAACTCGATCACGGGCAGCGCCGCGACGGATTCGCTCACCAACGCCCTCGTTCCCGCCGCCACGGCGACGTGGGAAATCGACGGTACGAACCGCTTCCAATCCGGCGGTCGCGACCTGGCGTTCTCCGCGTTCGAGAACTTGAGCGGCGGCTCCCTCGCCGACACGTTCACCGTCACCGCCGCCCATACGGGCAACCTCACCGGAAACGGCGGCAACGACATCTTCAACGTCACGGGCGTGCTCGTGACCGGCAATCTATCCGGCAACGCCGGCGACGACACGTTCAACTTCGGCGGCGCGGCCGATGTCACCGGCACGATCGACGGCGGCACGGGCGGACTCGACACGATGACGCTCGCCGGCGCGGCGACCAACGTCGCGCACACGTTCAACAACGCCAACGACGGCCAGGTGAACATCGACGGCCGCACGCTCGATTACCTCGGCCTCGACCCGATCGCCGACAATCTCAGCGCAGTCAATCGCATCTTTACGTTCGCCGGCGTCACGGGCGACGACATAACGCTCGGCGACGACGGTGTTGTGGCCAATGGAGTGAGCCGCATCAGTAGCGTTTCTTCGAGTGAAACCGTCGACTTCGTTAACCCAACCGGGTCGCTGACGGTCAACGCCGGCGTCGGCAACGACATCGTCGCCGTCAATTCGATGGACGGCTTCGGCGGCATGCCGACCGTGACGATCAACGGGGGCGCGGGCGACGACGACATTACGGTCAACGCTCTGCCGACCGCAGCCGGAAACGTCGTCAACGGCGACGCCGACAGCGACACAATTCGCGTCGGCGCGGTGTTGTTGAGCTTCACGGCCAACGGCGGCACGCAAACCGACACGCTCGTCGGACCGAACGCCACGACGACGTGGAACGCCACCGGCGGCGGCGCAGGCAACATCGTCACCGGTCCCACGTTCGCCACGATGGAGAACCTCACCGGCCGCGACTTTGTCGACACGTTCAACATCTCCGGCAATCACACCGGCAACATTCTCGGCGGCGGTGGCGACGATCTGTTCAACCTCAGCGGCGCGGCGGTCGTTACCGGGACTATCAACGGCGGCGCGGGCGCGAACGATCGCTTGAGCTACGCCGGGTACGCCTCGGCACGCAGCTTCAGTCTTACGGGACTTGGCGCCGTCGATGGCTTCGACGGAACCGAAGCGAGCATCACGGGCGGGTTTTCGAACGTCAACGCCATCACCGGTAGCCCGCTTACGGACTCGCTGTCCAATAACTTGATGCCCGCGACGGCGGCGCAGTGGGAAATCGACGGCACGAACCGCTTCCTAGCATCGACGCGCGAATTGGCGTTTTCCGCCATCGAAAACCTCAACGGCGGATCGCTCGTCGACATCTTCGACGTCACCGCCAGCCATACCGGCAACCTGACGGGCAACAGTGGCAACGACGCTTTCAACATCGCCAATGCCGTCACGCTCACCGGCAATGTATCCGGCGGAGTGGGCCTCGACGAATTGAACCTGACCGGCACGGGCATGGTCACCGGCAGCTTCGACGGCGGCGGCGACTTCGACACGCTCAGCGGCGGAAATATCCCGAACATCTGGACCGTCAACGCGGCGAACACCGGATTGATGTCCAGCGTCGGTGGCGGATTTACGAACGTTGAGATTCTCGTCGGCGGATCCCTCGCCGACATTTTCAATTTCACTGGCGCGGGAACGCTGGCCGGTTCGCTCGACGGCCGTGGGGGCACCGATCGGCTCAATTACAGCGGTTACGGCTCGGCGCGTAACGTAACGCTATCGGCCTTGGGAGGGATCGACGGATTCGATGGGACCGAAGCGTCAATCGCGGCCGGATTCCGTAACATCAACGAATTGGTCGGCACGACGGCATTCGTCGATTCATTGACCGGGCTTAACGCCGCCAGCACGTGGAACGTGGCGGTGTCCAAAACTTACGTCAGCACCAACACGCTCACGTTCGCCGACATCGAGACGCTCAGCGGCGGTTCGGCGGCCGACACTTTCAACGTCGCCGGGGCGAATATCGAATCGGGTGAGGCGAACACGCTCAACGGCAACGGCGGCGAGGACACGTTCAATCTCATCATTCCGTCGAACGGCGGACTGGTCGCGGCGGTCGGCACGACGCTGGCCATCAATGGCGGCGTGCAACCGGCCGGTACGCGCGACACGGTCAACATCGACGCCACGGCCGACACCATCGCCCGAGTTCTGGATATCCGCTACGTCAGCGCGGCGAGCGGCGACGTTGATATCCTGGACATCGGCACGGCGAGTCCGACGGGCGTCGATGTGAATACCGTCGAGGAAGTGAACTACACCGGCGACGCCGGCAACGACGACTCGGTGCTTGTCCGCGGCACCGCCGGCGACGACGATCTGACGGTGCGGCCGCTCTCCGCTTCCGCGGCCGATGTGTTTCTCGGCGGCGCGTTCATCAACAGCGTCCCCAACGGAACACCCGGCATCGACGGCGGATCGACCGGCCCGGACGTTTCGCTCGCCGGCATGTTGCCTACGGGTTTGAGCGTCAATGGCAACGGCGGCAGCGATGGTCTCACTGTCCAAACGCCCGCGGGTGCGCAGGAGATCACCGTGACGAACGTCGTGGTCGCGCCGTCGATGCTGGTGGAAACGCGTTACACGGCTATCGGCGAGACGTTGAACATCGTCACGGCCGCGGGCGACGATATGGTAATGATCGACCTGCCCGACGTGGCCGGTGGGGCGGGGGCGGTGACGCCCGGCGTCGATCCCAACGGCCCGCTGCCCGATTTCCTCCGCGTGCTTTCCGACGGCGGCAACGACGTGGTCAAGTTCATGGACGTCGACGCCGATCAGGATCACAACACGATCAACTTCGCCGATCTCGATCCGCTGGCCTTGGCTCCGGCCGTAGCAACGGAAACGGCGTTCCAGCTTGCCGCCACGGAGTGCTCGCTCGTGCTGGCCGGGGCGGGCAACGACGTGGTTCGCAATCTCACGCTGCTGGCCAATGCCGGCTTCTCGACGAACTCCGTAATGGACCTGGCCGACGGCAACGACATCGCCTTCGGCTCGAACAACGGCCGCAAAGTGTTCGGCGTCGGCGACCCGCCGCACGGCGACGTGATCTACGGCGGCGCAGGCATCGACAACATCACCGCCGGCACAATGGGCGTGAAGTTCCTGTTCGCCGATTTCGACGTGGCCGACGTCGACCATCCGATGGCCGGCGACGTGCTCGACGGCAGCTTCAATAACCAGGTCAACATCTCGGCCGGGGCGGGCGATTTCATCAACAACCTGGTTGGCGGCTTTTTCGGCTCAGGTTCGATTCTCAACGTCGTCACGTGGCTGAAAGCGCAGTGGCGGATGGGCACCGGCGTCGGCGACGCGCAGGCGGCCAAGTGCGCCAACTGGCACACGATGTACAACGGAACCGGCCTCGGCACGATCGCTGCGCAGTCGATCGCCGATTTGAACACGACCGCGGCCGACGCCTGGTACGACTTCCATGCCGCCGCCTCGGGCATTCTCACGGCCAGCGCCACGTTCGCGCCCGGAGAAAACGTTGAGATCAAGGTGTTCGACGAGCACTTCGCCCCCGTGGCGTGGGAATTTTCGAACGACGGATCGGCGGTGGCGCAAACGCCGGTCGTCGCCGGGTCAGAGTATTACGTGCGCGTCCGCGGATTGACGACCAACGTCGACTTGGATTTGACCATCGCTGATCCGAATGTGTTGCCGCCCACCGTTACGGCCTTGACTCTGGGCAGCAGCAGCGGCGCGGATTGGTTTACGCCCAGCGTCGGCAGCGGCGTGCAACTCGCCTCGACGCCCTGGGCGCGGGATCAGATCCGCGTCACGTTCAGCGAGGATGTTCTGGTTTCGGCCGGCGACTTGTTCGTATCCGGCGTGAGCGTGTTGAACTATGGCGTCCTGCCGGGCGCGGCTGGGTTCCAATACGACGCGGCGACCCACTCGGCCACTTGGACGCTTGCGACGCCAATCGCCAACGACAAGGTCATCGTGACGCTTTCGGACGGCATCCGCGACGCCTCGGGCAACGCATTGGACGGAGAGTGGAATAATCCGCTCGCCCACGACGCGGCGATTTCGAGCGCGTTTCCGTCCGGCAATAGCACGCCCGGCGGATCGTTCCAACTGCGGCTCAACGTGCTCGACGGCGACGTCAACGGCGACGGAATCGTCAATCTCATCGACGTGGCGCAGACTCGCGACGCGATGAGCCTGGGGTTGGCGAATGCGTTTGCCGACGTTACTCGCGACGGGGCAGTGACGGTGGCGGACGTGCGACATGTGGCGAACCAGATGTTCCGCCACGCGATGCTACCCAGCGGCGAGCCGGTTTCGTCTGTCCCATCGCCTGCGGCTCCGCAAGCACCGGCGGCGCTCGTCGTTGATCTCGGCAGCGCCGGCGCATCGGCGACCGAACCGACGGCGACGCGACGGATTGCCGCCGCGACGGTTGCAAGCGAAGGCGTAACGCGGTCCACGCTCCGCCGACGCGCCGCCACGGACGTCGACGGTCTCGCATCATCCACGCCGGCCCGGCGACGAATCTCCGTCCCAGGTGTCGACGCGGCCATTGCCGGTTCCGACGCCGCACTCGACGTGTTTGGCACGCCAGCACGACGTCGTTTGCGCCGGCCGTAACGCCGTACCCCCGTGGTCAGAGCATCGCGCCTCCTCTAAACTAAACAGAGGGTGACTGCGCGCATCGATAACAACGACTTGGCGTTGCGTCGGACGCTGTTCCCCGACCCCCAGCACCTGACCCCCGACCCCTATTCCCATGCTACCGACCGACGACGTCGAGGCCGTCGCCGCCTTGAGCGAGGCGTATCGCCGCATTGCCGACGAGCTTGGCCGGGTGATCGTCGGACAGCGGCAGGTGATCGAGGAGTTGTTGATTTCGCTGTTCGCCGGCGGGCACGGGCTGCTGATCGGCGTGCCGGGACTGGCCAAAACGCTGATGATCCGCACGCTGGCCGATTGCCTGTCGCTCGATTTCAGCCGCATTCAGTTCACGCCCGACCTCATGCCGGCCGACATCACCGGCACCGAGGTGATCCAGGAAGACAAAGCCACCGGCAACCGGTCGCTGCGTTTTTTGCCCGGCCCGATTTTCGGCAACGTCATCCTGGCCGACGAGATCAACCGCACGCCGCCCAAGACGCAAGCGGCCCTGCTCGAAGCGATGCAGGAGCATCAAGTGACGGTCGGCGGCGAGCGGCGCACCCTGGCCGAGCCGTTTTTCGTGCTGGCGACGCAGAATCCGATCGAACAGGAAGGGACGTATCCGCTGCCCGAGGCACAGCTCGACCGGTTCATGCTGAGCATCCTGGTCGATTATCCGAGCGAGGACGAAGAGCTGCAAATCGTCAAGCAGACGACGACGGATGTGAAGCACGCTACGTCGGCGGTGCTGTCGGCGGAGGAAATCGTGGCGCTTTCGGCGCTGGTGCGGCGCGTGCCGGTGGCGGATCACGTGATGCGATACGCTTTGCAGCTTGCTCGTCGCACGCGGCGCGGCAATCCGGACGCGCCGGCGTTCGTGACCGAGTTCGTGCAATGGGGCGCCGGTCCCAGGGCGAGCCAGTGTTTAGTGCTCGCGGCCAAAGCCCGCGCGGCATTGAACGGGCGGCATTCGGCCGAGATCGAGGACGTCCAGGCCGTTGCGCATTGCGTGCTGCGTCATCGCATCGTTACGAATTTCAACGCCGAGGCCGAGGCGATCACCACCGACGAAATCGTTCGCCGCCTGATCGAGTCCGTTTCGGTCGACGGCGAAAGAGGAGCCGGCCGTGGCCGACTACCGCAAGTATTTCGATCCGCGGACGCTCGCTAGGCTGGCCGGGGCGAAGCTGCGTTCGCGCCGCGCCGCCCTAGGGCACATGGCCGGCATGCACCGCAGCCCGCTGCGCGGACTATCGGTCGAGTTCGCCGAGCATCGCGAGTATTCGCCCGGCGACGATCTGCGCTACGTCGACTGGAAAGTGTTCGGCCGCAGCGACAAGTTCTATCTCAAGCAGTACGAGGAAGAGACTAACCTCGTCTGTTATTTCGCCGTCGACACGAGCGCCAGCATGGGCTATCGCGGTCCGGCGGCGGCGATGTCGAAGCTGGAATATGCCCAGCGCGCCGCGGCGACGCTGGCCTATCTCGTCACGCGGCAGCAGGACAGCGTCGCGCTGGCGACGTTCGACGCCGAAGTTCGGCAGTTCGTCCGCCCCGGCCGCGGCGCGGAGCATTGGCGGCACGTCGTCGAGTCGCTCGACATAACGGGCGACGACCGACCAACGTCGATCGGCCCGGTGCTGCATCAGCTCGCTGAACGGTTCGTCGACCGAGGATTGGTGATCGTGCTGAGCGATTTGTTCGATGACTTGCCGAAGCTGATGGCGGGACTCAAGCATCTGCGGCATCGGCGGCACGACGCGATCGTGCTGCACGTGCTCGACGCCGCGGAGATCGAGTTTCCCTTCCGCCGCACGACGATGTTCGAGTCGGTCGAAAGCGACGACGAAGTGCTGACGCATCCGCTGGCGCTGCGCAAGGCGTACCTCGCCGAGTTTTCCGCGTTTCTCGCCGGCGTGCGCCGCGGCTGCCGGGAATTGTCGATCGACCACGTCGTGCTGCGAACCGATGCGCCGCTCGAGGACACGCTGGCGCGGTTTCTTGCCGCGCGGGAAGCGAAGTCGGCATGAACGCATCTTACGACGCGACCGCCGCGTGGCTTCCGCTGGCGCTGCTTTGGGAACAGCCGTGGCTGCTGGCGTGGGGCGCGGCCGCGGCGTTGCCGTTGCTGATTCATCTGCTCAGCCGCCGCCGCTATCAGACCACGCCCTGGGCGGCGATGGATTTTCTGCTGGCGGCCGCGCGAAGGCAGTCGCGGCGGCTGCGACTGGAGAACTGGCTGCTGCTCGTGCTGCGGACGCTGATCGTTCTGTTGTTCGTTGTGGCGGTGGCTGCTCCGTATCGCGAAGCGTCGCAATCGGTCGAGCCGCCGGACCAGCGCGTACATACGATCTTCGTTCTCGACGGTTCGTTTTCGATGGGGCAAACGGCCGGCGGCAAGACGTTGTTCGATGCAGCGAAGGACTTGATCGTTCGCCAGACCGAACGCGACGAGCGGCGCGGCGACGCGTTTTCGCTCGTGCTCATGTCGGCTCCCGCGCGGGCAATCGTCAAGTCGCCGAGCACCGATCGGCGGGTGTTCGCCGATGCCGCGAGCGCCGTGGAATTGCCGCACGGCCGCGCCGACTTGCCCGGCGCGCTGGCTTTGGTGCGCGAGATGCTCGCCGAGGCGCCGCGGGCGTGGCCGCCGCTCGTACGCCAAGAGGTCGTGTTCTTGACGGACCTCGGCCGCAATAACTGGGGCCGCACCGACGGTCTGCTTGCGCCGCGCGACGACCCGGTGTCAACACAATTGGCGGCGCTGGCCGGCGAGGCGGACCTGCGGATCGTCGAGTTGGGATCACGCGGGGCCGCCAACGTCGCGCTGTCGCGGCTCGCGCTCGGTGAAAGCATCGCGCTGCCGGGAGTCGAAACGACGATCTCGGCCACGGTCCGCAATTTTTCGGACGCGCCGCGCAGCGACGTGGCGGTCGAGTTGCTGGTCGATGGCCGTCGGATTGCACAGCAACCGCTTCGCGACCTGCCGGCGCGGGGCGAGGCGTCGGTGTCGTTTGCGTATCGTTTCGCCGCGGCCGGCAAGCAGACGCTCGAAGCCCGCATTGCCCCGCCCGGCGATCCGCTCGATATCGACAATCACCGCTGGCTGGTCGTCGAGGTCGGCGACCGGCTGCGTACGTTGTGCGTTGCTGGTAAGCCGGGGGCCGCCGATTTCGTGAGCATTGCCGCTTCGCCCAAGAGTTCCGCCGCGGCGACGTTCGAGTCGAACGTCGTGTCGCCGGCGTTGTTGCGATCGGGCCTCGCGCTCGACGATTACGACGCCGTGGTGATGTGCAACGTTCCGCCGCTGGGCAGCGACGAGCTGCGCGGAGTGAGCGACTTCGTGCGACGCGGCGGCGGGCTGATCTGGTTTCTCGGCGACATGGTCGATGCAAACGCCTACAACGCGATGTCGTCGGGCGATAACGCCGGGTTATTGCCCGCGGCCATCGTGCGACCGTCTCCGTGGGGCGCGTACACGATCGACCCCCTAGACTTTTCCCATCCGGTTCTCGACCCGTTTCGCGGCCAGCAAGACACGACGCTCGCGCGAACGCCGATCCAGCGCTACTTCCAATTCGCGGCGGAGAATGATTCGTCGCGGCAGGTCTTCTTGCGAATCACTCAGACGGGCGACGCACTGGCGGTCGAGGGACGCTTCGGCAGTGGGCGCGTCGTCGCTTTCGCCACCGACGGTTCGCTCGTTTCTGTCGATCCGGCGAGCAAAGAGCCGTGGACGTATTGGCCCGTCTGGCAGAGTTTCTTGCCCGTCGTCCAGGAAGCGTTGCGCTACGTGGTCGCCGGGCGCGGCGACGTGCTCAACGTATCGGTAGGCATGTCGCTCGGCGGTGCGTTGCCGCTGGCGACGCACGATGCGCGCGTGCTCGTGCGGCCGCCAAATGCGGTTGAAGATCGGTTGGCCACGATCGTCACCGACGGCGAAGGCCGACCGCGATGGAATTTCGCCGAAACGTCGCAGAGCGGAATCTATCGCGTGGAAACAGCCCACGGAATGGGTGCATCGACGGACGGAGCCGAGCGTTTCGCCGTGAACGTCGACACGGCCGAAAGCGACCTGACGCGGGCCGTGCGCGAGGACTTGCCGGAGGAACTGATCGTCGTGGGCGAATTGGATCGGTCCGCCGACAGCACGGTCGCGGTAACGGCGCGCGACGATTGGCACGTCGCGCTGCTGTGTGGTCTATTGGCGCTCGTCGTCGCCGAGTCGGCTTGTGCCTGGCTGCTTGGAAGGCGGATGGCGTGAACAGGGATCGGGCGTCAGGGGTCGGGATTCAGGGATTCAAAACAATTAAGGTTTTCGATTCGAGAATTGACAATGAAGTACGCCATAACGTGGGTATTCATACTGGCCGCCGCAACGGTGTTCCTGTTCGCATGGCAAGAATCGGCGGTCGCTAACATAGGAAGGTCAACCGTCGAAGCGCTCGCTTGGAGTTTGTTTGTCGTCTGGATCGGAATGGCCCTGCTTGGCTGGCATTTGCGGAGCCGTGAAGGTGGAAATACGATCATGTTCACGAGCGTCGGTTTCTCGATGTTCTTTCTGGTAAGAGTCGTAAGCGCATACTAATCGCCACGGACTTGACTGGCATGAATGGAGTGCTTCCAGAGTGGCTGGCGCGGTGGTTCGGCGTGGACGCCGGCGGCGGACACGGCGTGGCGTGGCGGCTGTTGGAATTCTGGAACTGGCCGACGTGGGTCGGCGTGCTGGCAGTCATTGCGGCGGCGGTTCTCGTTTTCACGGCGTATTGGCACGACGTCGGGGCCGCGCGGCGGCGAACGCGGCTGTTGATGGCTGGACTGCGTCTGGCGACGATTCTGCTGCTGCTGGCGATGCTGGCGCGGTGGATGTTGGCTTTGGAACGAACGGACCTACCGACGGTCATCGTCGTGGTCGACGTTTCCAAGAGCATGGATTGGCCCGATGGTTTCGAATCGAGCGAGTCGGCCGCCTGGAAAGAGCGATTGGCGCGGCTGGAACTCGATCGGCCGACGCGGTTGAACGTGGCAAAGTCGGTGTTGCTCGACGCCGACGAAGGGTTGCTCGACGATCTCACTCGCCGCTATCGGGTGCGGCTCTACCAGGTCGCCGACGCGGCGGAAGCGTCGTCGGCAGCGTCGGTCGGCGATGTTCGCGCGGAGATTCTAGCGGCCGGGCCACGCGGCGAGCACTCGCGGCTCGGCGACGCCGTTCGCACGGCGCTTGACGAGCAGCAGGGCCGTGCCGTGGCCGCCCTCGTCGCGCTGACCGACGGCATCACGACGGACGGCCGCACCTTGAGCGAGGCCGCTGCCGATTGCCGTCGTCGCGGCGCGCCGCTGTTCGCGGTGGCGCTGGGAAGCCAGCGCCCGCCGCGCGACGTCGAACTAGCCGATCTCTCATCGCCGGACGTGGTGTTTGCCGGCGACGTGGTGTACTTCGACGGCCGCCTGATCGTCCGCGGTTTTGCGGGCAAGTCGGTTCAGGTCGCGCTACGCGACGCCGATTCGCAGCGCGTGCTGGCCGAAACGTCGGTGGCCGTCGCTGGCGACGACGAGGAGCATCCGATCCATCTCGCCTGGCAACCGCAGGAGCCAGGTCAGTTCCGGCTGGTGGTCGAGGCCAAGCCGCTCGACGGCGAGTTCAACCTCTCCAACAACGCCCGGTCGCGCACGGTGACCGTGGTCAAGCAAACGATTCGCGTGTTGCTGATCGACGGACGACCGCGCTACGAATACCGCTTTCTCAAGCACTTCCTCCAGCGCGAACCGTCGGTCGAGGTGCGCGCCGTGCTCGCCGACGCCGACCGCGATCTCGTCCGCAACGACGCGACGATGCTCGCCGCGCTGCCCGTGCGACAGGACGAACTGTTTTCTTACGACGTCGTGATTCTCGGCGACGTCGATCCGACATTTCTCGGGCCGTCGTTCATCGGTGCGCTGCGCGATTTCGTCGAGAAGCGGGCGGGTGGACTCGCCCTAGTGGCCGGAGAGAACTTCATGCCGTCGGCCTACGCCCACACGGTGCTCGATCCGTTGATTCCCGTCGAGATTCCAGCGACCGAACGCGGAGGCGTTTCGCGGCCATTCGTGGACTCCTTCGCGCTCTCGCCGACCGCGGCCGGCATGTCGTTTCCGCAAATGCGGCTGGCGGAATCGTCCGACGAGAACGACCGAATCTGGAAGTCGCTTGCCGAGCAGTTTTGGTACTACGACGCCGCGCGCCTCAAAGGCGGAGCGCTGGCGCTGGCGGATCATCCCACTCAGCGCGGCGCCGTCCAAGCCGAACCGCTGCCGCTGATCGCGACGTTGCACGCCACGTGGCCCGGAAAAACTTTGTTCCACGGATTCGACGGAACCTATCTCTGGCAACACGACGCCGGCGGACGGTACTACGCCCGATATTGGCTGCAGGCGATTCGCTATCTGGCCCACACGAAGCTGCTCGGGCAGGACCGCCGTGCCGAGTTGACGACGGACCGCCGCGAGTATCGCCGCGGTGCGACCGTCGAATTACAGTTACGTTTCTTCGCCGAGCAGGACGCTCCCGGCGACGACCAGCCGATCAGCGTAGCGATCGAAGGCGGCGACGGTCGCCGCACCGTCGTTTTGCGGCGTTTGGCGGGCCGGGCGTCGCGATTCGTCGGCAACGTCGCGGACCTGGCCGAGGGAAACTACGCCGCGCGGCTGGTTTCGCCACCGACCGAAGGCCTTGCTCCGGCGGCCGACTTCGTCGTGTTGCCGCCGCCGGGGGAATTGGATCACGTGGAAACCGACATCGCCGAACTCACGGCGGCGACGAGAAACAGTTCGGGCAAGTTGTATCGAGCCGATACGGCCGGGTCGCTCGTCGACGACCTGCCCCCAGGCCGCCATGCCGCCACAACGCGGTTGCCCGATGTGTCGCTGTGGAACGGTTGGCCGGTGCCGATCCTGTTCCTGGCGCTATTGGCGAGCGAATGGATACTGCGCAAGCGGCATGGAATGCTGTAGGCTGCGCGGCGCGTGCTATGCTCGCGCGCGGATTCGCTTGCTCTTCGTGGCGGCGCCGTTGTTCTCCGACCGCGGCAGCGATTTTAGATCGATCAATTCGGCCAGACCGGCGTCGGCCAGTTCGCGCCCGCTGACGTAGCGGCCGGGATGAATCCATTTGTCGATCTCATCCTGCGCCATGCCGAACATTTCGGCCAGCAGCACGTCCATGTCGCGTTCGAGTTGGCCAAAGTGTCTGGCCCACTCCGATGCTTCCGCCAAACCGACGTGTTCTTCGCTTTGCCACTTCATCGGATGGAACAGCAACACGCTGTAGGGCGTAACGTAGCGCTTCGTGCAGGCCGCGAAGGGCCATAACGCCGCCGACGAGCATTCGCCGGTCACGATGCCTGTCGCCTTCAAATTGCGAAGACGGATCAACGTGAGCAGCGAGATCGCACAGTATGGACTTCCGCCCGGCGAGTCGATGTAGAGCGTGCAGCGTCCGCCGGGCGGAACGCCGAGCAGCTTTTCGGTCAGATCGCCTTCGTTGTCCGTCATGTCGCCGACGAGCGCGACTTCCAGCGGACCATCGTGTGAACGTTCGTCCATGCGAGTTGTTCTCGGGTGTGAAGAATGCGAAGGACGGATCGTAGCGGCCGCGAGCGATGCTGTCGAGCGCCAGTGCGAAGTGACCGACGCGAACGGCGCGTCGGCGAGGCCTCGGAGTGCGGTCGATCCTCACGCATCGGGCTCCATCGATACGGCCGCCCCGCCTACAGTGAAGGTATAACCTTGGAACTCTGCCGGAGCAAGGAAAAATCAAGCCAGCAGGCTGGTCCGGGCGGTTGGACCGACGACAACGCCGCGGTAGTGGACAGCCGCGATCGCGTCAGGAGCGAAAAGCGTTGCCGCAGGCGTGGGATTACCTCGCGCGGCGTCGCGATCTCAGGCGCGTTCGTCGTCCTATCCGTTACAAGCCGTGCAATCCGTCCGCGTTACCGTTTCGCGCCGACTAACCCGACGGCCCCCCCGTCGAAACGAGCGTGCGCCGCGCAACCGCGTGATTTCACCCAGGCGGCGTCCAATCTATAATAGAGCTTGGCAACCGCCGAACAGGCAAGGCAACACGAGCAGGCAACAGGCATGCCGCCGAGCGCGAGAAGCGCGGGGCTTTGTCGCCACAAGCCGCAAGTCGCCGGTAATAGTCGCCAGGAATAGACGCCGGAACAGTCGCGTTCTCGCGGGCGAGGCAGAATCATGGGCATTCGGTTTCAGTGTCCCAACGGGCATAAGATCAACGTCAAGGCTTTCCTGGCCGGCAAGCGTGCGCTGTGTCCCAAGTGCGGCGCGAAGGTCGTCGTGCCGCTGGAATCGCAGACGGCGGCACCGTCGACATCGGCTACCGCGTCGACTTCCGCCGCCAGCAACGGCAGCGGAACCGCTACGGCGCAGAAGCACGCCGCGTCGCCGGCCGTCTCAGCGCAACCGGCTTCACCGCGGGCGTCGACGGCCAGCGCCGCGCCCGTTTCTGCCCACGCCGCCGGTCCAATCGCTTCGCCTTCGTTCGGCGCGGACCTTTCCGCGGCCGCGGCGGCGGTATCCGCGCCGAGAGTGGGCGTGCCGGGCGCGATTCCTCCCGCCGTCGCCGCCGATCCGATCGCCGAGGCGCCGCAGGCCGTGTGGTACGTCCGCCCGCGGACCGGCGGCCAATACGGCCCCGCGCCGGGTGACATTTTCCGCCAGTGGATCACGCAGCGGCGCGTGACGGCCGATTCGCTCGTGTGGCGCGACGGTTGGACCGATTGGCGGCTTGCCAGCGAAGTGCTGCCGCAGTTGGCGACGAAAGCTCCGCCTGGAATTGCCGGCCTTCCGTCCGCCGCGACGCCGGCCGCGTTGGCATCTGCGACCGCCGGCGCAGAATCGATAAACTCGACGGCGGCGCGATACGTCAAAGGGCGGCGCTCCAAATCTTCCACCGTGGTGACAATCTGCGCACTGGCGCTCGTCGCGATCGCGCTGGTCGGTGTTTTGATCTGGGTGCTGCTCAATCGGCCGTAGGTTGCGAATTCGCCTTACGCCGTTCGCGTGCGGCTTCCGCGTCGCGGAGAATGCGGCGTCGGATCCGGAGGCCGACGATCGTCCGGCTTGTCGCGCGGTTTGCGCTTCGCCCTCACTGGCGATTGCTGTTCGATCTCCTCATCGAGTTCCGCCGTGTCCGTTTCCTCGTCGTCCTCGTCGGCATCATCTTCCTCGGCTTCGTCGTCGTAGTCCTCGTCGATGTCGTCGTCCTCGAGTTCGTCGTCCTCGACATCGTCTTCGACGTCGTCCTCCTCGTCATCGGTTTCGTTGTCCGCTTCGTCGTCGAACGGTGCTTCATCGTCGAGCGAGTCTTCCTCCTCGTCGACCGTATCTTCCTCATCTTCGTCCTGCATCTTGATTGGCCGCCGCTTGGCCGTCGGGGATACGACCACCGCCGGAGTCGGCGCCGGCAGCGCCGGCGGACTGTCCGGCAAATCGGTTTCGTCCTCGTAGCGGTCCATCCGGATCGCGCTCCGCCCATTGCGCCGCCGAGCCTTCGGCTGTTCCTCTTCGTGCGAATCCGCTTGCATCCGCTCCCACTCGGCGATCGAAATCAGCACTTCGCGGGCCTGTGCGCCGTTGTACGCCCCGACAATGTTGTCCTCGGCCATAAAGTCAATCAGCCGGGCCGCGCGGCCATAGCCGATGCCGAGCGTGCGTTGCAGCAGCGATACGCTGCCGCGTCCCTCGCGGACCACGGTGTCGACTGCACGTTCGTACAAATCATCGCGCCGGCGGAA
This sequence comes from Pirellulales bacterium, assembly GCA_040901705.1. GTDB lineage: Bacteria > Planctomycetota > Planctomycetia > Pirellulales > PLA5 > PLA5. The sequence goes on along the minus strand of JBBDYI010000149.1, from coordinate 3,134 downwards.
TGTCCCGGCGCCTCCGCCTGCGCCGTCTTTCGGCTTGAGTTGCACCAGTTCCTTGACGAAGTTGGGCTGATGCTGTCCGACGACGCGGACGACGCCGTTGATTTCGTCGTCGGTGAGGTACGTTCCCTGCCCGCGATGCAACTGGCTGGTGCCCGGCCAGAGGAACAGGAAGTCGCCGTTGCCCAGGAGCTTGTCCGCTCCCATTTCGTCGAGCACGACGCGGCTGTCGGTCCGGCTGGCGACTTGGAACGCAATCCGGGCGGGTAAGTTGGATTTGATCAACCCGGTGATCACGTCGACGGTCGGCTTCTGCGTGGCAAGTATCAAGTGAATCCCCACGGCCCGGCTTTTTTGGGCCAAACGAATAATGAATTGCTCGACTTCTTTCCCGCTGGTCATCATCAGATCGGCCATTTCGTCGGCCACGATGACGATGTACGGCAAGCTTCGCGGAATCGCCGCCCGCTCCTCGTCGTTCTCCGGCTGCAACCGCTCCATCAGCTCTTCTTCGCCGAGTTGGTTGTAATTGCTGATGTGCCGCACGCCGGCGCGAGCGAGCAGCGAGTAGCGCTCCTCCATTTTCTCGACGGCCCATTCCAGAATCGCGGCCGCTTTGGCCATGTCCGTCACCACCGGGTGCATCAAGTGCGGCAGCCGCTGGTACGGACTCAGCTCGACCATTTTGGGGTCGATCATCAGCATCCGCACTTCGTCGGGACGCCGCGTCATCAGCATCGACACGATGATCGAGTTCAGGCACACGCTCTTGCCCGTGCCGGTTCGGCCCGCGATCAGCAAGTGCGGCAGAGTCGCCAGGTCGATAGTCATCGGGTGGCCGGAAACGTCCTTGCCCAAGAAGATCGGGATTTTCATCTTGGTGGCGGCCGCGCTGGCTTCCTCGATGATCTCGCGCAAGCGGACGATTTGCCGCTCGCCGTTGGGCACTTCGATACCGACGGTGTTCTTGCCCGGTATCGGCGCCACGATCCGCACGCTCGGCACGCGCAGGGCGATCGCGATGTCATCGGCCAGGTTCGTGATCTTCGCCAGCCGCAGGCCTTTTTCGAGCTCGATCTCGTATTGGGCGATCACCGGCCCGGTCTGGATTTCGACGACCTTGACATTGAAGCCGAAATTCAAGAACGTGCGTTCGAGCAGCTTGGCCGTCGTGCGGACTTCCTTTTCGTGCGTCTCGAACGGGAATTCTTCGCCTTCGAGCAGCAGTTCGACGGAGGGCAATTGATAGTCGGCCGCCTCGGCCGGTTTGCTGCCTTCTTCGAGTTGCTCGATCACCTTTTGGCGCTCGTCCTTCCGTTGTACGGGCGCGCGAATCTTTAGCGCGGACGCCAGAGGGCGTTCTACGTCGGTCTGCTCGTCGTCGACATCGTCCTGGTCCTCTTCGGTTTCGTCGTAATCTTCGTCGAGTAGTTCCTCGTCTTCTAGCTCGTCGGCGGTGTCGCCGTTCTTCGCGGCCTTGCCGGGGAACTTGATCGCCACCGGCTCGTCGTCGCTTGCTTCTTCGTCGCTTTTGGCGGCCAGCGGGTCGTCGAGATCGGACTTGCCCCGCGTCTTGTTCGCTGCGGCCAGTTTCTTGCCCGCGGCTTGCGACGCCGGTGCTCGGCCGGTGAGCCGGCTTGCCGCCGCCACGCGCTTCACCGGTGCGCCGACGACCAGCACCGAGAGCTTGAGCAGCACATAGTCGGTGCAAAGCAGCAGTCCGCCGAACAGCACCGAGATCGTGAGAATGTACGCTCCCGCGCTGGCGAAGTGCGATTCGAGCAGTCCGCGTCCGGCCGCTCCTAGGTAGCCGCCGGGACCGATGGCTGGACCGGGCGAAAGGCTCGGCAGGGCCAACGAAGCCAGAGTGGCCAGCGCCACGAGCGACAGCGTCCAGCCGACCATCCGTAGCACCGGCTCACCGATCTTTCGCCGCGCGAGCAGCGCCACGTCGAGTGCCGCGAGCGACACCGCCAGATAATAGGCCCCGATGCCGAAACCGGCGAACAATTGGGCGGCGACCCACGCGCCCAATCGTCCGCAAGCGTTAGAGACCGCGTCCGGCGCAGGATAAACCGCGGTGCCGGGTGGATCGGCCGGATTGTACGTCGCCAGCGCGACCGCCAGAAACGCCACGACCGCCAGCATTGCCAGCGCGGCCAGATCGAGCTTGAGATTACGTTGTTCGAACATGGACGCTTCAAACCGAGGAACACTCTGTAGATCCGTCGTCCGGTTGCATCTCGACGGGCGCGTCCATGCCCGCGAGTCGTCGCCAAAGGTCATCTCCGCCCACTATCCACTGCCCCGTGAAGCATCGACGCGCCGCTTACCCCATGCTGAATGTTTGCCATTCCCGCCACAAGGCTTACGCCACGGCCAACGCAAACGCGATCGCCAGGACGAGTAAGACCGGCACGATGCGTTTGAGCAACACGCCCCACACACACAAGTCTAGCGCTGGCGGGCGCGCCGAGTAGCGATTCCGGCGACACCGCGACGATCCGGGCCAAACAGCCGCGCAGTCGCGACGATCGTAGCGAATGTGCCGAAAAATGGGCGGCCGCGCCGGTTGAAGTCAGAGGTTCAGTTCGCGGGCGATTTGGCACATAGCACTCAGGTGGCCGTAACAATTAGCTTCGCCGCACGCTTGATGGTAGTAGGCGTGGCCCGACGCGGCCGCGAACGACTCGGGCAACCGGGCCGAATGACATGGCCTCGTAGTAAGCAAGGGAGCTTTCGATGAGCAAGTACCTGCAAAAGTATTCCGTGGTCGTTGATGGACAAGGCACGCCCACAGGCCGGCCTGAGGACCACGAGCGAGACATCGAAGCCACGTTGGCGACGCTGGCGGCCACGGCCACCGGGCGGGCGGTGTTTCGCAAGATTGTCGCCCACGGGGTAGTTCGAATCCGTCCCTACCTGGCGGGCAGCGTCGCGAAGTGGGGCGCGTGCAATGCCTTGGCGTTTTCCGAACGCCACAAAGAAAAAGTATCGAGCGGAATAAGCCGCACCGCCGTCGACGTCCAGTATTCGCTCAGCACCTGGTCGGCGACCTCCGGTTGCGCGAGCGGCCCCGGCTCGCTAACCCAACTTCCCCAATTGTCGACGTAAGTCCTTGCGCCGTAATGCGCGGT
>JBBDYI010000148.1:0-4279 GCA_040901705.1 Pirellulales bacterium | reverse complement strand
CCACCGCGCATTACGGCCCAAGGACTTACGTCGACAGTTGGGGAAGTTGGGCTAGGGCTTGTTTGCCGACCGCACGGGCACTGCAATTTCGCGGGCGCAAATCTCGCAGGTGCTACCGCAACGGTCGTCGCACGTTACGAACGCCTCGCAACCATAAGCCGGCGACGCCGAACAACGCCATTACGACGGACGCCGGTTCCGGCACGATCGTCGCCACCACGCCCGCGTGGTCCGACGGCCAGAGTCCCTCCGGCGTGCGATCGGCCAGTTCCTCGCCGACGATATCGACGTGCGACGCGGCCAGGCCATCACCGAGCAGCACCAGATCGATCCGTTCGGTAAACGTCGAGGTCGCGTTGAGCAAGTCGGCGTCGTGCCCCCACGTATAACCGGCGTCGTCGCCGTGCGTCGTTGTCCAGGCGTCGGTAAAACCGCTGGCAAGCAACTGCCCATACGTCGGCGTACCCGTCCCGTCGGCGGGCGAATTGAAGTCGCCTATCAGCACGACGTCGAGCGGCGTATCGCTGGCGCTGCCGGGGCCGAACAGTTCGCCGGCCTGTGCGAGTTGCAGCGTCGGGTCATTGTCGAGATGGGTCGACACCAGGCGGAAGTCGAGCCCGCCGGCCTGCACGTCGACCGACACCCAGCCGCGCGGCAAGTCGACGCCGAGCAGCGACGCCGCATTGGCGAAGTTCGCCGCCTGTGGGTTCGAAACGCTCAGCGCGGCGGCCGGGAGATCGGTGCGGGCCAGAATCACGTCTCGATCCGTGAGCCGGATATCTTCGACGATCGGCTCGTTCATCGCGTCAAGGCCGACCACGCGGGGAAACTCCGCATCGGCGTTCTCGATCGTCGCCACCGCCGCGTAAGACAAACCGCGGGCGGCCAGCGCGTCGATCGTAAGCTGTAAGAAGTCGATCTCGACGGTCGTCGCGTGCGGCGCACCGAACCCATCGAACGGATCGGACCGAAATAGCGACACCTCTTGCAAGCCGATCAGGGCCGGCCGCGTCGCCTCGACCTCGCGGGCAATGGCGGCGGCCCGCGACGGAAAGTCGGTCGCCAGCACGTCGTTGTATGCCGCCGTCGTCAGATTCAAGATGTCGAGCGGGTTCGCTTCGACGTCGACGGCGAACCGCTCGATGTCGAAGCCGACGTAGAGATTTTGCGTCATCACCGTGACTTGCGCCACGGCCAGCCGGCCGCCGCTGCCGATCGTAGCAATTGACGCTACGCCCAACACCACGACAAAGCGAAGCCCAGCCATACCAGCCATAGAATTCTCCGCAGCGAAAGAATGACCTTCAGCCTACCGCCTCTGGCCTCCATGCTACTCTGCCTGCGTCTTCGCTGTGCTGGAAATCAGCGTGCCGACGCGCTCGCCTTGCACGGCCTTTTCGATGTTCCCTTCTTTCTTGAAGTTGAACACCAGAATCGGCATGTCGTGCTCCATGCATTGGGCGATGGCCGTCTGGTCCATCACGCGGAGGTTCTGCTCCTGTACCGCCGTATAGGACAATTCGCGGTACAGAATGGCGTGCGGGTTTTTTTCCGGGTCGTCGCTATAGACGCCGTCCACCCGCGTGGCCTTGAGAATCACGTCGGCTTCGAGTTCGAGGGCCCGTTGGGCGGCCGCGGTGTCGGTCGTGACGAACGGGCTGCCCGTGCCGGCGGCGAGGATCACGATCCGGCCCTTTTCCAAATGTCGGCGAGCGCGGCGGCGGATGTAGGGCTCGGCCACGCCGTCCATGCGAATCGCGGTGAGCAGGCGAGTCTGGCCGCCGAGCGACTCGATGGCGTCTTGCAGAGCCAATCCGTTGATCACCGTGGCCAGCATCCCCATGTAATGAGCGGTGGCCTCTTGAATGCAGGCGTTGCCGGCTTTGAACTGCCCGCCGCGGAGGATGTTGCCGCCGCCGATGACGATTGCGATTTCCACACCCCGCGCGGCCGCTTGCAGCGTTTGCCGCGCGATTTGGACCACCTCGTCCATGCTGATTCCGCGGTCGGCCGTCGAGCAAAAACTTTCGCCGGAAAGTTTAAGCACAACTCGCCGAAAACGGGGCAGGGCATCGGAAGTAGTGGGCATGATCGAGCGCGGAGCAGTGGTTGTGGACGCGATGCTGGGGACGCGAATCTCTACGGGCGACGGCGTCTGATCTTAGCCAAGCTGCCAACGCTCGAACTGTACGACCGTCGCCTTGGCAGCGTCGAGAATCTTGCCGACTGTCGTCTTGTCGTCCTTGATGAACGGCTGATCGAGCAATACGTGCTCGCCGTAGAACTTGCCCATCCGTCCTTCGATCATCTTCTCGATGACGTTATCCGGCTTGCCTTCCTTACGGGCGGCTTCGGTGAGAATGTCTCGCTCCTTCTGCACCGCCTCTGGATCGAGCTGCTCGCGCGTGGCCACCTGCGGTTTTTGCGCCGTGACGTGCATCGCCACGTCGCGGCCCAGGTTGGCGTCGCCGCCGCGCAGTTCGACCAGCGCGCCGCTCTTGCCGTCGTGATGCACGTAGCCGGCGCACGGACCGTCGTAACGCCGAATCCGATTGAGCCGGAACACCTCGCGAATCTGGTTGAACAGTTCGTCCCGCTGATCGGCCAGCGTCATCCCGGCGCGGCTCGGCGAGGCCTGCTTGAGCAAGTCGTCGGGCATCTGGGCGCCCGGACCGCTCGCCAATTGCTTCGCGCAATCGTTGGCCAGCGCAATGAATTTGTCGTTGCTTGTCACCGGGGCGCTTTCGCACAACAGCTCAATCATCGTGCCGACGTTGTCCGACGTGTAAATCGCGATTCGGCCCTCGGTCGTCGCCCGATCGCCGCGGATCGCCTGCGTTTTGATTCCCTGCTTGCGCAGATAATCTTGGGCGGCCGTTTCGTCGCCGTTGTTTTCTTGCAGCGCCTTTTTGCACTCCATCATCGGCAGCCCCGTCTTGTCGCGGAGCGTTTTGACCATCGCGGCGGTTATGTCGACCATCGTAAAGTCTCCCGTCTATCGTGAATTATCGTCGTGTGTAATTGTCGACGCTGCGAGTTGCAGCGATCGCGGGCCAGCGGCCACGCAAAGCGGCGGCGAGCATTGCGAACGCCGCGACGCCAACTTCAATGGCCACCCATCCCAAGGGACGCCGCATGGTAGCGCCTGGTTCACCGCGGGATGCGAACAATTCGCCCCCTACCGCGTTGCGAAGTGCTCTACGGCGCACTATTCGGCTATTAGTCTTTTCCCGCCGCTTGACCTACGCGCTGCGCCGCCAAAGCGCTGTTGCCGGCGACCACCGCGTCGCACAACTGCGTGACGATCAACTCGACCGCGCGAATGCCGTCGTCGTTGCCGGGAATCGGCAAATCGACCACGTCCGGGTCGCAATCCGTGTCGATCAGCGCCACGGTCGTGATGCCCAGCTTGCGGGCTTCGCTGATGGCGTTTTTCTCTTTCTTCGGGTCGATGATCACCAGGCATTCCGGCAGCCGGCTCATCGTACGCATGCCGTTGAGATTGCGGTACATCTTGCGATACTCGCGGGCCAGCGACGACTGCATCTTTTTCGAGTATTCCGCCAGTTTGTCGCCGCCGCGAATGGTCTCCAACTCTTCCAGTCGGCCGAGCCGGCTACGAATCGTGCGAAAGTTAGTCAGCGTTCCGCCCAGCCAACGCTCGGCCACGAACGGCATTGCACATCGGCTGGCTTCGCGCTCGATGGCGTCGGCGGCCTGCCGTTTTGTGCCCACGAATAGGATCAGGCTGCCGGCCGCGGCGACCTGAGCGAGATATTTCTTTGCCCGCAGCAAACCGCGAATCGTCTCGCGGACGTCGATGACGTGAATCAGCTTGTGGCGGCCATAAATGTAGGGCCGCATCTTCGGGTTCCAGCGGCTCGCGCGGTGGCCGAAATGGGCCCCCGATTCGATGAGTTGTTTGACGAGTTCAGCGGACACAGAGTCTCCTCAAAGGTAAAAAGGCACACCGGCTCCGTCGCCCAGCAGGCAAATAGGCCGCCGCGGGGCATGTCCGGCGTTGACGAAAACACAAGCGGTCAAGGAAGTTACGACAATGCCGGCTGGACCGATCAGCCGACGAATCCATAAGCTTACCGATGCCCCGCAAAGGTGTCAATTCTCCATTGTGAGACTCAACTGCGGGCGGGCTGCGGCGATTGCGCACGCAACGCGCCGCCGTCGGCCGATGCTCCGCGGAGATTCTCACGGTCGAGAGTGAGCCGCCAACACGTCCTTGACGACGTGCCCGTGGACGTCGGTGAGGCGGCGGTTGGCG
>JBBDYI010000147.1:0-4311 GCA_040901705.1 Pirellulales bacterium | reverse complement strand
ATCGCGCAATCACGCCGCGGACAAAGCTGCTGGTGTTCAGCCATATCACTTCGCCGACGGCGGTGATCTTGCCGGCGGCGGAACTTTGCCGATTGGCCCGCGACCGCGGCGTACGCGTCTGCATCGACGGTCCGCACGCCGTGGCGACGCTGCCGCTGGCGCTCGATGCGCTGGCGTGCGACTATTACACGGCGAGTTGTCACAAGTGGCTCAGCGCGCCGCTGGGTTCGGGCTTCCTGTACGTTCATCCGCGACATCACGGCGAGATCGACGTGCCCGTGCTGAGTTGGGGGCGGCTGCAACCGGCCTTGCCCACGTGCTGGACCGACGAACTGACGTGGCAAGGCACACGCGACCCGTCGGCGTACTTGAGCGTGTCGGCGGCGATCGACTATTTGGACGCGGTTGGCATCGAGGCTTACCGCGAGCGGACGCACTATCTGGCTCGTTACGCGCGGCGGCGGATCGAGGAACTTACGGGCCGCGAGGCGTTCGTGCCGGACGATGCGGCGTGGTATGGGTCGATGATCGCGCTGCCCCTGCCCGCAGGCGATGGGCCGGCCCTGCAACGCCGGCTGCGCGAGGAGTTCGGCATCGAAACGCCGGTGGTGGCGTGGGCCGGTCGGCGGTTCATTCGCGTATCGGGCCATCTGTATACGTCGACGGCGGACATCGATCATTTGGTGACGTCGCTGGACGTTTGCTTGCGCGACGAAAACTGACGATGTTGGCATGGCACGGTCGGGCTACGGGGCCATAACTGGGACCGTGCCAAAACCGGTTGCCACCCTGCCGCTGGCATTACCGCGCAAGAATGAGCGACTTTTCGCGCCGCTGGTCTACGTGGCCGACGATTGTCGTGGCCGCCGCGCCAAGCGAACGTGCTTGTTCGACGAGAGCATCGGCGTTTTCCGGGGCAACGGCAAGCAGCAGGCCGCCGGAGGTTTGGGCGTCGAAGGCGATTTCCACGCCGAGTTCGTCGCAGCCGCTTTCGATCTGCGTATTCGGGGCGGCGAAGCTGCGATTGCTGGCGCTGGCCCGCGTGCGGTTACCGGCCTTGGCGAGTTCGGCGACCCCGGGCAGCAGCGGAAGCTTGCTCAGTTCGATAACGCACGTCACGCCGCTCGATTCGGCCATCTCGCCCGCGTGTCCGGCGAGGCCGAATCCGGTGATGTCGGTGGCGGCGTGGGCGTGGTGTGCTGCGGCGGCTTCGGCGGCGGCCCGGTTGAGCATGGCCATGCTGGCGATAGCGGCGGCGAGAACGTCGGCACCGCAGCGGCCGGCTTTGTTGGCCGTGGTGACGAAACCGGTGCCGAGGCCCTTGGTGAGCACGAGCAGATCGCCGGGGCGGGCGTGCTGGTTCGTCATCAGCCGATCGGGCGAGACGACGCCGGTGGCGGAGAGACCGTATTTGATTTCGGTATCGCGGACGGTGTGTCCGCCGGCGATGACCGCGCCGGCCTCCATGACTTTTTCCGCGCCGCCCTTGAGAATTTCGGACAGGACTTCGAGCGGGAGTTGGTCGTCGGGAAAGCCCACGATGTTCAGCGCCGTGACGGGCCGCGCGCCCATCGTGTAGATATCGGAAAGTGAATTTGCCGCGGCGATTTGTCCGAACAGATAAGGATCGTCGACGAGCGGCGGGAAGAAATCGAGCGATTGAACGATGTAAAGATCATCGCGCAAGCGATACACGCCCGCGTCGCTGAACCCTTCGGTTCCGACGATGAGGTTCGCGTCGGCGAACTTGGGCAGTCCCCGCACAACCTGTGCGGTCCCCTCCTGGGGAAGCTTGCCCGCTCAGCCCGCGCAACTCGCGTAGTCGGTGAGTCGTTTTTTCTTGCCGAAGAGCCGCATGGGTAGTTTGGCTTGGTGCGTCGGTTGCTTAACCACAGAGGACACGGAGGGAGAGCACAGTGGGACGCGGAGGCTTGTGCAAGCGATGAATGATGAGCGATGATCGGAGTGTAGGGTGCGCTGCTGCTAGGGCGTTCGACAATCATCACTATTCGATCGTTGTTGCCCGCTTATGAATTGAGATTCGCTCCGTGCCCCTCTGTGCTCCTCCACCGTGTTCTCTGTAGTTAGAAAACCGAAGCGTCGCACCGTGTCGCCGCGGTTTAGCTCATGTTCATTTCGCAGCTCGAACCGCCGGCCGCCGGCAGGTAGGCGGTGCGAGCGTAGTCCATCACCATGCGATGGGCGCTGAATCGCCAAGCCAGTGAGCCGATCGAGCTTTTCATCATGCGAATCCAACCCTGCGGCAGACCGTCGACGTCGCGGTCGTAGAACAGCGGCACGACCTTCTCGTCGAACACCCGGCGCAGTTCTTCGGCGTCGCGCTGGTCGGTGATGGCGTCGTCGACGTGCTGCGTTCCTCTGCCGATGGCGAAGCCGTTGGTGCCGTCATAGGCCTCGGCCCACCAGCCGTCGAGAATCGACAAGTTCAATCCGCCGTTGAGGACGGCCTTCTGGCCGCTCGTGCCAGAGGCCTCTAGCGGGCGGCGGGGATTGTTCAGCCATACGTCGACGCCTTGGACCATGTGGCGGGCGACGTTGATGTCGTAGTCCTCGATGAACACGATCTTGCCGGCGAAGCGGGGATCGAGCCGCAGGTTGGCGATTTTCTTGATCAATTGCTTGCCCGGCTCGTCGGCCGGATGCGCCTTGCCGGCGACGATGAACTGCACGGGCCGGCGAGGGTTGTTGACCAAGGCGGTCAACCAGTCGATGTCCTGGGCAAACAGGTCGGCCCGCTTGTACGTGGCGAAGCGGCGGGCAAAGCCGATGGTCAGGACATTGGGGTTGAGCACGTTGCGAGCGGCTTCGACGACTTCGTCCGGCTCGCCGCGACGGCGGGATTGCCGGCTGACGCGACGACGAACGAAGGAGAGCAGCAAATTCTTGAGGGCATAGTGGGTTTCCCACAATTCGCCAGCGTCGACTCTGTAGATTTCCTGCCAGACATCCGGTTCGCCCATGAACTGGAACCAGCCGGCGGCAAACTGGCGATCGAAGAGTTGCCGCATCTGCCAGGCGAGCCAGGTAGGAATGTGGACGCCGTTGGTGATGTGGCCGATGGGAATTTCCTCTTCGACGCGCCATGGCCAAAGGTGATGCCACATGCGGCGGCTGACGTAGCCGTGCAGCGAGCTGACGGCGTTGGCCCGGCGGGAGAGCTTCAAGCCGAGCACGGTCATACAGAATGTCTCGCCGTGGTTGTGCGGGTCGGTGCGGCCGAGGCCCATCAACTGGTCGTGCGAGATTTCGAGCGCGTCGCGCAATGGGCCGAGATGTTCCTCGATTAGCGCGGCGTCGAAACGGTCGTGTCCGGCGGGAACCGGCGTGTGGGTGGTGAACACGGTGTGCTGCGCGACTTCGCGGAGAGCGTCGTCGAACGTATAGCCGTCGTCGTGCATCCGCTCGCGAATCGCTTCGAGCGTGGCGAACACGCTGTGGCCTTCGTTGAGGTGGTAAACACCGGGAGAGATGCCGAGCGCCTTGAGCGCCCTCATGCCGCCGACGCCGAGAACGAGCTCCTGGCGGATGCGCGTGCGATGGTCGCCGCCGTAGAGCCGACTGGTTAGTTGGCGATCCTCGGGCTGATTGCCGTCGACATCGCAGTCGAGCAGGTACAGGCGGACGCGGCCGACGCGAACCAGCCACACCTTGGCGGCGAGCCGACCGGAGCGGGTATCGATATAAATGATCACCTGACGCCCGTCGTTGCCGAGGGCCGGCTCCATCGGCAGGTTTTCGACCTTCGTGTCGAGGTATTCCTCCTGCTGGTAACCGTCTTGATCGAGAAGTTGTTTGAAGTAGCCCTGATCGTAGAACAGTCCGATGGCGACGAGCGGCACGCCGAGGCCGCTGGCGCTTTTTACGTGGTCGCCGGACAGCACGCCGAGACCACCGGAGTAAATCGGCATCGACTCGTGCATGCCGAACTCGGCGGAGAAATACGCGACCGGCTTCGAGCCGAGGACGCCGACGTGCGTGGCGGCCCAGGTGTCCTTACGAGTGAGGTATTCCTTGAGCCGGCGGTAGGACTGGTTGATGCGGCTGTAGAGCACCAATTCGCTGGCCCGCATTTCGAGCCGCTCTGGCGTAAACTCCAAGAGCAGAGCGATCGGGTTATGTTGCAGTTGCCGCCAGCGGATAGGGTCGAGCTCGCGGAACAGGTTGGTCACGTCGGCTTGCCAACTCCACCACAGGTTGCGGGCCAGGGCCATGCACTTGTCGTAGAGCACCTGGGGCGAGAGTTCGCCGTGGGTCACGTCGTCTTGCATCACAGTAGTTGCCATTGCTAGC
>JBBDYI010000146.1:0-28951 GCA_040901705.1 Pirellulales bacterium | reverse complement strand
ACTGTGCTTCGGCTAAAGTATTCGCCTCCTACAGTTCGAGTTTTCGGCGATTCATTTTGGTCGCCTTTATCGCGCCGCCACGGGTTGCAGCAAGCGGATCGCCTGTTTGCCGAGCCGGCGGATGAGCAATCCGTTGGCCGCTCCTTCGGCGAGCTTGGCGACGAACGGCTTGGCGAGTTGCATGACCGCGCCGGCGCCTTCGTGGGCGGCCCAGGTCATGTCGGTGTCGGCGAGGTGATCGGCGATGTCGTCGAGGCGGCCGGCCATGTAGGCGTTGGTGAACGACGCGCCGAGCAGTTTGAGCGTGGCCATCGCGCCGAGCCGCAAGTTGTAGATGCGGCACAGGTCGCCGAATAGGGCGAAGCAAGACGTGAGCACGATCGAGCCGTCGACCAGCCCGTTGGGCGACGCGGCCGTGCTGGCGGCGACGCGCATGGCGTAGGTCTTCACGCGCGATTGGGCCGCCGCGTCGAGGCGATCCTGAAATCGCTGGCGGAATTCGATCAGCCAGGCGTCGGCCGAGGCGTAGTGCTCGTCGTCGAGCAGCCACTCCCGCGCGACTCGCAACGCCCTGACGTCGACGCCGAAACGCGTGAGTAACTGCTGCGCGCCGCGACTGTCGAGGTCGTAGCCTTTGAGGTAGCGCCGCAACGAGGCGACGGCCTCGATGCCGCGGCGGCGGGCAAGCTCGCGCAGGGCGCGGCGGTCGGAGAGGCTCTGCAATTCCTTGAGCGACACCTGGCGGTTGTAGCGATAGCGGACCAAAGTCCAGGCGAATCGGCCGGCGAAAGCGAACAAGGCCGCCGCCAACGCGGCGAGGAAGGCGTAGCCGCTGTAGCGTATCCAGTCGCCCTGCGTCGAAAGATGGGCCAGGATTTGCAGCGTCTGGGCATAGGCGAACAGCACGAACAGCGTGGCCATCGCCAGTCCGCCGGCGACGTACAACCGGCCGAGTCCGCGGAGCAGGGCGGCGAGCGTGCCCGAGTGTGATTCTGCTTCGATGGCCTGCCGCAGCGCGGCTTCGATTTCGGCTTCGGCCTGGCGTTCGTAGGCTTCGAGTTCGTCGTCGCTGAGCGTGCGGCTTTCGTCGGGCGCGGCGGTCGGAATGCCGAGTTCATCGGAGATATCGCGGCCGCGGGGCGACGTCGAATCTGAGCGGGTGACTTTCGCTTTGGCCGCTGACGCGGAGACGGTCGTCGCGGCCGCCGACGGCCCGAAAGCGTCGGGCATGCCAAGATCGGGGTAGCCGCGATTCGTATGCTGAGTCGGCATGGCCGTCGCTCTTGTGTGTGGCAGGGCGGACGTCAGTTGCGGCGGGACGTTTTCGGACTTTCGCTATTATACGCTTCCGCCGGCGCGGGAGTGGAAGGCGAATGAGTGTCGCGGTCGGGAGACCGGCCACAACCGGGGACACCGGCGACAACAGCGAATTCTGGGATAGGTGGCTAATGCGACAGCTTGAGCGTAACGACGCCGGCGATAATCAGGCCGACGCCCAAATAGCGTCCCAGCGACGCAGCGTCGCCGAACAGCCAGATGCCGACGAGGAATGTGCCGGCCGCACCGATGCCGGTCCACACGGCGTAGGCCGTTCCCATTGGGATCTCGCGCTGCGCGAGCCATAGGAGCGCACCGCTGATCGCCATTGCGGCGACCGCGCCGCTGATACCGGCGATGCGATGCGTCTCGCCCTGGGCGTACTTCAATCCCATCGGCCAACCGATTTCGCAGAAACCGGCGAGTACGAGGTAGATCCAACTCATGGAACTCTCCGTCGGCAAACATTTCACCGCCAAGGCGCGGAGACGCAGAAAGGCGCAAATACCGGCCCAGGTTGCCCCGATGTGATCGGTCTAGGCGTTTCGCCGCGCGAGCCGTCGCCGGTCCGCTTCGGTGAGCAGAATTTTTCGCAAGCGAATCTGCGTCGGCGTGACTTCGACCAGTTCGTCATCGGCGACGTATTCGAGCGCTTCTTCGAGTGTGAGCTTGCGCGGCGGGCGGAGCAGGATGTTGCGGTCGCGGCCCGCGGCCCGCATGTTGGTGAGTTTCTTTTCCTTCGTCGGATTGACGTTCATATCGCCTTCGCGGCTGTTTTCGCCGACGATCATGCCTTCGTAGGCCTCTTCGCCCGGCGCGACGAACATGTCGGCTCGATCTTGTAGCGTGTCGAGACTGAACGCGGCGACGCGGCCGGTGGCGATCGACACCAGTACGCCGTTGGACCGCGCGGGCACGCCTTCCTGGATCGGCCGATAGCCCTCGTAGCGATGGTGCATGATGGCCGTGCCCTGCGTGGCGTTGAGCAGCCGCGTGCGGAGGCCGATCAATCCGCGGGCCGGAATCGAAAACTCGGTGTGGGCGAAATCGTTGCGGTTGGACATCTGGAGGAGTTGGCCACGCCGCGTGCCGATCATTTCCATCACCGCGCCCAAGTTTTCGTGCGGCACTTCGACGACGAGCGTTTCATACGGCTCCTCGGTGTGTCCGTTGTGGTGACGCAAGATTACTTGCGGCTTGCCGACCGACAGTTCGAATCCTTCGCGGCGCATCGTTTCGACCAGAATCGCCAGGTGCAGCACGCCGCGACCGGAGACGGTGAACTGCTCGGTGCCGACGATCGGCTCGACGCGCAGCGCCACGTTGCGTTCGAGTTCCTTCATCAGCCGGTCGCGAAGGTTGCGGCTGGTGAGAAACTTTCCTTCCCGCCCGACGAACGGCGACGTGTTCGTGCCGAACGTCATTTGCAGCGTCGGCTCGTCGACGGTCAGTCGCGGCAGCGCGACGGGCGACAGCGGGTCGGCGACCGTGTCGCCGATGTCGATGTCTTCCAGCCCGACGATGGCCACGATGTCACCGGCTTCGACTTCCGTTGCTTCCACGCGACCGAGATTCTCGTACACGTGCAACTGTTGCACGCGGCCGTTCAACCGCCCGTCGGCTTGCATCACGGTGACATCCTGGCCCTTTTTCAAGCGGCCGGCGTCGATTCGCCCGATGGCGATCCGGCCCACGTAGTCGGACCAGTCGAGATTGGTGACCAACATTTGCAGCGGCGAATCCGGCTGGACTTCCGGGCCTGGAATTTTCTCCAGAATCAAATCCATCAGCGGCTGGATCGAGTCGGTCCGCACCTTCGGGTCGTTCGTGGCAAAGCCTTCGCGGGAACTGGCGAACAGATACGGGAAATCGGCCAGTTCGTCGTCCGCGCCGAGTTGCAGGAACAGATCGAGCACTTCGTCGACGACTTCCATCGATCGGGCGTCGGGTCGGTCGATCTTGTTGATCACCACGATCGGCTGCAAACGGCATTCGAGCGCCTTGGAGAGCACGAAGCGGGTTTGCGGCATCGGTCCTTCGGCGGCATCGACCAAAACCAGCGCGCCGTCGGCCATGCGGAGCACGCGCTCGACTTCGCCGCCGAAATCGGCGTGGCCCGGCGTGTCGATGATGTTGATCTTCACGCCGCGATAGGGCACCGCGATGTTCTTGGCCAGAATCGTGATGCCCCGCTCACGTTCCAGATCGTTCGAGTCGAGAATCTGCTCTCCGACCAGTTGGGCGGCGCGGAACTGGCCACTCTGACGGAGCATGCAATCGACGAGCGTCGTCTTGCCGTGGTCGACGTGCGCGATGATGGCGATGTTGCGGATGTCGGTGCGACGCATAAGGGAGCTACTTCCGCCGCGAAGTGAGCGCAGCGGACCAAAGAGGGCTGCCGGGAGTGCCAACACCGGCCGCGAGCGGGGCGAATCCGCACACGTGGAGGGAATCGAGTAAGTTTACCAAACGCCGGGCGCGGTCGATAGGCCGAAAAACGCGGGGTTCGGCTGCGGTTGGCTGCTTCTCGCCGCAATTCGCCGCGTTACAGCGGGCGAACTACGTGCGACGGCGCAAGCCAAATCAAAACAGCGGCTGTCCGCCCATCGCACGACGCCATGCGGAGAGCTGTCCCAAGTGTTGGGCGAAGTGCGTCGTCAGCAACATGGCGATCAGGTCTCCTTTGGTGGGCAGCCCGCGTTTGAGAATCTCGACGGAATGCGGGCCGGCGACTTGTTCGGGCGTCGCTTCGGCGGCGGCGGCAGTTGCGGCGTCGAGGGCGGCGTCGAGCGCGGCGAGCAATTCCGCTTTGCTGGGATAGGCGGAGCGGTCGGCGGTCGGCGTCGACGCGCGGCCGAACAGGGCACCCCATTTGTCCGGTGCGGTCGCGGCGTGACCGAGCATCTTCGATATGCCGTCGAAGGTGACGATCACGTGGCCGAGGATCCAGGCCGGGTGATTCGCGCCATCGAAAGGCTGAGCGGCCATGTCGGCGTCGTCGATATCGGCCACGAGCGATTTGCCATAGTGGCGCATGAGACGGTTGAGCGTGAGTTCTCGTTCGAACATGCGTGCGTCCTCAGTGAAATCTTTTATGTTGGAGCTTGCGATCATAAACAGTGCGGCCGGTAGACCGCAGCCTACTCTTCTTGGGTCCGCGGGGCCATCCGCCGCGCTTGCCGAGCCGATCGGCAAACCACTCCCCGTGGGGATGCGTCGGCGTATCGGCCGTGGTATTCTCAGAGGTGTCCTTGGCCTGCGATTTCGGCACACCGCCCTCCCACCGCGCGCGCTTCCCGCCGTGCAATCGTGCTCCCGCCGCGTCCTTTCCTCGTCGAGCTGCATCGCGTGATTCCCTTTGATTATTATCCGCGCACCCGGATCGTGTTCGGTCCGGGCAAGGTCGACGCGCTCGGCGAGTTGGCGGGCGAACTCGGCGCGCGGCGAGCGCTGGTGGTGAGCGATCCCGGCATCGTCCAAGCCGGGCACACGGAGCACGGCCTGGCCGCGCTGCGCCGCGCGGGCATCGAAGCCCACGTGTTCGATCAGGTCGAGGAGAATCCGACCACCGCGAACGTCGACGCCGGCGTGGCGGCCGCGCGGCGCTGGGAGCCGGAGATCATCGTCGGACTGGGCGGCGGCAGTTCGATGGACTGTGCGAAGGGGATCAACTTCGTTTACACGAACGGCGGCAAGATGCAGGATTATTGGGGCGTCGGCAAGGCGGCCCGAGAGATGCTGCCGATGATCGCCGTGCCCACGACCGCCGGCACGGGCAGCGAGTCGCAGTCTTTCGCGTTGATTTCCGACGCCAAGACGCACGCCAAGATGGCCTGCGGAGATAAGAAAGCCTCGTTTCGCGTGGCGTTGCTCGATCCGCTGTTGACCGTGACGCAGCCGCCGCGGGTGACGGCGCTGACGGGCATCGACGCGATTTCGCACGCCGTGGAAAGCTACGTGACGAAGGCCCGCAACTCGGCTTCGGCGGCGTTCAGCCGCGAGGCGTGGCGATTGCTGTCGCGACACTTTCGCGGCGTGCTGGATCGACCGGACGACGTCGACGCCCGTAGCGGAATGCAACTTGGCGCGAGTTTCGCGGGCCTGGCGATCGAGAATTCGATGCTCGGCGCGGCCCACGCGTTGGCCAACCCGCTGACGGCGGAATTCGGCATCGTTCACGGTGAAGCGATCGCGCTGGTGCTACCGCACGTGATCCGCTTCAACGGGCCGCAGTGCCAACGCTGGTATCACGAACTGCTCGAACTCGCGCCGCAGACGAACGGGCTGGTCGACGTCGATCGCGCTGCGGACAAGCTTGCGGAGTTGGTCGGGCAGTTCGCCAGCCACGCTAGTTTGCCGACGCGGCTGAGCGAGCGGGGCGTCGTGGCCGCGGCAATTCCTAGACTCGCCGCCGACGCCGCGCGGCAGTGGACGGGCACGTTCAACCCGCGTGCGGTCGACGCCGCGACGCTGGCTTCGATCTACGAAGCGGCGCTGTAGCTGGCGGTGATCATAAGCTGGGCTGTTGGCCGGCAGCGAAGAACACGCTGGATCGTTTTTAACGCAGAGGGCGCGGAGAAGAGCATCAACTGAGAGGTTGTGAATGAATGTAGGGTGCTCTGTGAGCACCACAAAGCGTTGTGCCAAGGTGCTCACAGAGCACCCTACAGGTTGCGGTTGGACTTGTTCATGTTCGATTCTTTCACAACCTCTGAGTTGAGCGCTTGTCGCGAAGTGCCTGATCTTCGCGCCGCGTCAATTGACGAGTTTCGGTTCGACCCAGATGGCGTGGGCGCCTTCGGCCGCGGCTTTGCAGTCGACGAACAGTTCGAGCTTGGCGACTTCGCCGACGTCGACGCGAAAGTTGCGATGCTCGCCGGCGCGAGATAGCTCGGCCGATTTCCACAGTTCCTTGCCGTCGCCGACGATGCGGAACGTGACGGACTGCTCGCCCTTGAGTTCCGCCGAATCGGCCAGCGCGACGAAGCCTTGGAAAAAACGGAATTTACGATCGAGGGCGTAGGCGACGTGGCTGGGCTTTTTGTCTTCCGGCGGCGCGAGCCAGATGGCGTGCGGCGTTTCTAGCTTCTTGAGCGTTGGCGGCGCGGCCGGGGACTTGGCCGCGGTGGGCGGTTCGCTGGGCGACAGTTCGGAAAGGTACTTCCAAGGGATCGGGCCGGAGTCGCCGGGGAGGCGGGGTTTGGCCTCGCCGGCCGCTACGTCGAGCACGCGGTAATTGGGCCATTGATTTTTGACGAGCGCGATCAAGAGCGGGCTATCGCCGTCGCCGCGGCGGGCCAACGGGTCGGCGCCCTTGTCGAGCAACATCTTGACGATCGCCGGGCGGACGAGATCGAGCGCGTACATCAGCGGCGTCATGCCGTTGGCGTCGGCGGCGTTGACGTCGGCCCCGGCTTCGACGAGGGCGTCGGCGATTTCGTCGCGGCCGTAGCTGGCGGCGAGCATCAGCGGTGTGTCGCCGGCGGGCGTTTTGGCGTTGGGGTCGGCCTGGCGATCGAGGAGCAGTGTGACGAGCGGCAAGCTGCCTTTTTTCGTGGAGAGCACGAGCGGCGTTTGCGACCAGCCGGCTCCGTTCACGTCTGCGCCGCCGGCAATCAAGGCCGAGACGGTTTCGGCGTCGGTCCGTTCGATGGCGGCGAGTAGCGGCGGCTGGCCGTCGCCGACGACGAGATTCGCGTCGGCGCCCGCGGCCAGCAGCAGCTTAACCGCGGTCGTATCGCCGCGACCGACGGCGACGGAGATCGGTGTGTTAGCGCCGACGGCCGCGTTGGGATCGGCCTTTCTGTCCAGGAAGTTCTTGACGCGAGGGTGTTCGCCCTGGCGGATCGCGGCGATCAGTTCGTCCGCGGCGGGCGGAGGGGGTGGCGCGACGGTTCTCTCGGGTTCGTTTGAGTTCTCGTTGTCGGAGACTTCGGCGTCGCCGCCGCCGCGCTGGCGGGTGACGAGCGCCACGACGATCATCGCCGCAAGTCCGATCACGCAGACGGAAAGCGGCACGAGCAGCCCGCGGACGCGACGATTGCGGCCTCTTGCGCGTGCGTGCGGTGGTGGTTCATCGGCAGGAGTGCCGGTTGCCGGACCAGAAGCCGCCGCATGCGTCTCGACGGGCGTCATCGTGGGATCGACTTTCCAGCGGCCCGTCGCCGGATCGCTTTCGGCTTCGCGCGGCGGCACGGGAATGGCGCTGGGCAGCGATTCGTCGGTCGGGGCGCTGACTCGGCGGGCCTGCTTGGGAGCGTCGTCGGCCGAGTTACCGCGATCGGGTGCGTTTTCGTCAGTTCGTTCGCCGCTCACAACGTCCCCTTGCCGGCCTCGCAGTCGGCCTTTGTAACGTGAAACCAACGGCCGCGAGCGAGAACGCCGCGACGCCGTTTATGTTACCTCGGCCGATCGAAGGTGTCAGCGCAAACGGCCGCAACCTTCACTCGGCGTTGGCTTCGTCGACGAGCTTCTGCCAATAGGCTTCGGCGGCCTGGTGGAACTGGAGGACTTCGCGCTGCTCGGCGGCGTCGGGCAGTTCGATTTGTTTCATTCGCTCGCGGACCCAATCGAGAAAGAATTGGGCGCTGGCGTGGCTGATCCGTTTTTCGTAGCCGACCTGGACGTAATACGGGCCGGTCGAGGCGAACCGATAGGTGTTCTTGGCGTTGGTGACCGCGCGGATGAGGAACCAGCCGCTGTGATCGAAGCGCACCGGCGGGAGCTTGCCGCCGGCTTTCTTCCAGTCGTCGAGGCGAACCTCGCTGGTCACGCGGCCGTTTTGAACGACTTCGAGGTATTCGACTTTTTCGCGGGTGGCCATCGTGAGACCAACTTCCAATTCGACGGTTTCGCCGGCATCGGCTTGGAACGTGTGGCCGGGGAGCTTGCCTTCGACGTTGGGAATGATGAGCGGGCCGTTGGTGACGACGACGCGGCCGGCGCGGAGTCCCTCGAACCACTTGTCCCACGTCAGATCGCCGTCGACGTGGACGTAAACGCGGTTGTAGCCGACGGGATTGGGCAGGACGCCGGACGCACTGCCTGCGGATGGCGGAAGCTTGATGCCGCAGTTGAGCACGTGATAGTAAATCTCCTGCGACCAGCGGCCGTTTCCGCGTGGGGCGGGGAAGAGCGTTCGATCGCGGGGTTTGCCCCAAGCTTCGTTGTCCATCACGCCGGAGCGGTGAAGATGGTTGTTCGCCAGACCGACGGAGTCGAGCTTGCCGCTGGCGAGCCAGACGGGGAAGTCCCACCAGAACGGTTTTTCGGCGTCGACGTGAGCGGATGGATGCTCCTTGGCGGCCAGCAGGTATTTCATCGCGGACGGGTATTCGGGCTTGGCCGCGGCAACGTCGAGCGGTTCGTCGAGATTGAAGAACATCAGCGCACCGCCCTTGCGTTCGTCCTCGCCGGCCATGACGTGGTAGAAACGGTTACCGTCGAAGTTGACGAGCCGGTTTTCGGGCGGCGTTTTTCCGGTCCACGTGTTCTTGGCGTTCCACCACGTGATGACCGGGGCGACGTGCAGGTCTTCTGCCCGCATGAGCAGTTCGATTTCGTCGAGTGGTCGATGGACGTGCAGGTCGCCGGCGTACCAGCCGGATTTGGCCATGTCGACGAACCGCTTCATGTCGATTTCTTTGGTGTCGTTAGCGAACGGCTCGATGGTGAAATAGCCACTGCGATCGAGGTATTCCGGCCCGCGCTCCATCTCGAAGGTGTAATTGCCGCGGGGGAGTTTGAGCGTGATTTCGCCGTCGAAGACGAAATGGTCCTTCCAGAAGGGAACCTTGGGCGGTTTGACGGCGACGCCCTTGGCGTTCTTGAGGTGCATACGAACGGCGAGCGGCTTGCCCGTGTCGCGGTCGGTGACTTTGATGGTGAGTTGTTCGTTGCCGGCGGCGTAGCATGGCGGCGAGAGGAACATGGCGGCGATGGCCGCGAGCAATACAAGCGGGCGCGAGCGGGCGAAATGCATGACGTTCCCGTGGGTTTGCGTCGGAGAGGGACGGCGCGATTCTTCTCAGCAGGCCGCCGGAGATACGATCAACTCCCGCCGAGCCGCGACATAAGCGTCTGGAGCACGGCGATCGCCTCAAGGCCCTGCAAGCCGAAGCACTCGTAGAGCAGCATGAGCGACGAATTGAAATTCGCCGTGGCGATTTCCTGGCGGAGCGACATCGCCTTGTTCATTACGTCGGGCGATCGG
Organism: Pirellulales bacterium; assembly: GCA_040901705.1. GTDB lineage: Bacteria > Planctomycetota > Planctomycetia > Pirellulales > PLA5 > PLA5. The sequence continues at coordinate 19,422 of JBBDYI010000146.1, read as the reverse complement.
GCGATTTGTTCGGCGAACGTCTCGGCGCAGCGACGGCCGCGCTGCGGGTCGAGGCTGAAGAGTTCGGCGAGCGACTGGCCGGCGGCGTCGAGATCGCCGGTGAAGACTTGCGTGCCGAAGGAGCGGAACGACGCTTCGCCGGCCGGAGCATAGTCGGCCGGCAGCACATCGGACGACGCGGCGTCCGACGTTGTCGCCTCGGACGGCCCGGCGAGCGATTGGGTTCTGTGCGGCGCGGGCAGAGCGGGCGTTTCGGCGCGGCCGCTCAATGCCACGTCGTTCGTGTCGAGTACGGAGGCGGACGCCAAGCCGGCCGTGGCCTCGGAGGGCGTCGGATGCGCATCGACGCTGGCCGACGCTTCGACCGGCGGCAAGTGATTGAGCATCGCGTTGACGTGGGACAGCCGGGTAACGATCTGCTCGTAGATTTCGTCGATTCCGCCCTGAAACAGACCGCCCTCGGCGTCGTCGAGGATCTCTTGCCTGGCTTCGAGCACCCGCTCGGTCAGCCGGGCGACGAGCAGGTCGCGGGCCTGCCGCAGAATCACGATAGCTTCGGTCCGTTGGTTCATGGCTGACCAATTCGCGTCATCGATGCGACCGGTGCGGGCCGAACGATCTGGAAAGCGGGGCGCGAAGGGACGGCGCGCGGCAACAAACCGGATCGGCCATCTTTCGCCCCAAGTGCGTGCGATGGGTTCCTGCTAGCTAGTTCAATTGTAAACGGGCGGCGGTGGCGGAGCAAAGAATTTCCGGCACGACGGCGGGAAGTGCGGGCGGCGGCGGACGGCTGTAGGGCGCGAACTACCGATGGGGTGTCGCGACAGCGGCGGCGGCCGCGGCCGGTTGTGGCGGTTTTTTCGATTTCTCGGCCGTTTTGAGCACGCCCGAGATCAGCACGACCAGCACTGCCAGAATGGCGTTGACGGTGAGCCACTTGCGGGCGTCGCGGCGGAAGCGGTCGGCCATCGCGCTGCGTCCGGACAAGACACTGGCGATGAAGAAGATGCCGAGGGCCAGCAGGAATTTCACGCCGAACAGCGGATGGTAGAACTTCGGCAAATCGTAGTTGGGGATGATTCGCGTCAGGTAGTTCACCAAACCAGAAACGAGCAGCATCGAAATCGACAACGCGACCAGTTTGGACCATCGGCGGCGAATGGCGGCGTGCAGCGCTTGCCGCGAGTCGGGCGGGAGGGTCTCGTCGATCGCCGGCAGCAGCGCCAGGCGGGCGAAGAAGGTGCCGCCGACGGCGGTGATCGCGGCCAGGATGTGCATCCAGCGGAGCACGACGTCGAGCCAGTTGATGTTGTCCATGGCGAATCGGTGAACCGAGGGCGGTGTGGCGGATGAAGTCGGGACGGCGTGCCGCGGTCGGGAGACCGCGGCAAAACAGGAGTGGTCGGGACGATGCACAGCCTAGCGGTTGGGCGGCCGCTTTGCCATGCCCGGCGTCGGCGTCGCCGTCGGCGTCGTGGCGATGCCGCGGACGACGAACGCCAGCACGGCGAAGAGCAGCGAGCTGAACAGGATCGCGCCGGTGAGGCAGACGGCGAAGTAGTCGCGCATCAGGACGACCAACGGCGGCTCGATGCTCTTGGGTTCGCGGCGGGCGACCGGGCCTTTGCCGGTGGCTTCGCGTCGCCAGGTGTTCCAATCGGCCTGGCCTTGTTGTGTGGCCAACTGCGGCGCGGCGACGTCGCGGGCGTAGAACATGCCCGCGGTTACGCCGGCGAGCATGGCGACGTATAGGACGAGCGCGAGTATGCGGCCTGGGAGGGGCATTTTTGACGGGGGACAGAGGACAGGGGGCAGGGGTCGGGGGCATGCGCTTCGTGCATGAATTAGGGTTTGGGATTACGGAGGTGGGCGATGATGTCGGCTGTGGCTTGGGGGTCGAGTTCTTTTTCAAGGCCTTCGGGCATGAGCGATTTGGCGGTGTTCTTGAATTCGTCGAGTTCGCCGCGGGCCAGCGTGTGGCGGCGGCCGTCTTGGGCGATGAGCGTGACGCTGTGGGCCGTTTCGGCGGCGAGCACGCCGGACATCGCCTGGCCGTCGGTGGTCAACGCTTGATAGAGACGAAATCGCGGCTCGACCGCTTGATTGGGATCGAGAATCGCGGTCAGCAGCGACTTGGGCGACCTGTCGGTGATCGCGGCAAGATCGGGACCGACCTGCGTGCCGACGTCGGCGAAGCGGTGGCACGCGGCGCAGTGTTTGGCGAACAGCTTGACGCCGCGGGAAGCGTCGCCGGCGAGCGTGAGGGCCGATTCGTACCGGGCGAGCACTTTGCCGCGGTCGGCGTCGATCGCGGCGGCCAGCAGTTTTTCGGCGCGGGCGCGTGTCTTTTCGTTGCGGTGCGACAGCAGTCGGCCGCGGCGGGTGGCGTCGAAATCGGCGGGGACGACATCGCCCCGTTCGAGCGCGGCAAACAGTTCATCGAGCCACGCATCGCGAGCCAGCAGCGCGTCGAGAATTCGCTCGCGCACCGGCGGCGTAGCCGACTTCCAACCGGCGAGAATGCGGGCGGCGTTCTGGACGTCGCCGCCGCGGGCGAGGGCATCGACGACGTCGAGCTGCACCGACGACGGCGTTTGCGGCACGAGCATCAACGCGAGCCGATCGAGTTCGGCCTGGCGGTTCTCTGGAGCGCGGGCAAGCACTCCGGCGGCGAGCGAGCGGAGCACTGCGTCGCCGTTTTCATCGGCGGCGATGGCCCGCGCGGCGACGACGAGTTTTTCAATTGCAGCGCGAGCCGTGGCGTCGCCGTCCGTGAATGCGGCAAGGTTGGTTTTTTTGTGCTGCAACGCATCGGCGAGCGCCGCGACGCCCGCCAATTGCCAGGCGGCGTACTTTCCGTCGGCGTCGGCCGTAAGTCGCGAGAGAGCATGGCGGACGGCGTCCGTTTCGCCGCAGCCGAGCGCCGTCGATACGAGCGGACCGAAAAACTGGCGGCGAATCGCGTCGCGCGAGGCGGGGGCAAGCGCGGAAGGCGGTTCGACCGCGGCGGCGAGCAGGGCGTTGACGTTTTCTTTTCGCGCCGAACTGAGAATTGCGCCGACGACACGCTCGTCGCACGCGGCCGTTTCGGCCGTGGCGCCGCTGGCGGCGCGTTGCATGAGCCGGATGAGACCGTGGGCGGCGCTCTCGCTAGTCGACGCGCCGAGCGATTGGGCGACTTGCAGGCGGACTTTTGCATTCTCGTCGGTGGCCAAACGGGCGACGGCGTCGGCTGCTTCTTCGTGGTCGGCTAGCCAAACTTCGGCGATGCGGACCGCGTGGCGACGGACGAGCGAGTGCTCGTCGGCGAGCGCAGCGAGGGCGAGCGTTTTGTCGAGAACACCGAGTTCCGCCAGCGTAGCGAGTGCGTGAACGCGGGCGAGCGGATTCTTGCCAAACTGGACCATCTCGACCAACGGCTCGGTGGCCGCCGAGTCGCGCCGCCAGACGAGCAGCATCTGGGCCGTGTCGCGCTGCCAGCCGCTGGGGCTGTCGAGCGCAGCGACCAATTCGGCGGTCGAGAGCCGATCGAGCCGACGCACCGGGCGGGGACGGCGATTCTCGGAGTAAACGCGGTACAAGCGGCCGCGGTCGTCGCCGTGGCGGTAGAACGGCTTGAGTTCCTCGCGGCCGTCGGGCGTGAGATACTCCGGATGCTCGATCATGTAGCGGTACATGTCGGCTACCCACAACGCGCCGTCGGGACCGGTGCGGGCCATCACGGGGCGGCACCAACGGTCGCTCGACGCGAAGAAATCGAGATCGGCCTCGGCGGGGTCGCGCTCGGTGCGGAAAGTGACGCCGTCGTCGAGGACGAGATTGTGTTGGACGACGTTGTGGAACGGTTCGCAAGTAAAGGCGTGGCGGATTTCGTCTTCGCCGCGCTGGCCCTTCGCGCCGCCGCGGACGCCGAACAGCAGCGCATCGCGATAGATCATCGCGGAACAGGCCGACGTGTAGCGGCCCGATTGCTCGAACGTGTGATAGCGCTTTTCCTGCGGGCTGTTGGGATAGACCTTGGGATTGGGCGGCAGCAGAAGTTGGTGGATCGGGTCGACGGCGGTGACGTGGGGATTGCGGCGGGCGTAACGGTCGGCGAGCACGTAGTGCCAGAGCGGATAGCTGTTGTTTTGGCCGAACCAGTTGTCCCAATCGTCGCGGTTGCGGCCGAATTGGGACACGCCCGACTCGAGTTCGATGAGTCCTTCGTCGGGGCGGATGCGGACGTCGTGGCCGGAGAGATTGACCTCTTGCCCGGTGGCGATGCTCTTGACCACGCCGCCGCTCCAGCCATTCGCGCAATACACCCAGCCGTCGAGACCGTAGCGGAGGCCGTTGATGCGTAGCTGCGGATTGCCTTCGTGGAAGCCGACGTACAGCGATCTGCGGACGTCGGCGCGGCCATCGCCGTCGGTGTCTTCGGCGTAGAAGATTTCCGGCGCGGCCGTGACGAGCACGCCGCCACGCCACGGGAGAACTCCGTTAGGCATTTGCAGGCCGTCGAGGAACAGCGTCGACTTGTCGTACTGGCCGTCGCCGTCGGTGTCTTCGAGATAGCGGACACGACCGCCGGGTTTGCCTTTGCCACCGGGCTTCCACTGGTTGTCGAGTCCGGCGGGATAATCGCCCATCTCGACGACCCACAGCTTGCCGTCGGGGCCCCAATCGAAGGCGACGGGATCGACGACCAGCGGCTCGGCCGCCATGAGTTCGGCGCGAAAGCCAGGGCGGACGTGGATCGTGGCCAGGGCTTTGTCGGGCGGCGTGGGCGGAGATTCGGGCTGTTGGCCGCGGGTTGCGGTCGTTGAAAGCGCGATCATCGCGATGAGCGCCGCTGAGGCGAGCGCAGCAAGCGATCCGATCGGCGATCCAATCGGCGAAGGGATTCGCCTCCTACAGATTTGGGGTGAGTACTTGGCGGGCATGGCCTGGCTCCGACGCGGCGGGGTGGACGTGTGTAGTGTAGTTGCCCGCGACGGAGAGACCAAGGAAGCGCGGCGGAGGCGGCGGACCGACGTTCGCGTGTTGCCGGCGAGGGAAGCAGCGGCGGAGGATTTGTCGGATCGCATACGGCTTCGTCGCGACGCGCGGAGTGTGACGCATCTAGTCGCGGGTGTCGGCGTGCTAATTGACCAACCGTTTCCGATCTTGCCTTGTTGAAGCAATCGAGGCGGATGGAGCTACGGCCAGTTCGGCTCGCGCTTTTCCAAGAAGGCGGCCAGACCTTCGGCGGCCGCTTCCGTGGTGCGGGCGGTGGCGCTGGCCGCTGCGCCGGCGGCTAGGAGCGTGGTGAGGTGCTCGCCGATCGTTTCGTTGAGCATTTTTTTGGTGAGTTGGAGGGCTTCCGGGGCGCAGCGGGCGCACTGCTTGGCGATTTCGGCGGCGCGGGCCCAGACGAGGTCGGTGGCGACGACTTCGTGGTAGATGCCGCGGGATTTGGCCTCGTCGGCGGGGAGGATTTCCGCGGTGAGCAGCAGATACGCCGACAGGCCGCCGCCGACGCGGAAGGCGAGCAGCGGCGCGACCAGCCCGGCGACGAGGCCGCGGAGCGGTTCGGGGAGTCCGAACGTGGCGGTCGGAGAAGCGACGACGATGTCCGAGGCGAGCACAAAGCCGGCCCCGCCGGCGACGGCCGGGCCATTCACGGCGGCGATGATCGGCTTGGGAAAGCGGAGCATGTACTCGACGACGTCGCGATAGGCCACGGCATCGTGGTGCCACATCGCCAGGGCGTTGTCGGCCTTGGTGGTTGCGAGCATTTCGCCGAGGTCCATGCCGGCGCAGAAGGCCGAGCCGGCTCCGGTGAGCACGACCGCGCGGACTTTCCTTTCGGCGTGCAGATCCTCGAAGGCTTGCAGCAGATCGGCGAGCATCTGTCGCGAGATAGCGTTCCGCCGCGCCGGGCGGTTGAGCACGATCGTTCCGACGTGGCCGTGAACTTTGACTTGCACAATGGGTTCGGGCATGGCGATCGCTATCACGGTTGGTCGGTGTCGAGGTTTGGCGATGATTTGCGGTTACCGACGTCGCTGGGCGAGAACGGAACGCGCACATCGGCGATTGTCGCAGGCGGCCGCCCGGCGACGCAATAGGCCCCGCGCGGCGGATAGGGTCGGCGGTCAAATCTGGCGTTTTTGGATTTGTCGTTGCGACGATTGCCCGTGACGATTGCCGGTATTGACACGCTGGATTCATCTACGTTACCATGATGTACGTTGATGCGACGTACAGTTGATGCGACGTACATAGGGCGCTGCTGGAGATTCGTAATGGCGCGGAAAACGATTCACGGCTTGGGAACGCTTCAGGCGGAGGTGATGGAGATCGTTTGGCGGCAGGGCGAGGCGACCGTGGCGGCGGTGGTCGAGGTGATTTCGCTGCGGCGACGCGTGACGTATACGACGGTGCTGGTGGCGATGCAGAAGTTGGAGCAGAAAGGCTGGCTCAAGCATCGCGCCGAGGGACGGGCATACGTTTACTCGCCGGTGCGAACGCGCGAACAGGCTCGCGGGGGCGTGCTGAAGGATTTGCTGCAGAGCGCGTTTGGCGGCGACCCGCGGCTGTTGGTTTCGCAGTTGCTCGACTCGAAGCCGCTGAGCCGAGCGGAACTCGACGACTTGCGGCGGCTGATCGACGAGCGGCGGAAGGCGCAGCGGAAATGATCGATTCTTAACGGCAATTGTCCCTAGCACTTGCGGAGCGGGATCATGAACGCGTGGCTCGTTTGGCTGGCCAATCCGTTGCCGGACTTGGAGGATTGGCCGCGGATCGTGTTCGTTGTGGCGTGGCAATCGACGGCAATCGCTGTGATGGCGTTGGCTGTCACGCGATGCGTGCGGCGGCCGGCGCTGAGGGCGTGGATTCTACTACTAGGAATCGTCGCGGCGCTTCTTGCGCCGGTGGCGACGTCGGCGGTTCGCGCGGTTGGCTGCGGTTTGCTGCCGGCGGAAACCGTTGCCGCGCGAGACTTGCATCAAACGTGGACGGAGTTGCCGCGCGTGGCGGAGGATCGCGAGCGAGGCGATTTGCCGTCGCGATTGACGGCTGTCGACGACTTGGCGGCGCCGAGCGCGGGGCGGCAAGTCGAGTCGTTGCAGCGCGACGTGATCTGGTTTGGCGCGGCGTGGCTGGTGGCGACTTCGCTGTTGGCGATTCGGTTGATCGCGAGTTGTTGGCGGTTACGAGCGATCGTGCGGCGTGCGGCGGCGTGCGACGACCTGCGCGTGCTCGCTGCCGTCGAGCGGATTGCTTCGCGGCTGGGCGTTGCACGGCTGGGGGTATTGCTGTCGGACGACGTGGCGTGCCCGACGTTGTGCGGCGTTCGGCGACCGTCGGTGCTGGTGAATCGACGGGATGAGCAATTGTTTCCGCCGGGCGGCGAATTTGCGTCGGCGGCGTGGGAGGCGATGTTGCGGCACGAGTTGGCGCACGTTCGGCGGCGGGATGGCGCGAGCCGTTTGGCGGTCGAGGCGATGTTGGCGTTGCTGCCGTGGCAACCGTTGTTGTGGTGGATGCGGCGGCGGTTTTATGCGGCGGCGGAAGAGGCCTGCGACGATTGGACCGTGTTCGACGGAACGAGCGCGGTGGATCTGGCGGAATTATTGACGCAGTACGTTTCGAGTTTTTCCACGAACCCGATAGGAATTGCCATGAACGCGAGCGACACCAAACGACGAATCTTGCGGCTGCTCTCTTCGCATTCGGCCGGCGCGCCCACCACCGCGGCGCGGTGGCGCGGTTTGCTGGCGGCCGCGGCCGCGGTGTTTGTGGCGGCGGTGGCCGCGGCGCAGAAGCCGGCGGATGAATCGGCAGCAAACTCGGATAGACGCGACGCCGCAAGTGGCGAGCACGACACCGCGGCGGCCGGCACTCCGTTCGGAAAGGATCGGCCTTATATCATCGAGCCGCCCGACATTTTGACGGTCAAGGTGGCGAAGTTGGTGCCAAAGGCTCCGCAACGGATCGATAAGCTCGACACGCTGAGAATCGCTGTCGACGGGACGCTTGAAGGGATGCCGATCTTTGGATCCTTCAAGGTCGATGCTTCGGGTGCCGTTGACCTTGGCTTCGCATACGGCAAGGTTAGCATCAGTGGTTTAACGGAAGCGAAAGCAACAAAGGCGGTTGATTCGCACTTGCGAACCATGTTGGTCAATCCGCGTGTGATACTTTCGATCGAGGAGAAGGGCGAGAAGATTTATATCGAAGGCGAGCATCTTGTCGGACCCGACGGAAGCGTCAACCTTGGAGTGTTCGGCGCGGTTTACGTAAACGGATTGACGCTGGCCGAAGCGCAGAAGGCCATCGAAGCGAAGCTCTCGTCGCGGTTTGACGAGGTGTCGCTGGCCGTCGACGTGTATGCGTACAACAGCAAAGTGTATTACGTCATCGAAGACAATAGCGAAGGAGGAGACCGCGTGCGCCGGGTCGCTATTACGGGGAATGAAACGGTGCTCGATGCCTTGGCGAATGTCGAATCGTTGAGAATTCGCAAAGGGACGCGGATTTGGATCGGCCGAGCAGGGAAAGGCGGCGACGATGAGAAATTGACGGTCGACTGGGACGCGATCGCGCGCGGCGTCGATACGAAGACGAATTACACGTTGTGGCCGGGCGATCGGGTGTTTATTTCGCAGCCGGGCGAGGATTGATCGGATCGCGCTTTCGCGCCGCTTTGGGCCAGAGTATATTCGCGGTTGGCGTGCCGGGGCGGACGTGCGCTCGGCAGGGTGGCCCGGTGAGTACTCTCTGGCAAATGGCGGCGGCGATGTTTTCGGTAACCGCTCCTGGCGTTCGACTGTGCGACGGGCTGTCGCGGCGCGAGATGTTGCGCGTTGGGTCGCTGGGGTTGGCTGGCTTCGGCGCGGGCGTGTTGGGAATGGCGGACCTTGCGCGGGCGCGAAACGCGGCGGATGGCGCGGCGGACTTGCGGCGGGTGGGACCGAGGTCGCTGGGGAAGGCCAAGTCGTGCATCGTGCTGTTTCTGATGGGCGGGCCGCCGCAGCATTCGATGTGGGACCCAAAGCCCGACGCACCGGCGGAGGTCCGCGGCGAGTTTGCGCCGACGCAGACGCGCGTGCCGGGCATGATGGTGAGCGAATTGCTGCCGAAGACCGCGGCGCTGGCCGAGCATCTTTGCCTGCTGCGGGCGGTGCATACGGGGGACAACGCCCATTCGTCGAGCGGGTATTTCATGCTCACGGGGCAGCCGCACGTGCCGATGAATCGCGAGAACGCGAATCCGGGCGCGCCGAACGATTGGCCGAATTTGGGTGCGGTGGTTCGACGATTGGCTCCGCCGGGCGGCGCGACGTTGCCGGCGGCGGTGCGATTGCCGCATCACATTTTCAACACGGACGGTTCGGTGTGGCCGGGACAGGACGCCGGTTTCTTGGGACGCGGCGCCGATCCGTGGCTGTTCCGCTGCGAGCCGGCGTCGGCGGATTTTCGCATTCCCGAATTCACGTTGCCCGGCGACGTTCACGTCGATCGATTGCATGCCCGGCATGCGCTGCTGGCCAAGTTGAACGAGCATCGCGCGGCGGTGGAGCGCGGCGGCGCGCTGGCGAGCTACGATTCGGCGACGAACGCGGCGTTCGATCTTCTAACGAGCGAGCGGGCTCGGGCCGCATTCGCGCTCGATCAGGAATCGGACGTGGTGCGCGATCGTTATGGACGGACGCAATTCGGGCAGAGCACGCTGCTTGCCCGGCGGTTGGTCGAAGCCGGCGTGACGCTGGTGCAGGTCAACTGGTTCCGCGGTCCGGAAGAGCCGTCGGATGCGCCGTGCTGGGATTCGCACACCAAGGAGGCCCAGCGGCTGCGGACCGCGCTCGGTCCGCCATTCGATGCGGCGTTTTCGGCGCTGGTCGGCGACTTGAAAGATCGCGGGCTGCTCGACGAGACGCTGGTGGTCTGCCTGTCGGAGTTCGGGCGAAGTCCGAAGATCAACGCCAACGGCGGCCGCGATCATTGGGGCAACGTGTTCTCGGTTTGTCTGGCCGGCGGAGGAATTCGCGGTGGCGTGGTGCATGGAGCTTCGGATGCCGTGGGGGGCGATCCGAGGGACGGGATCGTGCGGCCCGGCGATTTGCTCGCGACGCTGTTTCACTGTTTGGGATACGCGCCTACGACGATGTTTCACGACGCGCTGGGGCGGCCGATTCCGATTTCGCGCGGCGAGTTGATTGGTGAGATTCTGGCGGGTTGATCCATTGCGCGGCGCGGTCGGGAGACCGGCCACGACGGTGTGTGGTACGCCGCGGGGGGACCGGCGGCGACGTGCTTTTGGAATTGGCGCTATCGCCATGTGGCTTCGGGGTCTGGCTGCGGGAGCGCCGATGGGAGCGTGGCGAAGAGGGCGGGAAATCTTGCGGCAGTTCGCCGAAAACTAACTTGACAACGCTCGCCGAGCCGAACACGATAACCACCAGACTGGCGACGTGGTGCAAGTCGCCGCCATTTGAAGTACAGTCGTTTTTGTGCATGCAACTTGGATGTCCGGACGTTGTTTTGAGTGGCGACCGGATCTCGGTGGAGAACGCTCATGACCGCGATGCGTAGTGTATTGGCTGCTTTGGCCGTGGTGATTTCGCTCGGTGGTAGTGCCCTGGGCGAACTGCTGGTGAACGGGCTTTTTTTGGACGGGCTGACCGGCTGGACCCAGTGGACGCAGCGCAACGATGGCGGCAATTTTACCGTCGCCGTTAACAACGGCGTCTTGGAACAGCGCGGCGACAGTTACAACGGCGGCATCTATCAGGTCGTCGCCGTGCCCGCGAACGTTCCGCTCACGATCGACGGGGCCTGGCAGAGCAATCCGACCGTGGCCAGCGAGCAGTGGGCCGAAGTGATCGTGGTGGAAGGCAACAACCCGCCGGTGGACGGCCAAGATGTGACGGGTCCGCTGATCTTCAAGAACGATACGTTCGGCGGCGACGTGGGCGGTTGGTTCGGCGCGTTCGCCGGCTCTTCGCCCGTGGCAAATGATCCGTTCGGCGGCCCGCTGGGCGCCGGTTCTCCGTCGGGGTTCGTGACCGTGATTCTCAAGTCGGGCAGCATCAATCCCGGCACGCTCAACGGGGTCGACTTTTTTGGCGTGGCGCTGAACGCCGTCGTTCCGGAGCCGTCCAGTGTGGCGTTGTTGGCCGCGGCAGGGGCGGCGTTTGCGCCGATCGTGCTGCGGCGGCGACTACGCTCGATTGCTTAGTGCTTATCCCGGAACTGTAGGAGGCGAATCCTTTCGCCGAAGGAATCGCTTGATAGCGCTTTCGGCGAAAGGATTCGCCTCCTACAGAATTCGGTTCGGGATGCGAACTTAACTGCAGAGGTTCACGGAGCAGGAGCACCGAAGAGCGCGGGGAATTCGAGAAACAAACGCAGATCGGGTATGATTCGAGGCGTGTCCCATGCGTTGGGGCACGCCTTGGTTTGTTTATAGGAGGCTTTTCGATGCAATTGCGGCAATTCGCGTGCGTTCTGTTGGCGTCGACGATGGCGGTTGCCGGTGCAGGCCCCGCGTGGAATGCACGAGGCGTTCACGCGGACGAACCGGCGAAGGCTTCTGGCGACGCTCAGTTGGCCGAATACTTCCGCTCGGAGACCGCGGCGCTACGCGATGGGTGTTTGGCTGAGATCAAGACGCTCGACGATTGGAATGCGAAACGCGGCGAGTATCGGCGGCAGTTGTTCGAGATGCTCGGCCTCGATCCGCTGCCGGAGCGGACCGATTTGAAGGCCACGATCACCGGGCGGATCGAGCGGGACGATTTCGTCGTCGAGAAGCTGCATTTTCAGTCGCGCCCCGGACTGTATGTGACGGCGAATCTTTATCTGCCGAAGGCGATCGACAAGCCTTGCCCGACGATTCTCTATCTGTGCGGGCACGGCAAGGTGGCCAAAGACGGCGTGAGCTACGGCAACAAGGTCCACTATCAGCATCACGGCATCTGGTTTGCGCGGCATGGGTATGTGTGCCTGGTGCTCGATACGCTGCAACTGGGCGAGATCGAGGGCATTCACCACGGGACGTACCGCGAAAGCCGCTGGTGGTGGAACGCGCGCGGCTATACGCCGGCGGGCGTCGAGGCGTGGAATTCGATTCGGGCGCTCGACTATCTCACCACGCGGAAGGAAGTCGACGCCGAGCGGATCGGCGCGACGGGCCGCTCGGGCGGCGGGGCGTATACGTGGTTCATCGCCGCGCTCGACGACCGCATCAAGGTCGCCGTGCCGGTGGCGGGCATCACGGATTTGCAGAATCACGTGGTCGATGGGTGCGTCGAAGGACATTGCGACTGCATGTACTTCGTGAACACGTATCGCTGGGACTATCCGCAGTTGGCGGCGCTCGTGGCCCCGCGGCCGCTGCTGATCTCGAACACGGACAAAGACAACATCTTTCCGCTCGACGGCGTGCTGCGGACCCATCGGATCGTCCGCCGCATCTACGCACTGCACGGCGCGGAGAAGAACTTGGGGTTGCAGATCACCGAAGGCCCTCACGCGGACACGCAGGAGTTGTATACGCATGCGTTCGTGTGGTTCGACCGGTTCCTGGGCGGCGGGCGGCGGCCGATCGACGGCCCGGCGTTGCCGCTGTTCGAGCCGGAGGAACTAAAGGTGTTCGACAAGCTGCCGGCGGATGAGATCAACACGAAGATCGACGAGACGTTCGTGGCCAAAGCGGCGGAGCCGAAAGTGCCGGAGAGCAAGGAGGAGTGGGACAGGATGCGCGATGGGTGGATGAAGGATTTGCGGGAGAAGGTGTTTCGGGGGTGGCCGGACGACAACAGTGTGCCGATGGTTAACGCGGGCGATAACGAGCAAATTGGCCAAGTTTCGATCCGCCGATTCGACTTCTTCAGACGAGACGGTGCGCGGCTCAACTTCAGTGTTTGGGCCTACGGCGACGCGAAAGCAGGCGATGTCGCGCGATTGATCGTTAACGGTACCGACGAGTCGCCCACGCAGTTTTTCGGTCCCGACGACCTCACGAATCGGGCGTACCGAATCCTCAGCACGCCGAGAGCAGACGCGAATCAATCGACAGTTGGTGCGAAACGACAAGTCCAAGACCGCCGCCGCTTCATGCTTCTCGGTCAAACGCTCGCCGGCATGCAGGTGTGGGACGTGCAGCGCACGATTCAAGCCGTTCGTTCGATGGACGAATTCAAGAAATCGCCGCTCGTCCTCGAAGCCCGCGGCGACATGGCGGTGATTGCACTTTACGCAAGCTTGTTCGAGCCGGGCATCGCGGAACTGCGTTTATACGATTTGCCGACGACGCTTGCCGATGGTCCGGACTTGCTCAATGTACTGCGAAGCCACGACCTGCCGGCGGCCGTGGCGATGGCGGCAGGGCGGTGCCCGGTGAAGATCATTACGGCCAAGGACGCGGGCAATTGGAACTATCCGCGGCGGGTGATCGAATCGCAGGGCTGGGATAAGGGCGACGACGGCAAACAGCGGCAACCTCGTTTGGTCATCGAGGCCCCGGCACGATCCGACTGACCCAGCCGGCAGCGTCGATGGCGCCGCGAGCGATGCGAGGCGTTGCCTTCGCACCACCATTATTGCGAGATGACGATCCCCCGAACACCGATGGCCGACGTTTCTTGCGTGTTTCTTTTGGGTCGGAGAGTGCGAGCCTTGGCACGGGTTTGCGTTGCCTCGGCGGTGACGGGCTGGTATCCTTAGGGTTGCATGGCCGTTGGCGAGTGCGTGTCGCTTGAGAATGCCGCGGCGTTTGTTTAGGGGTGCGCCATGAGCGTCTATCGACATCTAGAGGTCCGCAACGTCGGCAACGTGCTGGCGGTCCGCTTTCACGATCGGGAAATTCGCGACGACGCCGTGATCGAGGAGATCGGCAAGGAATTGTTCGGTCTGATCGAGAGCGAAAAAGGGGGCAACGTCGTTTTGAACTTCCAGAACGTGTCGTTTCTTTCCAGCGCCGCGCTGGTGAAGCTGATCGCGGCGTATAAGCTGATCAAGAGCCGCGGCGGCGGACTGAAGCTGTGCAGCATTCGACCGGAATTCAAGGAAGTGTTCTCGATCACGCATCTGGACCGGCTGTTCGAGATTCTGCCCGACGAGGCCGCGGCGCTCGAGGCGTTCGAGGCGGCGGTTTAGAGAGCAGGGGGTGGAGGTTGGGGACTGGGGGTTGGGGATTGGGGACGCTTGGGGCGTTGGAACTTTCTTGGCGGCGTGCTCTTTTGGTTCTTGGGGCGCTTGTTCTGTGCTGCCGGACTGGCTGGGCGGAATAACTTTCTCGCGGGCTGGCGAAATCTGGGGGCAGCGGCGCGATTGCGAATCGTTCTGCGTGGCGGCACCCCCAAAAGTGGCGGTCGGTCGCTTGCGGAATCGCCCTCGGCGGTTTTGGTTGGACAGGCGGATTGCGCCGATTATGCTAAATAGGTGGCCTTGGCCGCGCGCTTTCCGAGTTTACTTGCTGAGCGTGTGCGGCGGTGGGCTGATCGAACTCTTGACTTGCTCCATTGCTGCGGAGAAATATCGATGACGACGTTTTGGTCTCGTTCTGGTGTTGGTTTGGCTGCTGTTGCGGCCGCGCTCGTGGCGTTTTCGGCGTGGTCAATCGCCGCTCCGCGCGAGAAATCCTCGGCCGCGGCCGGCGAAACGGCGAAGGTCGACGCTGCAAAGGTCGACACGGCGGCCGGCGAGGCCATCGATGTATTCGATGCGATCAAGAGCGAACAGGTCGACGTCAAGTTCATCGCCGTCAGCGCCAACAAGGCGAACCTGATCGTCGAGAACAAGACGAAGAAACCGCTGACGATCAAGCTGCCTGAGGCGTTCGCCGGGGTGCCCGTGCTGGCGCAGTTTGCGGCGGGCGCCGGTCAAGACGTGGGCGGAGGCGGCGGCCCGGCGTTCAACATCGCGCCGGAAAAAACTCACAAGGTGGAGTTGGCCGTGTTGTGCTTGGACCACGGCAAGCCCGATCCGACCGCCAGGATGCCCTACGAGCTAAAGCCGATCTCGGCGGTTTCGGACAAGCCGGAAGTGTCGGCGCTGCTCGTGCGATACGGCAAGGGCGACGTAGCGACGAAGGCGGCTCAGGCGGCGGCGTGGCATTTGGAGAATGGCATGTCCTGGCAGGAGTTGGCCGGGAAGAACATCGAAGACCCGCGCGGCCTCAAGTCGCCGTATTTCACGAAGCGGGAAATCGCCCAGGGGATGAAACTGGCCGACGGGGCGGTCGCCTTTGCCAAGGAGCACGCGGCGGGCGCACCGGGCTTTGAGTCTTTTAGCCCGGGCGCGAAGGCCAGCCGGTAGGATTTGCCGCAACTTGCTGCGTCGCAGGGCACCCTTCGTTACGGCTTGAGCACCAGCTTGCCGGCCGTTGCGCCGGACTTGTTGACTGTGCTCTCTTCTTGCAGACGGTGGGCTTCGGCCGTTTCAGCGAGCGGCAGGACGCGGTCGATGCGGGGTTTCAGCTTGCCGGCGACGAGCCAGGCGTTGATGTCGTCGGCGCAGACCCGCTGTTCGTCGGGCGTGGCTTTGAACATGACGAAGCCGTGCAGCGCGCAGCCTTTGACGTAAAACGGCCCGACGGGAAAGGTCGGCCGGGCGTCTCGGCCGGCCATGATGATCATGCGGCCCCGCTCGGCCATCATCTCCACGGCGGCATCGAAATTCGGCTCGCGGAGCGTTTCCCAAAAGACGTTGACTCCTTGGGGCGCGAATTCTTTCACGCGCTGGGCCACGTTTTCGGTCTTGTAGTTGATGGCCAAATCCGCGCCGAGCGATCGGGCGAGCACGCACTTTTCATCGGTGCCGCACGTGGTGATCGCCGTTGCGCCGATGGCTTTGGCCATTTGCACGACGGTGGAGCCGACGCCGCCGGTGCCGCCATTGACGAACAGCGTTTCGCCGGTCTTGAGCGCAGCGTCGCGGACGACGCCGAGGTGGGCCGTGATGCCGACCAGCGCGATGGCCGCGGCGTGTTCGTCGGCGACGCCTGCGGGCGTCGGGTAGAGCCAGCATTGGTCGACCGCGGCGTATTCGGCGAAGGTTCCCTGTCGCCCTAGCAGGCCCTGATTCGATCCCCATACGCGGTCGCCGACGCGAAACCGCGTCACCTTCGACCCGACGGCCTCGACCGTGCCGGAGAGGTCGCAACCGACGATGAACGGCTTGGGCGAGTCGAACAGGATCGCCCCGGCGCGGATGTACGTGTCGATCGGATTGACGGCGACGGCGGCGACGCGAACGAGGACTTCGGTGTCGCCGACTTTCGGCTGGGGCAGATCGCCGAACTGAATGGTCGAGGGCGGTCCCGGCTCGTTGAAGAATGCCGCTTTCATGGGCGTGGGCTTTCCTTGTATTGAGAAAACTTCGGGCGAAGAAAAGGTCGGGCGGGACGGGGCGGAACTGCATTCTACGTGGAATTGGATTGTACGCGCCAGGGGCGGATTCGCCACCCTCGCCCATCGGCGGCGATTTGGCGGCGAAGCGGGTGGCGAAGCGGGTGGCGTGGCGACCGCCGTAATCACCACTTTGCCGGCGGCAGTCGTCGTTCGCCGGGACTTCCCAAACCCCACCGCTTGACGGCCCGGCCGCGGCGGCGTTAGGCTGGGCGAACGGTCAATTGCCCTTGCAAGGCGGTTGCCCAAACCTATAATCCGGTAGCCACCGGCAGCGGTGTGCGCGGATGGATTTTGGGGTTTTTGTTGGCGGTGACGGATCGACGCGACCGCGGGTGTAGCTCAGTTGGTAGAGCACGACGTTGCCAACGTCGTTGTCGTGGGTTCGAGTCCCATCACCCGCTCTTTGCACAGGGCTTTTCGCACTTTTTTTTCGACGTTCGCGGCCCGCTTGGCGTTGGTTGCGGCGAACGTTTCCTCCGCGGGGCATTCGCTTTACCCGCGCGGTCTGGCCGAGAGGTGATTTGAGTTATGGCTCCATCGGACGAAGATCGCAATGCGGCCGCGTTGGCCGACGAACAGGACACGGGCGCGGCGGAGGGCGATGCGGCCACCGGCGACGAAGCGGCCGAGGAACCGTTGTCGATCGACAACCTCGAGGCCAAGATCGAGTCGCCCGGTGCGTGCCAGCGGCACATCACGGTCACGATTTCGGCCGAGGACGTCAAGAAATACTTCGATCGCAAGTTCGACGAGTTGGTGCCTTTGGCCCAGGTGCCCGGTTTTCGCGCCGGCAAGGCTCCGCGCGAACTTGTCCAGTCCCGTTTCCGCAAGGAAGTCACCGAGCAGGTCAAAGGGGCGCTGCTGCTCGACAGCATCGACAAGGTCAACACGCAATACAAGCTGGCGGCGATCAGTGAGCCGGAATTCGACCTGGAAGCGATCGAAGTTCCGGCCGAAGGGCCGATGACGTTCGAGTTCGACCTGGAAGTGCGGCCGGACTTCGACATCCCGACGTGGGAAGGCTTGAAGGTCGAACGGCCGGTATACGAATTTTCGCAAGCGGACGTCGATCGCCGGCTGCAAAACCTGCTGCACGAATATGGGCACCTCGTGCCGCACGACGGTCCGGCCGAGTCGGGCGACTACGTGGTGTGCAACATCACGTTTCGACACGAGGGCGACGTGCTGTCTCGCGGCGAAGAGGAAACGATCCGTTTGCGGCCGGTGCTGAGTTTCCGCGATGGGCGGATCGAGGAATTCGACAAGAAGCTGGCGGGCGTTCGCGGCGGCGAAACTCGCGAAATGCAGGCCACGCTGACGGCCGACGCCCCTAACGAGAAACTGCGCGGCAAGGAAGTGACCGCCGAAGTGGAAGTGCTCGACGTCAAGAAGCTGGAATTGCCGGAGTTGACGCCGCAATTCCTGGCCGACGTTGGCGGCTACGAGAGCGAAGCGGAGCTGCGCGAGCACTTGCTTGGCGATCTCAATCGGCAGTTCAAGTTCCGGCAGCAGCAGGTCTTCCGCCGGCAAATCACCGCCGCGCTGACGAAGGACGCGAATTGGGATTTGCCGCCGGAAATGCTCAAGCGGCAGGCGCAGCGCGAGTTGGAGCGGAGCGTGATGGAGTTGCAGCGCAACGGTTTCAGCGATCAGGAGATTCGCGCCCACTCCAACGAGTTGCGGCAGAACAGCATGGTCAACACGGCCCGCGCTTTGAAGGAACACTTTATCCTGGAGCGGATCGCCGAGGATCATTCGATCGAGGCGGCAGAGGCGGACTACGAGGACGAAGTTCGGCTGATCGCCATGCAGAGCGACGAGAATCCGCGGCGGGTTCGCGCCCGACTGGAAAAGCGTGGGTTGTGGGACGTGCTCCGCAACCAGATCATCGAGCGGAAGGTGATCGAATTGGTGTTGGAGAAATCGCAGTTCCAGGACGTGCCGTTCAAGCCGGAAGCGTCGGCCGAGGACACGACCGAAGCGGTCGATCAAGCGGCCGGCGGCGGCGATGCGGGGGACGACATTCCGCAGGCCAAGTACGGCGCAGGGCCGACGCAGCAGGAACTGCCGACGGACGAGGATAAGGAATAGTGGACAGGGGTCGGGGGTCAGGGAACAGGGGTCAGCTATGCTGTCAGGCACGGGGTGCCTGACTTACGACGAATCCGAGCCGGTCATACCGTCGGTTGAATCACGAAGGAGCCATCATGTTTGACGACGGACGCCGCCAGAACGGCTTGCCGACGTTGGGTCTCATCGCCCAGGCGATGGGCACCAGCGCTGGACATATCGAGCGACCGGATTTCGCTCCGCCGCGGGCCGATTTCGATCCACAATCGGCCTATCGCGATTACCAGCGTCAGCGGCCGATGACGTTGGCCGATCTGCTGCTGGAAAACCGCGTGATCTTCCTGCAGGGCGAAATCTGGGACGGCATCGCCAACGAACTGGTGATGAAGCTGCTGTACTTGCAGAGCGAGAACCGCCGCAAGGACATCCACTTCTACATCAATTCGCCCGGCGGCAGCATCACGGCCACGATGGCGATCTACGACACGATGCAGATTCTCACTTGCGCCGTGGCGACCTACTGCGTGGGGCTGGCGGCGAGCGGCGGCGCGGTGTTGCTGGCCGGCGGCACGGCGGGCAAGCGGTTCGCGTTGCCGCACGCCAAGGTGATGATCCACCAGCCGCACGGTTCGGTCGGCGGGCAGGTCTCGGACATCGAGATTCAGGCGAAGGAGATTCTCAAAGCCCGCGAAGAGCTGAACAAGATTCTCGCGCACCACACGGGCAAACCAGTCGAGCAGTTGGCCAAGGACACCGATCGCGATTTTTACATGAACGCGGCCGAAGCCAAGGAATACGGCGTCGTCGACGACATCCTCCACAAGCCGCCCATCCAAGGCGACGAGGAATCGTAGTCGGCCTTTGTCAAATGCGTAACTGTTTAGCCGATTGAAACGAACCACGGATTACACCGATAACCTAGCGCGGCCATTGGCCGCAACCAAAACGGTCCGGCAAGTGAATTCGA
>JBBDYI010000145.1:0-28960 GCA_040901705.1 Pirellulales bacterium | reverse complement strand
CCCACCCAACCACAAGCCCCGCCGCATCCCGCCCCCCCAAACCCCCGCGCGCCCTCATCACCAAAACCATCCTCGCCACAATCGCCGCCACCACATTCGCCGTCGCCACCCTCGCCATCACCGCCAACGCCCAAGTCGTCCTCACCGGCCGCGTCGAGCATCCCAAGTTCTACGCCGCCAAACAGCAGGCCATGCTCTCCACGGTCCTCGCCTTCGCCGCACCCGAAGACCCCCGCGCCGAGCCGGCCGGATTCCGCACTTGGGAAACCGAGCCCGCCGGCTGGTATCGCCTCTCCGCCGCCGCGGGCCGCTACACGCTCCTGTTCACACAGCCCGCCCACTACGTCCGCCCGTTCATCGTGACGAACGTCTTCACCCGTGACGGCGACAAGCTCGACCGCCGCTACTCGCCGCGATTCGATTACTTCAACTTCGACGACCACGAATACGACACCAAGGCGGCCAGCGCCTATTACCAAACCTTCGTCGCCCGCGGCACGAGCGTAACCAACGTCGGCTTCAAGCTGGCCACCGACGGCGTCGACGGCGCTGGCCCCAACAGCCAGACGATGCTGCTCTCGATCCACGAGCGGCCGACCGACGCCGACAAAGATTCGACGCCGGACCAATGGCCGCAAGTTGGGCCGACGATGCCGGTCGTCGAAGTCGATTGCGGCGGGCCGAAGAACTACGCCTACTCGACCGGCTGGAACAGCGGCGAAGTCCCCGCCACGCCCGGCAACACCTACGCCGTCCACCTCCGCCCCGAAACCGACGGCGGCAAGCTGCAAGCGTTTTGGCGAAAGACCGACGACAAGCCCGACGATAAACGTGCCGACAAGCGCACTGTCGATTGCTACCGCATCGCCGCGCCGGACGAAAACGGCATCGCCGCCCGCGGCTACACCGGCCGCGAACTCTGGATGTCCGTAGCCGGCGACGGCGACGGCCTGCTCATTCCATACAACAAGCGCGTCCACAAACAGTTTGAAACGCTCACCCGTTGCGAACCGAAGTGGCAGCAAACCTACGTCGCCTCAGGCCGCGGCCTCGCTTCCATCGTCTGCTACGCCGCCGTCTCCGGAGCACAGCCGCCGCTCGATCGCCAGCGCATCGCCGTCCGCGTTCGCCAGGGCGGACCCGACGGGCCGGTCGTCGGCATCCAGCGCGTCGCCATCGGCAACGGCAACTACACCGGCGACGCCTCGTGGGGCGTGTTCGGCACGGCGTTCGCGCCCGGCGAAGTGCCGCTTACGCCGGGCGAAACCTACGCCATCGAAATGCAGTCGCTCGAAAACTACGAAACGCTCCACGGGTTCGTGAACATCAAAGGCCAAATCAGCAACGACAAGCCCGGCTTCAACCCCTATCGCAAACACGCCCGCGACGAGTATCCCGCCGGCACGGCGTTTCTCGACGGCGTGAAGCAGGACTTCGATCTCGACATGCAAATCGTCGAATACGAGCACGCGGCAACCGACTGGCATCTCGCCACGGCCAAACGCAACCTGCTCGAAAACGGCGACATGCAGCAAGGCGAGACAAATCAAAGCGATACCGCCGCAGCCGATCCGGCGACGTACAAACTCGCCGATTGGAAAACCTTCGCCATCGACCCAGCCACGCAGTTCCAAGTCACCGCCGACGGCGCCGATCCGAAAAACCGCATCGCCCGCGTCCTCGCCGACAGCCAGGCCGGCCAAAAATGCGACGGCGGCTTCGTCCAGCAGGCACACCAGCTCGACCGCAACGCGACCTATCGCCTGTCGGTAAAGGTCCGCGCATCCTGGCCGCTCGACGAGCAGCATCAAGCAATGGTCGGCTACGATCCGACTGGCCAAGCCGACGACCCGCTCGCCAAAACCATCGTCTGGACGTCGCTGCCCAAACTCCACGGAACATGGATCGACCACACCAGCGACCCAATCCGCCCAACCAGCGACAAAATCAGCATCTACCTCCGCGGCCGCACCACGGCGGTCGACCGCTGGCCAATGAAAGCCGATTTCGACGCCGCCACACTACGCGCCGTCGCAACCGGCGTGCCAACCGAATAGCCGCCGCAAGTCGTCGAACTCGAGCCAATCTCCTCGCGGTTTGGCCGGTACAATTCCAAACCGCGTTACGTTACGATGCAACGGTTGATCGGCCAGTTTGGCGTCGCAATCGCTCGCAAACAAACTCACGTTCACAGGAGCACAACCACGATGAAAACTCAACGAACAATTGGCATGGCGTTGCTCTTTGCTTCATTGACGGCAGCCAGCCTCCGCGCCCAAGAAGCCCCGCCCGTCTCCGAACCAACCGAGCACCACAAATGGCTCGACCACCTCGTCGGCCAATGGGAAACATCGTCCGAGTGCATCATCGCGCCCGACCAGCCCCCGCTCAAGATACAAGGCAAGGAAAGCGTCCGCAAGCTCGGTGGGTATTGGACGATGTCGGAAGTCACCGGCAACGCCATGGGCACCGAGTTCACCGGCGTCATGACGCTCGGCTACGACGAACAGGAAAAGAAGTACATCGGCACGTGGATCGACACGATGTACAACCACATGTGGCGCTACACCGGCGCCGTCGACGAGTCCGGCAAGAAGCTCACGCTCGAAGCCGAAGGACCAAACCAAACTGCGCCAGGCAAGTCCGTCAAGTTCCGCGACGTCATCGAAATCAAGAGCAAAGACCACAAAGTAATGACGTCCTCGATGCTCGACGAAGACGGCAAATGGGTCCAGTTCATGACGATCGACTATCGGCGGAAAAAGTAATGCCCGTTTCGCTGCCATTTGTGCGGCGAACGAGGCGACGACAGTTAGGAGCCGCACGATGACGCCGATAATGACCGACGAACGCTCATTGATTTCTACGCTCGACTGCAATATCGTATTGGCAATCCAATCTGCTCGATCGTGTGTTCCGCACTATAGGAAGCAACATGCGCGGCTCGCCCGATGTTCCTCATCCAATCCCATATCAGGGCAGTAAACGCTCCATCGCGCCGGCGATCCTCGCACATTTACCGCACGACATTGATCGCTTTGTCGAACCGTTCGCAGGGTCGGCTGCGATGTCCCTGGCCGTTGCGTATCGCTGCTGGGCGACATCGTTTTGGCTGAACGATGGACATGCTCCCCTAGCAACCGTTTGGGCGGAGATTATCGATCATCCGGACCGGATTTTACGCCGCTACGCGGAGCTCTGGAACGCTCAGGCGGGAAGGGAACGAGTCTACTACGACGAAGTCCGCGACCGGTTCAACAAGCACCATCGGCCGGAGCATTTCCTGTATCTGTTGGCTCGCTGCGTCAAGGCATGCATCCGGTACAATGCCGAAGGCCAATTCAACAACAGCCCCGACAACCGGCGCAAGGGTGCTCGTCCCGAGGAAATGTCGCGGCGTATTCGCGGCGCCTCGATGTTGCTGAGCGGCAAGACGAAGGTATCCACTTTGGACTATAAGGATGTTCTCGCCGAGTGTCGCGAGGGCGACATTGTTTACATGGATCCGCCGTACCAGGGTGTCTGTCTCGATCGTGACAATCGCTACGCGCCGAAGTTCGAGCACGACGAGTTCTGCGAAGTACTCGCCGAGCTGAATCGCCGCAATATGCGATACTTAGTGAGCTACGATGGGCGCACAGGGGACAAAGTGTTCGGCAAACCTCTTCCGCCGTCGCTCGGATTGCGGCACATTGAGATTTGCGCAGGCCGGTCGACCCAAGCAACGCTTTTGGGCCGCAAGGCGATGACTTTCGAGTCGCTATACATCGCGCCCAGTCTGGCCGATGCATTGAATGCATTGCCGCGACCGCAGGCGTCGGTCCAACGGCATCTTACGCTCGGATAGGACAGAGTTTTCTTGGTGAAGAAACGATTTCCCGCGACGTTTCTCAAGCGGCTCGCGGTTGTTACCGGTAAACGTTCGCGCACGGTCGTCGACCATATTCTCGAATATGGCTTTATTTCTACCGAGGACTTGAAGGAAACGTTCGGATACGATCACCCGCCGCGCGCCGTCCGTGACGTTCGAGAACAAGGAATCCCCATCGAAACGTATTCGGTCGTCGGCAAGCACGGCCGCAAGATTGCCGCGTATCGATTCGGCAATCCCAAGCAGGCACGCGGCACGTCGCAGCGCGGTCGTGCTATGCTTCCAAAAAGCATCAAGAAGGAATTGCTCAAACGCCATGGAACCCGATGCGCCATTTGCACGGGAGAATTCGACGCCACGCACTTGCAAGTCGACCACCGCGTGCCCTATGAGGTCGCAGGCGATGCAATTGCGGTCAATCCGGATTCCATCGCTTTTATGCTCGTTTGTGGTTCGTGCAATCGCGCCAAGTCGTGGTCGTGCGAGCATTGCACGAACTGGCTTCGGACGAGATATCCCCGATCGTGTCGCACATGCTATTGGGCGAGCCCCGAGTCTTACGAACACATCTCGATGGAGGACATTCGTCGAATAGAAATCGTTTGGCAGGGCGAGCGAGAGATCAACGAACACACCGACGCCACTGCCGAGGCGACCGAGAAGGGATTATCGCTGCCGCAATTCGTTAAGAAGGTTCTACGAAACAACCTGTCCGCGCGCGACAAGCGAACCAACCCTTGAAAACGCCCCGTACCTCGGGCTCGACGCCGCCTCGCCTGCTGAGGTCCGGTCGCCAAATGGTCTCAATCGCCAAACGAATTACGTAACCCATCCGGACGCTGCTCTGCCGCCGCCTCTACGGTGCCGTCCACAGCGTCAGCGAATTCTGATCCTTGATGAATAGCCGCTTGCCCGACGCGATCGGATAGGCGTATGTGCCGCGCTCGGCGACTTTGTACTCGGCGAGCTTCTTGAACTCCTTGCCGGGCGCGAACACCGTCAACTCGCCGCTCGGCACGAGCGCGATCAGCACGCTGCCGGCGTCGACCACCGAGCCATATCCGCCCCCACCGCCGCCCCGACCGCCGAATCCACGTCCGCCGCCACGCTGACCTCGTTCGCCGCCCGGCCGCGGGCGCTGCGCATCGCGCGGCTGGTCTTGTCCCTCGCCTCGCTGACCGCGCTGTTGCTCTTCACCGCGCTGCGCATCGCCGCGCTGCGCATCGCCGCGCTGCGCGTCGCCGCGCTGCGCATCGCGCCGCTCGCCGCCTTCGGCCGGTCGCCCTTCGTCGCGGGCCGCCGCCGCGCCCAGCGGAGCGTTCCAAACCGTCTTGCCGCTCTCGGTGTCCACGCAAAACAGGCTGTTCAGATTGGAAAGTCCGAATAGCATTCCGTCCTTGAGCACCGGCGTGTTGAACTGCACCGAGCTTTCGGTGTTCACCCACAATTCCTTCGCTTCGACCTCGTCGCCCTTCCGCTCGATCTTTTGCGCCGTCGATCCGCGGTTCGGCCCGGCGTAGATGATCGTCGCTCCGTCGACCAGCGGAGAAGCGGCGTTGTACCGGCCCTGCGAATATGAAATGTTCCATAGTTCCTCGCCGTCGGCGGCAGCCAGGATCACCATCCGACCATCCGTCGGCGCGACGATCGCCTGCGTATCGCCGATTTTGATCGCCGTCGGCGAGCCATACGCCGGACCGCTTTCCGACCACTTCCATTTCTCCTCGCCCGACGCCAGATCGTACGCCACGATGCCGCCGTCGCGCTCGCTGCCAATTTGGAAAATCGCCACGTCGCCGACGACGATCGGCGAGCTCGACGTCGCGAACCGCGGCACGCGACCCTTGGTTTTCTCGTTCCGCCACAGCAACTTGCCCGACTCCGCGTCCCAGCAAGAGATTATGCCCTGTGCGCCAAGCGCAACGACCTTGCCCTCGGCGACCGTCGGCGAACTGCGCGGCCCAGGGAACCCGCCCGCCGCGCCACGAACCGGATCGGCCGGATACTTGTCCTGCCAGATCTCCTTGCCGTCGGCCGCGCTGACGCAACGAAGAATCTCGTCCCCTGCCTGCCGAGTGAACACATACAACCGCTCGCCAACCAACGCGGGCGTCGCCACGCCGTCGCCGACTTCGATCTGCCACTGCTGCGTCAATTCCTTCGGCCAAGACTCGGGCGCGCTAAAACCGGCGGCCTTCCCGTCGCGATTCGGCCCCCGCCACTGCGGCCAGTCCTGTGCTTTCGAATCGGCGGCAACGAACATCGCCCATACGGCGACAACCAACGGCCCTGCAACATGTTTACGAGCATAGACGTGCGTCATGGCGGATTCCTTTCGACGGCAAAAGACGTGAAACATCGAAGTTCACGGCGCCGGATCGATCGGAACTGAATCGATCAAACCCGCACGCCGCGCCCACCCTGACGCGGGCTGTTGTAGCACAATCCTTGGAGAAGGCAAACGTTTTTTTTCGGACGTCGCCGTTTCTTTCCGCCGTCGAATCGCCACAGCGGCGGCCGGGCTCAACGGGAGCCGACCTGCGTCGAAGGTACTTGCCAAGCAACTCACGCCAGCACGTCCCGCACCACGCTCCCATGTACGTCGGTCAGCCGGAAATCCCGCCCGCTGTACCGATACGTCAGCCGTTCGTGGTCGATGCCCAACAGATGCAAGATCGTCGCGTGCAAATCGTGGATATGGACGCGGCCCTCGACGGCGTTCATGCCGAATTCGTCCGTCGCGCCGTGCATCGTGCCGCCGCGAACGCCGCCGCCCGCCATGAACATCGAAAAGCCCGTGTGATGATGATCGCGGCCGACCTGCTTCGGATCCTTGTTCGGCTGCGCATAAGGCGTGCGGCCGAATTCGCCGCCCCAGACGACCAGCGTGTCTTCCAACATGCCGCGCGCCTTCAAATCGCCCAGCAGCGCGGCGGTCGCCCGATCGCTATCGGCGCACAGCTTGCGATGCCGGTCGTCGTTGCTGGCATGCGTGTCCCAAGGCTGCTTCTCGTTCTTATCGACGTAGTACACCTGAATGAACCGCACGCCGTATTCGGCCAACCGCCGCGCCAGCAGGC
Organism: Pirellulales bacterium; assembly: GCA_040901705.1. Classification (GTDB taxonomy): domain Bacteria; phylum Planctomycetota; class Planctomycetia; order Pirellulales; family PLA5; genus PLA5. The sequence goes on along the minus strand of JBBDYI010000145.1, from coordinate 22,009 downwards.
AGGTCTGCCCGAACACCGTCCGGCCATACCGCTCGCGGACGTGCTCGCTCTCGCGCGAAACGTCGAAAGCGTCGGCCGCTTCGCGCTGCATCTGAAACGCCAACTCCATCGCCCGAATCTGCGCTTCTAGCGCCGCGTCGTGCTCGCGGCTGGCGAGGTGCAATTCGTTCAATTGAGCCAGCAGATCGAGTTGCCGCCGCTGCTCTTCGCGCGATAGCCGCGGATGATGAAGATTCCGCACCAGGCTATCGACCCGCAGATCGTTCGTGTCGACCGACGTCCCTTGATGCTCGCCCGGCAGAAACGCGCTAGACCAAAGCTGCGGACCGACGACCGGAAGCCCAGGGCACAGCGCAACGAACGTCGGCAGGTTCGCATTCTCCGTGCCCAGGCCGTAGGAGACCCACGAGCCGAGCGACGGCCGCGTCGGTTGCTGGTGGCCCGAACTCATCAGCAGCAGGCCCGGCTCGTGATTCGGCACGTCGGTGTGCATCGACCGGATAACACACAGGTCGTCGGCATGGTGGGCCAGATTGGGGAACAACTCGCTCATCACGACGCCGCTCTCGCCGTGCGGCGCAAAGCCGAACGGCGACGGCATCAAACCGCCGCCCTTGTTGCGCTTGCGGCCGTCCTCCGGAGGCTTCTCGCCGGCATACTTTGCCAGCGCCGGCTTCGGGTCGAACGTATCGACGTGCGACGGCGCGCCGTTCATGAACAGGAAAATGACCCGCTTGGCCCGCGGAGCAAAATGCGTCCGCGGCGGAATACCACTTTCACCGGCCGCGGCGGCCGAAAGCACGCCGGCCGATTGCAGAGCGCCGGCCAGCCCCAACATGCCGAAGCCCGCGCCACCACGATGCAGCATCTCGCGGCGTGTCAGCAACGGCGGGCGATAGAATGAGGAAAGCATTTGCGTCAACCGTAATTCGGTAAGCAGCGATCGTGAAACGCGATTGTTGCGAAAAACGCAGCCGCGGGCACTTTGTGCCCGCGCACAGGTAATCCGAAAGCACTACTCAATTGATACGTGCTGATCCCCAAACCGAATTCTGTAGGAGGCGAATCCTTTCGCCGAAAGAACTGTCAATCGATTCTTTCGGCGAAAAGATTCGCCTGCTACGATGCCGCTCCGCCACGCTCAAGCGTCACCTTTCGCCGCGCCGACCTGCGGCCCGCCGTTCTTCTCGCCGCGAAAACTCCACCAGCACGACTTCGGCAGCAACCCCACGCCGACCAGCACCAGTTGCACCACCCAGAAAACCAACAGCGACGTGATCGCCGCTTCCGACTTGCCGTACGAATGCAGGCCGATGCCCAGGTTGTTCACCCCGAACCACGACCACGCCGTCACCACGTTGCCGACCATCGCCAACACAGCCATGCCGCGGTCCTTGATCCAACCTTCCCAACGGGCGTGCAACACCAGGGCGTTCCACAGCACGATGATCAACGCGCCGTTCTCCTTTACGTCCCAACCCCAGAACCGGCCCCACGAATCGTCGGCCCACAGCCCGCCGAGCACCGTGCCGACGAAGCTGAAGAAGATGGCGAAGCACAACGCGCCGTAGGTCATACGGGCCAACGCCTTGCCCATCGGCGCATCGAGCGTCGGCGTGCAAACGCCGCGGATGACGTACAACAGCCCCAGCGTCCCGGCCAGGAACGTCGCCGCATAGCCCGACGTCACGCACACGACGTGCGTGGCCAGCCAGAACTGGGTGTCCAGCACCGGTTGCAGCACTTGGAACGTATCGCCGCTGAGGTCCATGGCGAGAAAATGGGCGATCAGCAGCGTCGCGCTGCCGGTGACGCCGACCACGACGTTGCCCAAGCCCAGACGAAAGATCGCCTCCATCGCCAACCCCATCACGACGCTGCCCCAGCCGATGAACACGGCCGACGTGTAGAGCGTCGTCACCGGCGGACGGCCGGAGATATAAATCCGCGCCGCGATGGCGAACGTGTGCAGCACCAGCGTCAACACGCCCAGCCAGAACGCCGCGCGATTGAGCGGTACGCTCCAGCCGAGCCAGGCGAACACCGACAGCAGGAACACGAACAGGTATAGAATCGACGCGATATAAAACGGCGCAAAACAGTTGAAATACGATTCGTAATCGACGCGGCCGGCGCGGTATTCGGCCGGCGGTTGGTCCGCGAGGTAACCGCGATAGCGGGCGACCGTGTCGTTGAACGCCGAGTCGTTCTTCGCCGCGTAATCGGCCAGCAGGTCCGACCAGTAACGACGCGCATCGCTGATCTGCGTCGCTTGGAATTCGGCCGCTTCGCTGGGCGGGAAATACCGCCGAATGATCTCGTCGACCTGCGACCCGACCAAGGTCACCCACTCCGCCTCGCCGGCGAAACTCGTGGTGGGAACCACCAGCGGAGCTTCCGCCATCGACCCGCGTTGATAACGATACTCGGACGTTATGTCGCCAGCCGCCGCCTGAAATTGAGCTTGCGCCTGTTCCGCCTTCGCACCCGCCGCCGGAATCGGCGGCACGCCATGCTGCGAGCGGAACGCAAACGTCACGCCGAGGAAAAGATTGTACCGCCGATGGAACTCGAGAATCTTGCGGTCCCGCAAGGTCAGCTTCGACGCGTCGGCGCGGGCTGTCGCGTCCGCCGCCACCGCGGCTTCGTACAGTTTCCTCGCGCCCTTGCTGATTTCTTCGTGCGAGTAAAGATAGCCGGCCCGCGGCTCGACCCCTAGCAAGTCCTGGACGTCGAAGTTCTCGATTTTGAACACGCGGTGCTGCTCCGCGTCCGGCGAACCGGAAATCACGTCGAGCAACCAGCGGATCGCCGGCTGCTGATTGTCTTGGGCGTCGACGAACGTTTCCTTCTTGCTGAGCAGACGCAGGATCGTACGCGCCACCGTGTCGAGCGGCTTGCAGCGGCCTTCGTACATCACCGGCAATTCGCCGGCCGCCTCGATGTTCATGCCGTCGTAGCGCGGCACGGGTTTTTGCGCCGCGTAAAGAATCCAAGCCGCGCCGATCGCCGCGACGGCCGCCGGAAACGCAACCGCCGGCTTCATCCACCATACTTCGCCGACGCCAGCGTCGTGCCGCCGACGCGACTTTCGCCGCGACCCAGCGGCGACGGCCGTATCCGCCTTGTCCGAGCCTGCGTCCGCGTCGAGCACTGCTGCGTCGCCGCCGGACGCCATCCGTGAACGGCGGCGGACGAACCGGATCAGCGCAACGGAGAATTGATACAACATCCCCACGGCGACGATCATGCACGACACGTAAGGAATCATCCAGCCTTTGTTCGTCACGACCTGCAATGTCGTGGTGTCGACGCCGACGAGTTCTTTCGGATAAAACCCCGACTGATAATAGGTCTCGCCGGCGTACCGCAACGGGTTGTTCATCTTGATGTGCTTGTCGAGTATCTGCGTTCCGTCTTCGTCCAAGACGAGTACGTCCGACGAGTAGCTTCGGGGCATCGCCGTGCCGGGATAGAACTCCTGCTTCGTTTCCACGACCTCGACCCAAAACGGACGGTAGATGCGCCGATACCGGAGCGACACGTCGTAGGACTTGCCGCCGACCTGAACCTTCTCCGGTTCTTGCCGGGCTTCGACCCAATGCTGAACGCGAAACGCCGCCAGCAAGTACACGCCAATGGGTTTGCCGTCCTTGCCAGTCAGCCGGACGTAGGCCGCGGGGGCGTCGACGGCTTGACTCGAATCGGTCGCCACCGACGGCGGCTCGGGCACGGGCACACCCTTAAGACCGATGCCGGCCGTGGCGGGGTTGACGTCGCCCGGTCGCGCGACGCGCAAATCGCGCACGTTGGGAAAGAAATCGACCACGGTCACGTCGAACGGCAGCGCGTCGTCGCTAACCGTCTCGCCGCCTTCGAGCATGTGCCACGGGATGACCGTCATCTCGTCGGCGTCCTTGCCCGATGTGTCGACGATCGCCACTTCATATTCGCCGGTATCCTCGGAATAGTTCTTCGCCTGACCTTCCTGGGCGGTGAGGTGCGACTCGACCGCGGTCATGCCGACCTGCAATTCGCTCAACATCAGCAGGCCCACGCCGGCGTGCAGCAACACAATGCCGGCTCGTTGCTTGAACACCAGATGGCACCCCGCCAGCAGCACGACACCCGCGCTGGTCGCCTTGATCAACTGCCAGAGAATCCGCATCGACGCCGGGTCGGGCGCCCAATCGGCCCCGAAGATGAACAGCCACAGCAGGGCGACGCCAAAGACCGCGTCGCCGATGCCGATCGCCAGGCGCAGTTTGTGCCGCGACGCATCCATCGTGAAAGCGAGGGCGCCGATGGCGAACCATAACACCGCCAGCGACACCTGGACGAGACGCCAAATCGTTTCCCAACTCAGCGCCGCGTCGTCTTGCACGCTGGCTTCGTCGCCGATCGCGCCGCTATGGATTACGGCGTAAGTGGTAAGCGCTCCCAATGCCAGGATAGCGCAGCCCGTCGCCAGCCGAGCACCGCGGGCCTGAATGCGGAACCGCACCAGATGCGCGGCCAGCAAGTTGAGCAACATCAACGCGCCGATCGTCCAACCCTTGGGGAAGTAGAAATGGTTTTCGAGCCAGGCGTATTTCGGCAGGTTCGGAAAAAACGATTCGGGAAAGAATACCTTGTACTGAATCCGAGCGAACGTGGCGTCGAAGATGCCCCACGGCGAGTTCGTGTACGACTCCACGTGCCGGGGCATGCGAAAGTAATGGTCGATCGCGTCGTTGATGTTCCGATCGGTCTGGCCCAGCGTGCCGGCCAGCACGATGAAGATCGCCATCGCGAACAGCACGACCGTGAACTTCATCGACGCCAGCGGCCCCAGCGCCGAGCGGACGGTGGCCCGCAACTCGTCGAAACGGTCGCTCTCGCCGGCGGCCAAACCGCGTTCGTCGTCGTCTTGCTCGGCGACGAATTGCCCGGCGGATTGCCGCTCGCGTGTCGACGGATCACTTGCCATCGGTTGCTCCTTTCGGCTTCGCGCCGGCCGCTTCGAGCCGAATCGAAGCGAGAAACTTCTTGAATGCGTCGTGCTGCCCCTTGGCGATCGCGCCGTCGCCGGAAAGCTTGACGAACCACACGTCGCCGCCCTCGCGGAACATCGCCGCGAACGTCGCCTGTTTGGCGTTGGCTTCGTCGGGTGCGAAAAGCTCCACGTACAGGCTGCGGTGACCGGCGATCTCGACTTCCTGGACCGCGCCGGCGATCTCGTCGGGCGAAGCCGCCGCGAGGCCGATTTGCCGCCGCCAGCGATTGACGTTGGAAATCGGATTGGCGATGTCCGGCGCACCGGCCGGAAAACTCGTCACGGCGATTTCGGCTGTCGCGCCGTCCGCGGTCATCGAGAATGACGCCTTCCGCTCGCCTTTGGCGCCGTCGTCGGTCCAACCCGGAGGAACTTCATATTTCACAGTCAGCGGTTCGGCCGATTCAGTTTGTTCAGTCGCGTCCGCGGGCGGCGGCAGGATGACGATTGTCGCCGACAAGCCATCGGCAAGTGGGATGGGAAACGTTTCCCGCTCAAGACCGGCGGCTCCGGTCGGCGGCAACCTTAATTGGTTGCGCCAACGGTTTACGTTTTCGAGTAGATACGTTTCGTCGTCGCCATTCTTCGTGAGGACCGTAACGGAAAGCTCCAGCGAATTCTCACCCGCCCCGAGCAACAGAGTCGCGTAACGACTTCCAGCGGCCGGCTGCTGAATCCAGCCCGCCGGCAGCGTCCAGTTCGGCGTGCCGTCCTCGCGGAACCGCAGCGATTTGACGAATTCGACGATGTTCATCGCGTGAGCCGCGATGGCCTCGCCGGAGCCGGTCGCCTTGAAGAACCAGGCTGCCTCGCCGCGGAGGACGATGGCCCCGATCATGCGATCGCCGGCGACGGTCGGTGCGCCGGCCATCGGAGGTCGTGCCGCGTCGCCCTGCGGCGCGACGATTTTTACCGTCCTGGGCTTCGGCGCCGTGTACCGTTCGATGCCATCCTGGCGCGAGCAGCCCCACGACAAAACGACCGCTGCGCAAACCAACGACGACATCGAGCAACGAAACGAGCCTGGCATGATCCCTCTCAAGTCCTGTTGAGTCGCGGCCGCGTAAACGACCGACCGCCGCGGATAGCTGGCCGCCGACTTCACGGCTCGGCTGGAACCCGACGTTCGCTACGCCGGGTCGTCGCGCGGCGGCTACTTCGATGGGGGGCAAGTGGCGGGGGGTAACGAAGGCGGCGTTGCCGACGTTTTTTGCCGACGGTTGCTCGATTATAGCGCCGCCAACGCCGGAAAGTATAGCGACCCCTTTGGGTGCCGCGCGGCGGGCTACTTTCCGCCTACGAAACCCGAAATCAGAGCGCGGCAAGTCCGTTCACCCACCGATCGGCGTCGGCTATTCGAACGTCGCCAATTCGAACGTCGGCTATTTGAACGTCGGCTATTTGAACCAGGTGGCGACCTGGTTCATGATGCCGCTGGTGACGCTGTACGGTTGGTCCCAACTCCACATGTTGCGGATCAGGTCGTACATCAACATGCCGCCGAACATCAGAATCAGCGTGCAGCACGCCAGGCTCAGCACGTTCCAAATCGAGTACGGCGCTTCCGGGGCGACGTATTCGCCCTCGCCGACAGCCGCCATTGTCGATGCGGGCCGCGGAGCCATGTCCACATCGTCTTCGTCGACTTCCAACGCCGCCGCCATGCCGCCGACCGGCGACAGGCCGAGGTCATCGTCGTCTTCGTCGATCGGGATCACTTGCGAGCCGCTGTCTTCGTCGTCCAGCGACGGCGCGGCCGTAAAATCGAAATCGTCGTCGCCGCGGGTTTGCTTCTGCGTCGGCGAGTCCGGAGACGCTTTTTCGTCGAAGCGAATCGACGAATCTTCGCCCAGTTGGAACGAATCGACCGCCGAGCCGCCGATCTGCATCGGCTCTTCGAGCGACAACCCGCTGTCGGCCGGCGAGAGATTGATGCCGCTGTCGGCGGGCCGCCTGGTGATGTCGCTGTCGCTGCCGGAAAGAACGAGATCTTCGTCCTCGCCGGTCAGGTCGATGGCCGAACCGCCCGGTCCTCCGACTAGCGAATCGTCGTCGTCGAGCGAGATTTCGTCCGGTTCGGCGGCCTTGGAAGGTTTGCGGCCAGTCGAGCCACCCGCCGCATCTTTCTTGACGCCCTTGATGCTCCCTTCGTCGACTTGCAGCGACATATCGTCGAGATCGTCGAACACCGAGCCGAGCTTGTCCGAACCGCCGGCCGCCTTTTCTTCGCCGAAACTCACGCCGCTGTCGAACGCGAGATCCAAGTCGCTGATACCGCTCGTGCCCGACGGCGTCGAACCGGCCAGCACGTCGCTGTTGCCCGGCTTCTTACCGCCGATCTTGCTATCCAGCACGCCCGAGGCCGGATCGTCGTCGATCGTGAAATCCAACGGACCGTCGTCGCGCTCGGCCTTGATCCGTTCGAGTTCTGCATCGCGGAACTTCCACTGCCCGCCGTCCTTGTAGGCATAAACCTCGCCGCGCTCGCGCATCGCCATCAAGTCGTCGACGGAAACGCCAAGAATTTCGGCGGCTTCTTCGGCGGTGTGTAGCTTCTGGGCCATGATTGCCTCTCGACGGATTCCGCGCCTTGCGAGGCGCCGGGGCTGTTCCCGCTGCGCCCCGAGCGTCGGCATCGCCGCCGTCCAAAGGCATCAGCGCTGTTGTAACTGCGATCGTATTTCCTGTGGCAACGGGCTGGTCCCGTTGAACACCGTCATCTCCAAGTCCCACGTCACGTTGCGGACCGCCCGCAGGACGATCTCGCCAGACTTCGGCTCGATGTGGTAAACGCTCATCACCCGCGTGGTCGGGTCGATGATCGTGATTTGCTGTCGATCCTCGGCCAGCGTGGCGGAAAACGCCAACATGCCGGTCGAGTAACCGTCGCGAGCCACCGCCCGCGGCGAAACTCCAACCGCCCGCGGCGAAACTCCAACCGCCGGCACCGCCGCCGGCCCTGCATTGGCCCAAGCGGCCCACGCAAAACCGGCGACCAACCCCAAGGACGCCATCGAACTTGCCAGCATCCACTTCCGCATACGTCACCATCCTTGGCGAATCGAAGTTTGGGAAACCCGGGGGCTTTCTAACATTCTATTCTAAAAGCCCGAAAACTGAATTCAAGACACGACTTACGACAATTTGCCCATCGCGGGCACACGTCGCGCCGAGACATGCACCCAATCCGCGCGAAGATTCGGCCTATTCGACTTCTCGCCGACCGCCACCGCCTAGATTTCTAATTTCTCCACCAAATTGCGATGTCGCCGATTATGCGGACGAACGCCACTCCAGCGGGGGATTCGAGCGGGGCGAAAGTCTATCGTTTGCGATCTCGGCTCGCAAGATCAGCCCGTCTGCCACGGAAATGCCCCGCTGACGCACCGTTTCTAGCGGCACGTGGTTCGTTGCGGCCGGTCATTCTAGAATATGCTGTCCGGAAGCGTTCCACCGCGGGAAATCCGATTCAATGCCTGAGTCAGAGCACTGCGAACGCTCCGTGTTTCAATGAAAACTGTCGCCGTTTGGGTTGCAGCCCTCGGCCACGGTGTATTTCCTCCGCATATTCTGTCGCGAGCGATCCAACCCTCTGACTCGGAATCGAATCGTAATGAAATTGTTTCGCACAATCTCTTCACCGCTGTCCGAGTGCGCCGCCGCTTTCGCCCTTGCCGCCGCCCTCCTCGTCGGCACGACGCAACCGGCCACTGCCGCCGACAACTGGCCGCAGTTCCGCGGTCCGACGGCCCAGGGCCATGCCGACGACGCCGACATCCCGACCACGTGGAGCGAAACCGAAAACGTCGCCTGGAAAACGCCGATCCACGGCCGCGGCTGGTCTTCGCCGGTCGTCTGGGGATCGCAAGTCTGGCTCACCACCGCCACGCAGGACGGCAAGCAAATGTTCGCCGTTTGCGTCGACCGCGACTCTGGCAAGGTGCTCCACGACATCAAGCTGTTCGAAAACGAAGAGCCGGCGGAGATCCACGTACTCAATAGCTACGCCTCGCCGACGCCGTGCATCGAAGACGGCCGCGTTTTCGTCCATTTCGGCAGCTACGGCACGGCGTGCCTCGACACGACCAGCGGCAAGGTGCTCTGGGAGCGACGCGATTTGCCGTGCAATCACTACCGCGGCCCCGGCTCCTCGCCGATGCCCTGCGGCGACACGATCCTGATCCACTACGACGGCTACGACTTCCAATACGTCGTCGCGCTCGACAAGGAAACCGGCAAAACCGTCTGGAAGAGCGACCGCGATATCGACTTCGGCACCGACAACGGCGATTTCAAAAAGGCGTATTCCACGCCGCTGCTCGTCGACGAAGGCGGCCGCCGTCAACTCATCAGCCCCGCTTCGAAAGCCGTCGTCGCGCTCGATCCCCAGTCCGGCAAGGAACTTTGGAAGGTCCGCTACCAGGAATTTTCCGCCACGGCGCGGCCCGTCATCGGTCACGGACTCGTGTTCGTCAACACCGGCTTCGGCAAGGCCGAAATGTGGGCGATCCGCCCCGGCGGCGAGGGAGACGTCACCGACACGCACGTCGTTTGGCGCGTCGCGAGGTCCGTCGGCTCCAAGCCATCCGCGGTGCTCGTCGGCGATAACCTGTACTTCGTTCACGACAGCGGCGTGGCCACCTGCCTCGACGCCAAAACCGGCAAGGAAGTCTGGACCAAACGCCTGCCGGGGCAATATTCCGCGTCGCTGCTCTCGTCGAAGCAGTACATCTACCTGTTCAACCAGCAAGGGCAAACGACCGTGCTCGCCGCCGGCGAAAAGTTCGAGTCGATCGCCACCAACACGCTCGACGCCGGCTGCATGTCCTCGCCCGCCGTGGCCGGCAACGCTCTGTTCGTCCGCAGCGAAACGCACCTCTACCGCATCGAGGCCAGGTAGCGCCGAGCCAAGCAACGCCGCGACGCGCAAACGGGCGCAAGATTCTTACGCTCCGCCATCGCTCGACGACGGTGATCGCGTCTTCGCCGTCAGGTCAAAGCGGCGACGGCGAAAGGAAGACGGCGATACGAAAATGGCGTGGCCAAGAGACCACGCCATCACGTCGAATATCGATTTGATTCACCAGCCAAAGCGGTCGGCTTAGCGTTTCGCCCTGCGTCGGATGGCCAACAGACCGCCCAGGCCCAGTGCGGCGAGCACGCACGTCGACGGCTCCGGAACCGGCGTGCCGTAGAGTTGCACTTCCGCGATCTGCATGCTGTTGGCCGTCAACTCGTTCGCGACGGTCGGAAAGGTCACGCGATACGTGCTGTACGCGGAGCTATTGGCGAACAGGATGTCCTGCGTTGCGAATCGGGCCGCAAACGGGTTGACCGCGCCGCTCGAAATCATCGAAAAGTTGACTCCGTCGTTCGAACCTTCGAGGACGTACGAGGCCGGGTCGCGTTCGGGCGCGTCGTTCGCGCTAATCAGTCCGATACCCGAAACAATCGACGGAATGCCGCCGTTGGCGACGACGGTAAAGCCGGTGTTGAGCTTGTCGAAGTTCAGGTACTTCGTCCCGACAAGATTGTCGATGACCTTGTTGGCGTCTTCGTTAACGCCCGGGATGTTCGCCGACGATGCAGTCACTACGTCCGTCGGCAAAGTTAAGTCGAGGGCGCGGAGCAACTGGACTTCGGCGATTTGCATGCTGTTGGCCGCGCCGGCGTCGAAAACGGTTGGGAAGATAACGCGGTATTGCTGATACGTGGACGCGTTGGCAAAGCCGATCTGCTGAATCTCAAAACGGGCGGCGAACGGGCCGACCGCTCCGCTGGAAATGGGCGAGAAATTCACTCCGTCGTTCGACCCTTCGAGCGTGTAGCTGGCTGGATCGCGCACCGGCGCATCGTTGGCGCTAATCAAGCCGAGGCCGATGACCGGGACACCAGTGGTCGATGGCGTGACCGTAAAGCCCGTGTTGAGCTTGTCGAAGTTGAGATACTTCGTGCCGGCGATATTGTCGATGGCTTTGTCGACGGCTTCATTCACGCCGGGGACGTTGGTCGACGTGCCCGTGATCGGGTCGCCGGGCGCCGTGACGTCGGCGGCGTGCATGGTCGACGAGACGGCCGCCACGAAAAAAGAGGAAAACACGGCGAATCGAGCCGCCGCGCGAACGAAATCGAACCGGGTCATTACACTACCTCGAAGATGAAATCTCTAGTGAATGCGAATCTCGCACGACACTAGAATAGTCAAGCCGAGGTGGGAATTCAATTGAATTGTCGGAATTCTTCGCGTGAGCACTTCTTTCCAAAGGCCGGCATTGAGGGGGCGACGGACCGTTTGCTCTGCGGTTGGAACGTCGGTTGCCGGTGGACAAGCTTGACGGCCCCGCGGGCGGCTCGAATACTCAAAGCCTCACGCCGCTTCCACCTCCACGCTCGCCAGGCTCCGTACCGATGAGCTTCCGCCACCCCGCCACCACCGAAGTCACCGGCGAGATGGTCTTTCTCGGCACCGGCACGTCCGTCGGCGTGCCGATGATCGGCTGCGGCTGCGACGTTTGCACGAGCGACGACCCCCGCAACAACCGCACGCGGTGCAGCGTCGTGTTTGGCCTGCCCGACGGGAATCTGCTCGTCGACACCACGCCCGACTTGCGGACGCAGTTGCTACGCGAGCGGATCGGCGTCGTTCACGCCGTCGCATATACGCACGAACACGCCGATCACCTGTTCGGGCTGGACGATCTGCGACTGTTTCAGTTCTACCTCGGCGGGCCGGTGCCGCTGTACTGCGAGCCGCGGGTCGAAGAGCGGATTCGCCGGTCGTTCGACTATGCGTTCGCCGAGCCGGTTTCCCCCCACGCGGGCAGCGTCCCAAAGCTGGAATTTCGCCCCATCGACGAGCGGCCGTTCGACCTGCTCGGAGCAAGCGTGACACCGATTCGGTTGGAACACGGCACGTTGCCAGTGCTGGGATTCCGCATCGGCAACGTCGCCTATTGCACCGACGTCAGCCGCGTGCCCGACGCAAGCTGGCCGCTGCTCGCCGGGCTGGATGTGCTCGTGCTCGGTGCCCTGCGTCACAAGCCGCACGTCACCCATTTCAGCCTGCGACAGGCCGTCGAAGCCGGCCAGCGAACCGGCGCGCGGCAGGTGCTGTTCACCCACATGTCACACGACCTCGAACACGCCGCGACCTGCGCAGGCCTGCCGGAGGGCATGGCCTTGGCCCACGACGGCTTGCGAGTCGCGCTGAAATGAAGGCCCGGTGCATGGGGAACGCCCTTGCGAGCCGCCTGATTGCCGTCCGGTCGCATCGATCGTATCATGAATGGCGTCAACAACTTGCGTCGGCAGACCGAGCGTCTCGATCGTCGCACAAAACCCGCGGGAATAATTCCCGCGGCTTTCGGCGATGAAGTTTCTGTTCGGGGACGAGATCTGAGGCATACCGGGGGCGGCAGCCCCCACCGCGGAGTGATGGCCATTGGCTTTGAACCAGGTGGAGTTTCATCGGTTCGTCGCTGACCATGGACCCGCCTTGTACCGCATGGCCTACCGCATGGTGGGCGATCGGCACGAGGCGGAGGACTTGGTGCAGGAGGCGTATCGCTCCGCCTGGAAGAGCCGCCGCACGTATCAAAGCGACCGCAGCGAACGCGCTTGGCTCGCTTCGATCTTGCGGCGACGGGCGATCGACCGCTGGCGACGAAAGCCCGCGCCTGCCGTGCTTAGCGGCGACGCGCCGATCGAAGTCAGCGTCGAGGGCGAAGACCCCACCGGCCAGACGTTTACCGACGAGATGCAACATGCCCTGAACCAGTTGCCCCACGACCTGCGCGAAACCTTGCTGCTGGTCGTGGTTACGGAACTGACCCACCAAGAAGCCGCCGACCTGCTCGGTGTCCCCCTGGGCACCGTGCTCTCTCGCGTCAGCCGTGCCCGTGCGCGTCTTCGCGAGTTGCTCCTGGCGGCCACCCGAACGGTTTAGAACAACTTCATACTCGCTTCGTGCTGGACGCGGTTCGCCGCGCGGCCGATGCGCGATCGTCCATATCGACCGAATACGCGTGCCATGACCGACTCGCCCGACAACCCGAACCGCTGGATCGACGGCGAGTTGCGTCGCGTGCCGCTGCCCGACGGGCTGCTCGCGCGACTACGCAAGATCGCCGCAAGCGGCGCCGACGACGAGTTGGACGAGCAACTGTGCGCGGTCGGTTTGCCAGACGGCTTGCTCGCGCGTCTTGATGCGATCGTCGACGACGAACCGCTCGATCGCCGCATTGCCGACGTGCCCTTGCCGGACGGCCTGCTCGCGCGGCTGGCCCAGATTCCTGACGACGAAATCCTCGACGAAGCGATCCGCGATGTGCCGGTGCCCGCGGCGCTTGTGCCTTCGACCGTTGCTGCCGCGCGGAGCGCCTTCGCGGCGTCGGCGATGCGTCGTTGGTCGGTGGCGGCGGCCGTCATGATTGCCGTTGGGGCCGCATATTTTGTTGCGATCGAGCGCTGGTCGCGTCCGCTTACGGATGACGCCCCATCCTTCGCACAGAACGATGGCACGCCTCCAGACGACGCGGACTTCGATCCGTTCGGCGAGCTTCGCGGCACCCAGGACCAATCACCGGGATCGCGCGGATGGGAAATCGCGCTCGACGTTTTGCCGGCGGAAGACCTCTGGGCCGACGCCGCCGGCGGTTCGGCGTCGCCGGGCGAAACGCTCGCTTCCCGTGTCCTCCGCGAATTCCGCCGTCCCTCGGCGCTCGACGTGGCCGCCAGTTGGCCGCGCGATTACGACTACGACGAACGCGGCAGATTGTTTACCGCCCGACTCGATTCGATGGACCTGCCGCCGCTCGAAGCGGCGCCGCCGCTGGTCGCCCGAGGCATCGAGCCGCCAACAACGCCGGGCTACGACCGGCTGACGCTGGCCCGCTCGGGCGTGCATCCGTTCGTCGATCCGGCGGCGCATCCGCTGCTCGAGTCGTCGGCCGCGCCGCTCGTGCGTTCGACGGCCTCGTTCGACGCGCTGCTGTGGCGGCTGCGAGACGAGGCCGCGCAGCGTAAATTCGGTCTGACCGACGCATCGTTCGACGTGCTATCGGCGGCGAACGTTCGCGTGCGGACCGAAGAATTCCTTGCCGCCATGCGATACGATTTCTCGCCGCCGACCAGTACGCCGGTCGCCATCCGCACCGCGGCCGGACCATCGCCTTTCGCGGCGGCGAACGTGCGGTTGTTGCAGGTCGGCGTGCAGGCGGCAATGCTCGCCCCCGCCAGTCGGACGCCCGTCGAGTTGATCCTCGCCGTCGACGTTTCGCACCGCATGGGCCAGAGCGGGCGATTGGAGATCGTGCGACAGGCGCTATTCGACGCCCTCGACCGCCTCCGCGGCGAAGATCGGGTTTCGCTCGTCGCCTACGGCGCGACGGCCAGCACGCTGATCGTACGCTCCGCGCCGGGCAATCCGGGTTTGCGTCGGGCGATCGCCGAGCTGGCGGTTGAACAAGGATCGAATTTCCACGCTGGCGTGGAGCGCGCCGCCCGGATCGCCAGGGAGTCCGCCGGCAATGAATCGTCGGCCGGTGAATCGCCGACAAAACGCCGCCAGATCGTGCTGTTCGCCGACGCGCCGACATTCGTCTCGCCAGCACAACGGGCGGCCAGCCGGCGAGCGATTGCCGCCGCCGTGGCCGACGACGTTGCCGTGACCGTGGTCGACGTCTCGCAAAGCGCCGACGGCGACGACGATTTGACGACTCTGGCCGAAGTCGCCAAGAGCAAACTGCAACGCGTCGCATCGGCGGCCGACTTGAACCGCTGCTTGGACGAAGCCCTGTTCGAGCGATCCACCGTCGTCGCCCAGGACGTCGAACTGTCGCTGCGGTTCAATCCGCGGGCCGTGGCCGCCTATCGGCTGGTCGGACACGAGGCCACCATCGGATTGCCCACCGCACCGGTGAAAGTGTCGCTGCGGTCGGGCGAAGCGGCTGCCGTGCTGTTCGAGATCGTGCTCCGCGACGAAGGCACGAACGACGTCGGCGTGGCGGAACTCGAATGGATCGATCCGGCGACGCGAAAACCGCAGTTGTTAACGCAACCGATCAGCCGCGTGCAGTTCGCCAACTCGCTGGCGGAATCATCAATATCACTGCAAGCGGCGGCGGTTGCGGCCGAAGCGGCGGAAATTCTCCGCGGCGCGCGGGCGGCGGCCGCTTCGCAAGAACATTCGCTCGATCGAACGCTCCAAGTCGCCCGAGCGGTCCATCCGCGGCTGCGGCAGCAAAGCGAGTTTCGCGCCTTGGTCGATTTGATCCGCCAAGCACGAGAGGCCGGCCTGGGCCACGGATCGCCGTGACCCGACGCGACGCCGGCGTCCCGCAAGCGGGGTGCTTGCCGGGTCGAAACCGAATCAATATGGTTTATACTGAAGTTGTCACATCTTTTCGACGGTCGCCGTCTGCTCCCTTGGGCGGCGCAAGGAACCGTGAGGAATAGGAACATGAGCAACGCCCGCGCTTGGCGTATCGCCATAGGATTGTCGGCCCTGTTTGCGGCGGGGTTGTTTCGCGCTTCGGCGTCGGCCGGCGAGCCGGCCACCGAGTTTCTCGCGGCCCTCCGCCAGGCCGGCTTCCACGACGTGGCGCTCGAGTACCTGGAAAAGGCCAAAACGAGCAACGCCTTCGACGCCGAATTCAAGCAAAACCTGCAATACGAAACCGGCGTGTCGCTGATCGACATGGCCCAGACGCAGCGGACCGACCGGGCCCGTGATCAATATTTCGAGCGCGCGATCGCGGAATTCAACGGCTTCATCAAAAACAACGCCGGCAAGCCCAAGATCAACGACGCCCGCGACCGGTTGTACGATTCGAACTTATATCGGGCCGCCAGCCGCATCGACGAGGCCGAGCGGCGGACCGCCGATGCGGCGCGGCTTATCGACGAAGCCAAGGGCTTCTTCGGCGAAGCGGAAAAGATCATCCAGGCGATGATCTCCGACGCCGACGCGGCCTATGCCAAGTTCAAGGGCTTCGACCCGAAGAAAGACAAGGACAAGCAAGACGATCAGCGGCGAGCGTTGGTCGATGTCGTAAGCTCGCGAACGAAGCTGGCCCGTATCGAATATTACCGTTCGCGGATGCACAAGGCCGGCAGTAACGAGTACACGGCACAATTGAAGAAGGCCGCCGCGGCTTACAACAAGGTCTACACGGAGTACCAGAAGCTCTACTACTACGGCGGACTAAAAGCGCGATTGGAGGAAGGGCGCTGCTATCAGGAACTGGGCGACGTGAAACAAGCGGCGACGATTTACGACGAATGCCTCGGCGCCGATAGCACCCCGGACATCCTTCGCGATTTCAAAACCAAGACGTTCGTCTACGCTTGCGAAGTTTGGATCGATCCGAAGGTCAACAAGCCCGAATCGGCATCGGACCGCGGCGGCGAATGGCTGATCCAAGCCCGGCCGAACGAGGCCCGCGATCCCGATTGGCTGGCGCTGAAGTATTTCGTCGCCAGGGCGAAAGAGGAGATCGTCAAGAAGGCCAGCGGACCCAACGCCCCGAAGGATGCGGCCAACGCGCTGAGTCCGGCCGCTAAGCGGGCGCAAATCGACGACGCGATTCGCATCGTCCGTCCCGTGGCGAACATCGCGAATCCCTACCGCTCGCAGGCGCAGGAGCTGCTCGACCGGTTGGGCGTCCAAAATCCCGACGATGGCGAAGCGCCGAAGTCGTTCGCCGAAGCCCGACAGCACGGCGACGATCTGTTCGGTTCGATCCGCTCCAAAATCTTCCTGATCGACAAGCTCAAGGAGGATCTCGCCAACCCGAACAACCCGCCGGACGAGGTCAAACGGATCAAGGCCGATATCGAAGCGGCCGAGAAAGCGTACAAAGAAATGCAGCCGCAGGCGCTCGACTATTATCGCCTGGCGCTCACGCTCGCCCGGCCGACCGACAAGCTCGATGACGTCAACTCGGTGCGGTTCCGATTGTGCTTGATCTATTACCAGCAGGACAAGTATTACGAAGCGGCGGTGATCGGGGAATTCCTGCTCCGCCGCTATCCGCGCAGTCCGGATGGCCGCAACGCCGCGAAAATCGCCTTGGCCAGTTGGTCGATCCTCAACGGATCGCGAATCCGGAGCAAGGAAGACAACAAGTTCGAGTTGGCCCGCATGGCCGGCGTCGCCCACACGATCCTTACGACCTGGACCGACAAAGAAACGGCCGACGAAACGCACGTGCTGTTGGCGACGATCTATATCGAACAAGATCAATTCCCCAAGGCGCGGGAGCATCTGGACAAGGTCTCGCCGGATTGCCCCAAATTGCCGGCGGCGAAAATGTCGCTGGGTCAGGCGCTGGCGCGGGAATACTTTACGAAGAAGCGGTTGCCCGAGGACGAGCGTCCCGACGAAGCCGAATTGACGAAGCTCATGACGGACGCCCAGACGCTGATGGAGGAAGGCATCAAGGGTATGGACGAAAAGGGCGACATCACGCCAAACCTGGTGAACGCCGTCTACTCGCTGGCGCAGATTTACATCGACGACTCGAAGAACACCAAGGCCGTTCCGCTCGTCGAGCATGCGCGATACGGCCCGTTGACGCTGCTCAAAGCCAACCACCCGGCGGTCCAGCCGCCGAATTTCAAAGCACCAGACTTCGCCATCGCCACGTACAATCTCGCGCTGCGGGCGTACATCGGCGCGATCGGCGACGATCCCAACCTGTTGGCCAAGGCGGAACAGACGATCGCCGCGCTCGAAAAAATCGTCGATAGCGAGACGTTGCTGTTCTCCTACACGCGGATGGCGCAGGAACTCAAGAAGCAGTTGGCCGCAGCGCCGGAAGCACAGAAGCAAAGCATCGCGTCGGGCTACATGAAGTTCTTGGTGAAGATGCGCGACGGCGGAAATTCCGAGAAATACGACACGCTGGCCTACATCCTCAAATCGTTCGAGGGCCTCGCCGAGGGCTTTTCCGAGGAAGGCAAGCCGCTCTCGCCCCAGGCCAAAACGTACTACGGCGAGGCGGTCGCGACCGGCGAGAAAATCGTCGCCCTGGCCGAAGCCAAGAAAATCGAGCCAAACGAAAACGCCATGCTCGCCGTGCGTGCCGTACTGGCCCACTGCGCCAGCCGCACCGGCGAATATGAAAAAGCGCTCGACATGTACGAAGCGATTCTCGGCGAGAAGGAGTACATACTTTCCGTGCAGGTCGACGCGGCGATGGCCTTTCAGGAAATGGCCCGCTCGGATTCGAAATTCTACAGATCCGCCCTCAACGGCGGTCGCAAGAACACGCGGACCGGAAAGAACACGATCTGGGGCTGGAAACGAATCTCCGCCGCAGCGCAAAGGAATGCCAAATTCATCGAAACGTTCCACGAAGCCCAATATCAGATGGCGGTGTGTTACTTCGAGCTGGGCCGAGCGACGAAAGACGAGCGACTGCACGACAGGTACGTGAACTTCGCCAAGACGGCCACGAAGGCGATTTACACGCAGTTTCCCACGATGGGCGGTCCGGAATTCAAAGCCAGATACGACCGGCTGATGAAACTGGCACAGAAGGAACTCGGCGAGAGTCCGGTCGGGCTGTCGGAATTTGGCAAATAAGGCTTCGAAGGCCAGTGGGCAGTGGACAGTGGACAGAGGTTAGTGGGCGGGGAGCTTGCAGAGCACCCTACGTGATACGCGTTGAAACAATGAGGAACGGACGATGCGCATTCATCAGTTGGTTTGCAGTGCGGCGTTGCTTTTGGCCGGCGTCGGTTCGGCTTGGGCGATCGACGAAGTTTATCCGGTCGGCGACGCCAAGGTGACGCTGGCCAGGAAAGTGACGGTCGGCCGCGACACGATCACGATTCTCGATGGCCGCAACGAAGAATCGACGATGCCGGTGGCCGACGTGCTGTACGTGAAGTTCGGCGGCGAACCGCTCGAGCTTTCCGACGCCAAGGAGCAGGTCCGCCGCAACGGCAAATACGAGGAAGTGCTGGCCTCGTTGTCGAAGATCAACAAGGCGACGGTGAGTCCGCCCGAAGCCGTGGCCGATCTGGCGTTTTACATCGCGATGTGCAAAGCCAAGCTGGCCCTGGTCGGCAAAGAGAACATCCGCACCGCCGGCCCCGCGCTGGTGCAATTCATCAACGACTATCCGCAGCACTACACGTACTACGAGGCGACCGAGTTGCTCGGCGACCTGTTGCGGGCCGACAAGAATTATCCGAAGGCCGTCGAATATTATGGCAAGTTGGCCGCGAATAAGGAAATGGCCGCGCGGGCGCAAGTGCTGATCGGCTGGACGCACCTGGAGCAAGACCAGCCCGACGAAGCGGCCAAGGCGTTCGACGCGGCGATGGCCGACCGCGCGATGGGACCGACGGCCGAAGCCCAGCGGCGGCTCGCCTCGGTGGGCAAGGCCGCCTGCCAGATCGCCAAGGGACAGGCGGCCGATGCGGTGAAACAGGTCGAAGGCGTAATCGAGAACAGCCCGCCCGAAAGCCTCGACGCCCGCATGTACAACGTGCTGGGTAGCGCCCAAGCCAAGAACAACGACGCCAAAGGGGCCGTGATGTCGTTTTTGCACGTCGACCTGATGTACGCGCAAGACCCGGCGGAGCACGCCGAAGCGCTCGGTAACCTCAAAGAACTGTGGAAGCAGATCGGTCAGCCCGAGCGGGGCGAGGACGCGGCTCGGCGACTGCAACGGCTCTATCCGACGAGCCAATGGGCGAAGAAGTAGTGGTCAGTGGTCAGTGGTCAGGGGCCGGTGGTCGCCACGGTTATGCCGCGGTCTCCTGACCGCGGCATGTTTCCCGGCGACGAACTATTAAGAGCCTATCCCAAAACCGCGGAAATGCTGCTATTGCTAGCATATTGGCGCTCTCGTTTTAGGTTTTGGGATAGGCTCTAAGACTTTTCCAGCTTCCGCCGATTAGCGGCTTTACGATTCGCGACGCGGCAAGTTAAACTAAAAGTTCGTCCGCCGCACGGCGTTTTCGGCCGCGGCGGAGGGCGAATTCTCGGAACAAAACTACGGTTTCTCTCATTTGTCTTTTCGGAGGCTCCGATGCGGCGTTTCTCAAGTGGTGGCCGGCTCCGCGCCGTGGCCATGTTGGCCTTGATGTTTGCCTGGGGTGCGGCGGCGTTTTCCACCATCACCTTGGCGACGCCCACCGCGGCGGTCGCCCAAGACGGCGAAGCGCCGAGTGACGATGCCCCCTCGGATTCGGCCAAAAAGACGCCGAAGGAACAAAGCGCTCTGGCGTGGTTCGTCGGCGCGCTCGGTTGGGAGTTCGGCATTCCCTTCCTGGCGATTTCGTTCTGGTTCGTCGCCTTGCTCGTGATGTGCATTCTTATGCTTCGCCGCGATACGGTCTGCCCGCCGCAACTCGCCGAGTTGATGGAGGCCCACCTCAACGAGAAACGCTATCAGGAAGCCTTCGACCTGGCCAAGAGCGACGATTCGTTCTTGGGCATGGTGCTGGCCGCCGGCATGGCCAAATTGCAGAACGGCTACGGCAAGGTCGTCGAAGCGATGGAGGAAGTCGGCGCCGACGAAGGTATGAAGATGGAACAAAAGCTCGGCCACATCGCCCTGATCGGCACGATCAGCCCCATGGTCGGCCTGCTCGGCACGGTGTACGGCATGGTGCAGTCGTTCCAATCGATCGAACGGTCGGCCGCGACGCCCAGCGCCCAGGAGCTTGCCAAGGGTATTTCGACGGCCCTCATCACGACGCTTGTCGGTCTGACCTTGGCGATTCCGGCCGTCGGGGCGTTCACGTTTCTCAAGAATCGGCTGAACCGGCTGATGCTCGAAACCGGCATGATCGCCAGCAACTTGATGGCCCGGTTCGAAAACATTCCGGCGAAGAAGTAAAGGCTAGCGGTTCGTGCGTTGTGGGATCGCGGGCGTTTTCGCCCGGTGCTGATTTGGCGATTTGTTCGATGTTCCGTCCGTCCGAGGCGTCGTTATGGGCTTGAAGCTGCAAAAAGACGGAAGTCCGACGCCCGACATGGACATGACGCCGATGATCGACATGGTGTTCCAGTTGATCGCGTTTTTCATGATGTTGATCAACTTTTCGCAGAACGAAACGAACAAGCGGATCGAGTTGCCGCTCTCCTCGCTGGCGGTTCCGGTTGAGGATTCGGCGGATCTCAACTTCATCACGCTGCACGTCGACGACAAGCAGGAAACGATCGTCATGTCGGCCGAGGAGTACACGCTCGCCACGCTCGAAGGCGCGCTCGCCAAGCGCCGCAGCGAACTCGAGGGTGCTGCGAATGGGTTCGACGTATCGAAAACTCGCGTCATCATCCGCGCCGATAAAAAGGCCGAAACCGGCCTCGTGCAAAGGGTGATCGAAGCTTGTCAGAAGGCGCATTTCGAGAATTTCAAGCTGCGGGCACAGTACAAAAAGCCCGAATGACGGCCGGCCAACCAACGGCTGCCACAACGGCGGCGGCGGTAACAACGGCGGCAACGCGCGGTCCAGCAATTCGACCACCGAGGTGAGGCATGGCCTTTCATCGCAAACGCAAGCCGAGTTCCGACAAGGTCGAGCAGCAGATGACGCCGATGATCGACGTCGTGTTCCAGTTGCTCGCCTTTTTCATCATGACGTTCAAAGTCGTCAGCCCAGAGGCCGACTTCAGCATCTCGATGCCGTCCGGCCCACCGCAAAATTCCGCTGCCGTGGACTTGAATCTGCCGCTGAAGATCGCGCTCAAGGCCGACCCGACGGGCGCGTTGCAATCGATCACCGTCAATCCCGGCACGCCCGACGCCCGACCATTCGGCACCAACATGGGCGAACTTGCCCAGTGGATCATCCACTCGGTCGGCACCGACCGCGGTCCCGACAGTCTGGCCAAGAACGTCGAAGTCGAGCTTGCCTGCGACTATAAGCTGCACTTCGGGGCCACGCTGGACGCCGTGGCCGCAGTGTCCAGTTACATCAATCCGCAGACCGGCGAGGTGGTGTCGCTGTACG
>JBBDYI010000144.1:0-4364 GCA_040901705.1 Pirellulales bacterium | reverse complement strand
CAGACGCCGTTGGCGAGCGCGAACAGCGTCATGCCTATTTTCAAGCACCACATCGCAGCGTTTTTGCCTTCTTGACCGCCGTCGCCAAAGAGCGGGGTGGCGGCAAGCGTAACTACCGCGGAAGAGAAATGCAGCAAGAACGCGGCGACCATCAGCGACTTATAGCCGACGCGATCGGCAAACAGGCTGCACAAGATGATCGTAACGCCGAAGCCGGCCAGGCCGAGTCCCGTGATCTCGCCCAACTCGCTCTTGGTGAAGCCGAATTGCGATCCCCACTCGTCCAGAATACCGCCGCTGCGAATCGCGAAGCCCATGCCGGCGGCGATGAGGGTCATGAAACTGGCAATGAATAGCCGTTTGTTGCGTTTTTCGTCGCTCACGATAGCAATACTCCCAGGATAGGTGCGCCGCCGTCCGTACCATTCCAAGCGCGGCGAGCCAGAACGAGCACGCCGCCGCCGCCCCAAACGGGTGCAGCACACGCCGAGTTTGCGGTGCCGTCGAACCACTACACCAGCGCACCGCGAGCGCGGGAAGCTTCCGAGTATACCGACCGATCGGCGGATGTAAATGTTTTCCGGTGTCGCCGTGGGGAAAAAACTGTGGCGGCGACGAGGGGCGGCGCGTTGCGGGCGTCAGGATCGATCAGGTCGGTGGGCCAATTGGCTTTGGACCGAGCCAGACACTCGAACTTCATCCCTCAGGGGTTATGAAAGAATCGAATACGGACAAGTCTTGTCGGATGCTGTAGGGTGCTGTGTGAGCAGCTTGGTACGGCGTTTTGTGGTGCTCACAGAGCACCCTACATTTATTCACGACCCGTCGAGCGTCAGACTCGAAAGCTGAGCGGCAAGACTTCGCCCGGCTTGGGGTGTTTTTCGCCGCCGTCGGGCTTCGCGTCGCCGTCTTTCGGCTCGGCTTTGGGAGGTTGTTGGCCACCGTCTTTGGGCGGCTCGGCGGGCGCGTCTTTGCCAGGCGCGGTTTTGCCCGGAGGTACTTTCGCCGCCCTGCCTGCCGGCGTGGGGAGCTTGATCGTGATCGAGTTTGCGGCCACTTCGCCGCCGGCGCCGAGTTGGATGCCTTTGACCTCGACGGCCGCGCCCTTGGCGTCGAGCGTGCAGTTGAGGACGACGGTGAAACCGGGCCGAATCTGTTCCGGCGCGAGTTGGCCGGTGATGTCGACGGTGGGCGGGCCGGCGACGACGCCTTGGGGCTGCCCTTTGGCCGGTTTGAGCGTAACGGACATTTCGCCCGGTTTGGCGAACTTGACGAGTTGCTGTTGTCCCTGGGCGTTGACGAAGGCCATCGACCCGGCGGCGAAACCGAGCAGCTTGCCCGTGCCGTTGAATTCGAGCACCTCGATCTTTTGGGCCGCTTTTTGGGCGTGGGCCGCGGTGGTGGACAATAAAACGAGACACGCGGCGAAGGCAAGCGATCGCATGGGCGGATAGCTCCGAAAAGCATGAATGTCAGCATGAGCGCCGAACTGGCGGGAACCGGGTCGGCAGGCACTCGACGAGGGAGAGGAACGCGGCGCGGTGCATTCGCCGCATTCCATGAGAATAACCGCAGGCGTGGTCGGATTCCAGGATGTTGCGGGCGGGGCATGAGAATTCATTATCGCGTTGGATTGCCGCCGGACGCTTTTCGTTTCGGTGCAATCGGCGGCGCGCCATCGGTTGTATCGATACGGCTACATGGATCGCAGCGAGAAATCGCGACAAATGCCGGCGAAAACTCGGTTTTCATTGGGCGACAACTGGCAAAACTTCATCGCTCGGCAATGGGGTTGAGTCGCCGAGTTGAGGTTACTAGACTCCGCCCCCTGCCGTGCGTCCGAGGTTGTGAAAGAATCGAATACGGACGAGTCCGATCGCAAGCTATAGGGTGCACTTTGGGCACTTTGGCACAGCGTTTTTGGTGCTCACAGAGCACCCTACATTTGGCTGGCGAACGGGATCGAAATCCGTGGCACCGCGGCAGCGAGGATTTTGAGTTGCATCAATTGAGACCAGGAGGCCGCCGTGACTTGCCGCAGCGCGATGTTGATCGTTCGCCCGTTGATTTTTGCCGCCGCGGTGGTGTTCGCCGGTGCGGGCGGTTTCGTCCGCGGTCAAACGGCGCCGCAGCCGCGCGGCGACGCGGAACCGGCGAAGTTCGAGGTTCCGGCCGAGATTGCGCCGCTTGCGCCGACGCCGAATTCGCAGGTGGACCTGGCGTCCGCGAGCGAACCGGCGGCGAAATCCGCAGCCGGCGCGAGCAATTCCACGCCGCTCAAGCCCGACGAGGCCGCGGCCCCGACTTCGGACGCCGAGCGGATCAGCCGGCTGGAGCGGGCGATCGAAGATGGCGAAAAGCGGCTTGGCCAACTCAAGGCCAACCTTTCCGATCCGCAGGGCGAATACGCCACGGCGGAAGCCGAGTTCAAGAAGCTCGACGGGGCGATGGAAGAAGCCCGTCAGACGCTGCGCGAAGCGACCGAAGCGGCCGTCGAAGACGACATCGCCGCCGCGAAACAGGCGGTCGCCGATATCGAGCCGCAGTGGAATCTGGCGAAGCAGCGGTTCGAGGTCGAACTTCAAGAACGTCGCGTGCTCAAAGAGAACATCGCGATCGTCGAGCAGAAACTGCAAAGTGATCGGGAAGCCAGCGACAAACTCAAGGGCGTGGGGCAGGCGGCGAGTCCGGCGGCCAGCGCTGGGGCCACGTCCAACGGAACGCCAGTGCCAGCCGGTCCCAACGCCGCGGCAACGCCGGTAGCGGCAAATCCGCCAGGCGGTTCGTCGACAGCCGGGCAATCGGCGACCGCAAACGCGAGTCCGCCGATCGCCGCGACACCGCTTGCGCCGGTTGCGAACGCACCGCCAGAGGCGGCGCAGGATGCTGCTGCGCAGCCGGCGGCGACGCCGGTGGATCCCAAAACGCAGAAAGCGCCGAGCAAGGAGCTTGTCGAAGCGAAGCAAGTCGCCGAACAAAGCGCGGCCGCCGCCGACGCCGCGGAAAAGGAAGTCCGCTCGATCACCGAACGGATCGCGATTCTGCAGAAGAGCATCAAGATGGAGCGCGAGCTGCGCGACGCGGTGCGCAAAAAGGTCGACATCACCGAAGAGTCGCTCAAAGGGCTGGAAGCCGAACTGGGCGATCGGATGGGCCGCGGCGAAGATACCGAACAGCAACGGCTGAAAATCAGCGAGTCGACGCGGCGGCTGCGCGAATACCGCGATGAGGCGCGGCGCGTCACGACGCAATTGGACAAGCTGCAATCGGAACTCGGCACGCTGCAAGCCGAACAACTCGCGGCCTTCGAGGTGGCCGAGAAAAAGCGGACCATCGCCGACGCGGCCCAAGAGCAAGTCGAACATCTGAAGAATCCGTTCACGGCACGCAACGTCATGCAGTGGTCGCTCGACCACGGTCCGCGGCTGCTGTCGATCCTGGTGGCGATGGCGGCGCTGGTGTGGATTTCGCGGATGATGCAGTCGCGGCTGGTGCGTCTGATGGCCGGCCGTGGGCCGCGCGGCAATCGCGACGAACGCGAGAACCGGGCCAAGACGCTGGTGAGCGTGTTTCACAATGCCGCGAATCTGGTGCTCATTGGCGGCGGTGCGATCATGGTGCTCGAAGAGATCGGCATCCCGATTGGTCCGCTGGTCGGCGGAGCGGCGGTCGTCGGTTTGGCCGTGGCGTTCGGCGCGCAGAGTTTGATCAAGGACTACTTTACCGGGTTCATTCTGTTGCTCGAACAGCAATACTTGATCAACGACGTGATCCGCGTCGGCGACATTGCCGGGCAGGTGGAACGGATTTCGCTCCGCATGACGGTCCTCCGCGATCTCGAAGGCCGCGTCCACTTCATTCCTCACGGCGAAATGAGCAGCGTGACGAACATGACGCACGGCTGGTCGCGGGCGGTGATGGAAATCGGCGTGGCTTATAAGGAAAACGTGGACCGCGTGATCGCCACGATCAACGAGCTGGGCCGCGAAATGCGCCGCGACAAGCAATTCAGCGGGGTGATCCTGGAAGACCTCACGATGCTGGGCGTCGACTCGCTCGGCGATTCGGCCGTCGTTATCAAGCTATTCATCAAGACCGAACCGCTGCAACAGTGGACGGTCAAACGCGAGTTTCTGCGGCGGGTGAAGAACCGTTTTGACGAGTTGGGCATCGAGATTCCGTTCCCGCACCGGACCGTCTACCATCGGCAAGAAGCCGCCGCGAACGAAAACGGGCAGTCCGACGGCGGCGACGTGCAGGGCTGGTCGCGGAAGAATGCGGCTTGAACGCGGCGAGCCTGGACGTGGCCTGAATGGCACTTCCTGAGTCGTAAGTTCATGCAGCCAAACGTCTTTTTGCTTCTT
>JBBDYI010000143.1:12795-29668 GCA_040901705.1 Pirellulales bacterium | reverse complement strand
GGTTCTCCTAGCGGCGCGGCCGGCGCTCGCGAGCGCCAACCGGCCAGAGCGGTTTCCAAACCCAGGACGCACAACGCGCCCACGATCAGCCACTTCCATATCTTCTGGCGGCTCTCTAGTTCCGTATCGCGCAGTTGCCGTTCGCGGGTGGCCTGCTCGCTGCTCGACAGGTGCATGCCCAGCTTGACGCCGAGGGCCTCCAGTTGCGCCGGTTCGAGCGGCGCGGTGTCGCTTTCGCGGGAAGCGAGATTGACCGCGAACGTCCAAGCGTCGTCCGCGGATTCCACTTCGTACACGCCGGGCGCGTCGGTGGCGTCGAACGCGGTCGCCGCGCTCGCGAGCACCACTTTTCCGCCGTCGGGCGTCCGCACGATGCGATCAGCGGCGCGTTCATCGCTAACTCTTTGCGGGTCCAAATCCGGCAGCGCAACCGCCTCGTGAACCAGGTGCGTCGCTGCCGTCGAAAACCGCGGCCCGACCCGATCGAACAGCCCGCTCATCATCGGCAAGAACTTCGTCGACAGCGCCCACTGGCTGTCGCGCGGATGCCAGCCACTGGCAAGTACGACCGCGTGCCCCTTGCCCAACGGCCGCTGCCAGATGGCCGGCGAGCCGTCGTCGAAGCGGGCGACGACCTGGACTTGGGCTGCTTCGTCGAGCGTCACCGTGCGTCGACGCCAGAACCGAATCTTGGTGAAGTCGCTATACCGCGCGGCCGCGAACGGCGCGAACAGTGGATGGCTGAATTCGATCTGCCCCAGCATCGCGTACTCGCCGACGCCGCCGGAGTGTTCGTGTTCCTTAACGCCCGTCGCGCCGATCAGTCCGAACAGCGACTCGGCCATTCCTGCGTCGCGTAGCACGACCAGCACCGCGCCGCCGGCATCGACGTACCGCGCGATCGCCTCGCCCTCCGCCGCCGAAACCGCGTCTGTCACGCACACCAGATGCGGCCGCTCGACGGCAAGGGTCGAAAGGTCGCCGCCCGGCTCTCGCCAATCGAACGTCACTTTTCGCCGCGGCGTTTCGGCCACCGCGCGGGCAAGATAATACCGCAACCCCTGCGCGTCGTCGGGGCGATCGCGTCCCACGCCGACCGCGCGAACTTCCCGTTGCAGGCGCGGCGCCACGAAGTATGCGTTGTCGAACGGCTCGTCGTCGTCGAGCAATACCAAGCGGTCCGTGTCGGCGTGTTCAGCGCCGTCGTTTTCACGGCCGCGCGGCACGGGCAGAACGCGGCTCTGCCCCGGCGGAACGTAGAACGTCACTGCCCGCGCGGCAATGTCCCGCTCGCCCGACTTTTCGCTTGCCCACGCCACGCGAAATTGCTCGATCGCTGAATCGGCCGCATTCCACACCCGCACCCGCGGCTCCTGCGGACCGATCGCCGCCGGATCGTCGGACAACAGCGCCACGCGAGCGTTCGACGAACCGTCGACCGCCACCGTGCGGACGTCGACTTGCACCTGCTCCGGCCACTCGAACGCACTCAAGGCATCGGTCCTCGCGCCCTCCTGCATGTCGGTGATGACCACGATCTGGGACGTCGCCGCGGCCGCAGTCGGTCTTCCGTCGGTGTCGCTGCTTTGATTCATATCGGCCACCGCAGCCAACGCATCGGCCGCCGAAACCAGGGCGCCGCCCAAGTCGGTGTGGCCCCAGGTGGGCGTAGATTCTTTGAGCTTTGCGCGGACGATCGCTCGCTTGATTGCGATCTGACTCTCGGTTTTTGCGCCGCTGTCGAACGGCACGATCGGTCGCAAGCGGTCGTCGAATGCGAAGAGCGCCACGTCGTCCGCCGCTTCGAGCCCGTCGAGCACGTTGTCGGCTTGGGCAAGCGCCTGTCGCCACAGATCGCCGCGTTTCATGCTGGCGCTGGTGTCGACCAGCAGCGCTACGCGGCGGCCGGGCGGATCGGCGAAGGCCTCGTCTGCGGCCCGCCAAAACGGCCGCATGAACGCCAGCGCAATGAGCACGATCGCCGCCGCCCGCAGCAACAGCAGCAGCAAATGATCGAGCCGGCTGCGTCGCGTTAGCCGCGGCGGCGACGGTCGCAAGAACATGAGGGCGGAAAAATCCTGTCGACCCTTGGGCGTGCGGCGAATCAAGTGGAATAGCAGCGGAAAGGCGACCGCGGCCGTTCCACCGAGGAATGCCCAAAACAGAAAAGTCATCGCCGGCCTCCCGCGGCCGCGCCACTGGCAGAGCCTGTGCCACCCGCCGAAGTCGCCGCCGGATTGGCCGATCGCTGCGCGGTCT
Source organism: Pirellulales bacterium (assembly GCA_040901705.1). Taxonomy (GTDB): domain Bacteria; phylum Planctomycetota; class Planctomycetia; order Pirellulales; family PLA5; genus PLA5. The sequence continues at coordinate 27,409 of JBBDYI010000143.1, read as the reverse complement.
TGCCGCCGCGCTGCTGCCGGGCGTGAAGAAAATCAAACAACGCAAGTTCCAACGGTTCGCTGGTCGCCGCCGTGCTGAAATCGACGCCGAGATTCAGGCAGGTTTTCTTGATCGCCGCCGCATGTTCGGCAAACCGCCGCAGATAGTCGGCACGCACCGATTCGGGATCGACGTACATCTGCCGGCCCGACTCGACGTCGTGAAACATGGCCGGACTGTCGAACGTGAAGTCGACCTCGCTCGGATCGAGCACGCGAAGCACCACAACTTCATGCCCGCGGCTGCGCAGATAGCCCAAATGCTTTTCGAGCATCTCGGTCGGCGCGAGCAAATCGGAAATCAGCACCACCAGCCCGCGCTTGGTCAGTAGCGCCGCCGTCCGCTCGAGCGCCGCGTCGATGTCAGTTGCCTTGCCTTCCGCGGGCCGGCCAAGCGCGAGCATCAGCCGATGCAAGTGGCCGGGCCGATAACGCGGCGGCAGATACTCGACAACCGCTTCGTCGAACGCCAGCAATCCGACCGCGTCGCGCTGCAGCGTCAAAAAATATGCCACGGTCGCCGCGATCGTCCGCGCGTAGTCGAGTTTCTCGTAGCCCGTCGTTCCGAACGCCATCGAGCGGCTCATGTCGACGAGCAAGTGGCAGCGCAGATTCGTTTCTTCCTCGAACCGCTTGATGTAATAGCGATCAGTGCGGGCCAACAGCCGCCAGTCGAGATACCGCGTGTCGTCGCCCGGGGAATACTGCCGATACTCGCTGAACTCGACCGAAAATCCGTGGTATGGGCTACGATGCATCCCGCTCATGAATCCTTCGACGACGATCTTGGCCCGCAGTTCGAGATTCTTGATCCGCATCAGCGCGCCCGGATCGATGAACGAAGTCCCCAGCCGCGGCGATTGGCCGGGTGCGAGATTTGATCCGTGCAAAGCGGAAGATTTCATGGCGAGCGATTTCGCAGTGGCGGGCGGAAAATTGGAAACGTCAAGGCGTCGGCGGCTTGACCGTTTCGAGCAACCGGTCGATGACGGTTTCGACGGACACGCCTTCGGCTTCGGCGCGGTAGCCGACGAGAATTCGATGCCGCAGCGTGGCGTGCGCGAGCGAGCGGAGGTCGTCGACGGTCACATGAGTGCGACCGCGGAGCAGGGCGCGGGCCTTCGCTCCGAGCACGAGGTACTGCGCCGCCCGCAACCCCGCGCCCCAGCTTACCCATTGATTGATGAAGTCCGGCGCGGCGACGCGTCCGGGGCGGCTGGCGTCGGCCAACCGCACTGCGTACCGCACCAAATCCTCCGCCACGGGCACCTTTCGCACGATCGCATGAAACCGCCGCACATCGTCGCCTGTGAACAACGGTTCGATCGGCTCCGCCGCAGTGGACGTGGTTTGCGTCACGACGGCGACTTCGTCGTCCTCCGGCAGATAATCGATCCGCACGTTGAACATGAACCGGTCGAGCTGCGCCTCCGGCAGCGGATAGGTGCCTTCCATCTCGATCGGATTTTGCGTGGCCAGCACGAAGAATGGCTCGTCGAGCGTGTAACAGATGCCGCCGATGGTGACCTGGTGTTCCTGCATCGCTTCCAAAAGCGCAGCCTGCGTCTTGGGCGGCGTGCGATTGATTTCGTCGGCCAGAATTACGTTGGCGAAGATTGGCCCCTTGACAAACTGCATCTTCCGCCGCCCGTCGCCGGTTTCTTCGAGGATTTCCGTGCCGGTGATATCCGCCGGCATCAAGTCGGGCGTGAACTGGATGCGGCGAAACTCGAGGTGGAACACCTGGGCGATCGAGCGGACCAAGAGCGTTTTGGCCAATCCCGGTGCGCCGGTAATCAAGCAATGTCCGCCGGCGAACAGCGAGATGAGCAATTGCTCGGTCACGTCGCGCTGACCAATGATCGCCTTGGATAGTTCGGCGAGGATTCGCCGATGTCCCTCGCGAATCTGCTCGACGGCCTGTTGTTCTTCTTCGTAAGTGCTGATCTCAGTCGCCACAATCGAACCTCGTATCGAATGTTGTTTTGGTAGTGCTGACGGTTAAGTCAATTGTGCCACGGACTTTTCTCCGGCCTCACGCCTCGGGCCTACAGCCTCTGGCCTGCTCAATGCGTCATGGCATACGTCACGATATTGATTCCCAACGGATACGCAAACTTCTCCGAATACTCGCGAAAGTAGTCGTTGCTCTCTCCTTCGCGCTCCCAGCCGTCGCCGAGATCGGTGTTGTGGCAGATGATGACCATGATTCGCTGTTTGTCGTCGAAGATTGCGCGGTAGTGGGCCTCGGCGGCATCCCAACGTTCGGACTTACGGCCCGATCGAAAGTGGTCGATGCTGGGAATCATCGGCTTTTCTTTGAGGTCGTAGACGCAGTGGAAGATTTCGTGTTCCAGCGGCAGTTCCTGCGGCTCGCGATCGGGGAACACCCGCTTGATCTCGTCGTGAAACACGTCCCACTCGTCCTCGCCCCAGAAGTCGTCGACCATCAGGAAGCCGCCGTTGAGCAGATACCGCCGCAGCGCCACGACCTCATCTTCGTCGAGCGTCATCTGGCCGGGTTCGAGCAAATAAATGAACGGGTAGTCGAACAACTCGGGGTCGGTCAGGCGGACGATCTTGCCGTTGGGATCGACCTTGAGCGAGGTGAGTTCGGCGAGGCGATACGAGAAATTCAGATCGCTGTCGGGATAGTCGGTCTTCCATTTTGGCCGCCCCCAGCCATCGCGCCACGAGCCGTAGGCCACGCGGACGAACGTGAACACGTCGTGCTTGAAGTCGGGGTCTTTTTCCCAGGTCGGCACGCCGTTGCGGTCGCGCGGTGGGCCGAGCGAGGCATTGTCATACTCGTTCTCGTACCCGCGACGCCGACCCCGACCGCGGCGGCCGTAGTCGTCCAACGGATCGAACTGGGCCAGCGCCAGCGACACGCCCATCGCCACGGACGCCATCACCGCCAACGTCCACCATGCTTTTCGCTTCACGGCGCGGCCTCCGATTCGACGATCGCCGCCGCATCGTCGGCGACGGGCAGTTTGACAAAATCCGGCTCTGGAGCGACGGGAGCTTTATCGGGCGCTGCTTCCGTCGCTACATCCGGCGCTACGTCCGGTTCCGGCTCGCGTGGCGGACGCATCGCCGCCACGAGTTCGACGAGCAGCCGCTGGGCATCGCGATATCGCGGCGCTTCTTCGAGTGCTTGAAGCACGTGCCGGCGTGCTGAAACCAAATTGCGCTGCCGCCGATACGCCTTGGCGATGCGAAAATGGGCGTCGGCCAGATCGAGCGCATCCATCGTCAATTGGGCCTTGAGCCCGTAGAGCGTCCGCTCGTCGTCGCCGAGTTTTTCCGCCGCGGTGGCCAGATGGCGATGCGGCGCGGTCACGAGCGGATTGATTGCGATCGCTGCTTCGGCATATTGCGCGACGGCCTCCCAGTCCTCGGCGGCCGAACAAAGTTCCAACAGCCGCAAGCACGACGGCAATGCGTCGGCGTCGAGCTTGGCCTGCATTGCCAGTGCGGCAATTTCCTCGGCGGTTTCGCCCAACTCGCGATGCACCATTGCGAGCAATACATACGCGCTATCGCCGCCGCCGTACTCGGGATACAGGTCGCGGACTTTCATTAGGGTGGCCTTGGCCTCGGCCCATTTCTTTTCGGCCATCAGCCGCGCCGCCAACCGCCTTAATCCGAAATAGCCGTTGGGATGTTCTTCGATCCACTTGGCCAGCGCTTCGGGATCGGCCTTCGTCTCCGCGTCTGGCTCGTCGAGATCGGCTTTCGGCGCGAGATTCTCCGCCCGCTTGCGTGCATAGGCCGCAAATCCGCCGTCGAGTTCCTCCAGCGAGCCGACCCGCCGGGCCAGAGCCGCGTTGATCGACACGCCTTGCCCCAAGTCGTCGAGCACGTGTTTGAGCGTGTCCAATCCATGTTTTTCGACGATGTATTCCACCACCAGCGAAGATTCGTAATATGCGAACTGAATATGTAGCGGGCTTTGCGCGTCGAGAAACGCTCGGCTCAATCGGCTGACCGGCGTCAGCAATCCGCCCAGCACCATCGCGCGATACTCCGGATTCATCGACTGGCCCCAAGCCGGATTCGCCTGCCGCTCTTCGTAGACCGAAATCCCCTCGCTGAGCCACCGCGGCATTTTGTTGTTCGTCTTGGCGAGCGTCACGACGTGGCAAAACTCGTGCCACACTACCGCTTGCCAGTTGGCTGGGTGCTCGCCCTGCGACGCGGGGCTGTTCATCGTTATGACGCGGCCGAAACAAACGCCAAGGAAACCGGCCTCGGTTGGCACGCCGAACGTGCGGATGGCAAAATCCTGCTGCCGCGGAAAGATCTCGACGAAGGTCGGCTCGTCGAGTTTTACGTCGTACTTTGCGCACAATTCGCGCTTCGCCTGACCAAGGAGCGCCAGCACGCGCTCGCCATAGACGGCCGCCTCTTGCGCTTCCATCCGCACGACGAAGCCGTGACCTTCTAGCGTGGCGAACTTTGTCAGCCGGTCACGGAGCGTCGCCAGATTGTGCGCGACCACGTCGTAGTTGTTTCGCTCGAACACCGCGTCGGCAAGTTGCCAGCCGCCGTCTTCGTCGCCGAGTCGCAGCAGGTCTTGGGCAAGTTGCAACTGGGCCGGCAGAAAATCGGCATCGATGCCGAGCGCCAGCCGCTGATAGGTCGCCCCTTCGGCAAAGCGGTAGTTCTGCGACAATTCGCGGCCAATCAAATGATCGATTTCGGGATTGTCTTGCCAATGCGACAACGCCCGCGCCCGAGCGGCGACTTCGTACTCCGCGTCGCCGCGCAAGTGGGCAAGCACCGCCCGATATGCCCAGGCCGTCGGATCTTCGGGATTCACCTCCAGCACGCGTTCGATCGCCTCGTCGGCCTCGTCGTATTGCTCCTCACTAACGTGTTCGTCCACCTTTCGCAACAAGCTCGGCACGTGCCGCGGATTGAGCTTCAGCGCTTCGTCGAGCGCCGCGTGCGAACGCTTCGCATCCGACTCCGCAAATGCGCGGGCGACTCCAAACTGCACGTCGGGATCGTTCGGCGACAGCTTGGCCGCCTCCTCAAACGCCTTCGCCGCCAGGCCGTAATCGTTTTTCTCCAGCGCCAATTCGCCGGCCGCGATGAAACCGTGCGGCAACCGCGGCGCGGTGCGTTTCACTTTGTTGAAGTAATCGTTGAGCACCGCCTTGGCGTCGGCCCCGCGATGCAGGTAATACCAGCCGGCCGCGATCTGGTTCGCCGCATCGCGATAGCGCCAGCCGGACTTATCGAGCAAGTCGCCGATCTCGGCGAGCGATTCCTCCGCCCGCGGCGCGTCGCCGTTGAATCGTTGCACGTCGACGCCGATCCATCGCAGGCGAATGCTGGTGGGGAAGCGTTCGAGCGCCACGGCAAGCGACCACTGCGCCTCGGCATAGCGTCCGATGGCCATTTGCGATTCGATCCGGACGTGGTGCCACTCTTCGGATTCGCGGCCCGCTTCGATCGCTTCCGCGGTCAGCGACAACGCCTCGTCGTACTTGCCGCTGCGGTAAGCCGCAATTGCTTCGGTGATGTCCGCGGCGGCGGCGTGAGAAATCCCGATCGCCAGCAACAATAGAATCGCCAGCAGGCGAGCCGGCCCAAGTCGAAGACCCCGATCCGCGCCGCCGGCATAGTGCCGCGAGCGAATCGACCGGCCGGCAAGAAATCGTGGATGGAGCTTCATCGCCAAAGGATCGACGGTTCGCAAACGAAACGAGCGAATACCACGTCCTAGCCATCGTCCCACCAACCGATGCTCGAGTGCATCTTAACCCAAACCGCCGCTCAGGCCAACTCGATTGCCGTTCACTCGTCACCCGCCGCATCGCGGCCGCGAATCTCGCGGAATTGGCGGCTGAGCACGATCATTTCCACCGCCAGACCAACGTCGTATTCGTTCGCGCCGAGCGCCGTGCGCATTTCGCCGAGCAACGGCTCATCGGAAAGCTGCACCGATCGCCCCAGCGCATAGCCCAGCAGTTTGCGGCAAAACTGACGCACGAAGTCGTCGCGGCGCTTGGTAAGCAGATACTCGCGCAAGCCCGCGACGCCGTTCATCTCGAATCCGTCCTGCGTCGTCGCGTGGGCGTCGATGGCCCGTTTGCCCAAATCCTTGTCGCGCCAGCGGCCGATGGCATCGAAGTTTTCCAGCGCGAAACCGTAGTGATCGAACCGCCGATGGCACACCGCGCACTTGGGATCGGAAACGTGCCGCTCGACCAGTTGCCGGACCGTTAGTTCCGCCGACGCCGCTTCGTCCGGCAACGGTGGCACATTCTTCGGCGGCCGCGGCATCCGCTCGCCCAGCAACACTTCGCTGATCCACGTGCCCCGCAAAATCGGACTGGTCCGCGACGCGCCGGATTGTTTGGCCAGCGTCGCCGCTTGAGCCAGCACGCCGCCCCGCCCGCGGGCCTTCATCCCATCGACCCGCCGCCACGCCTCGCCTTCGACGCCCTCGATTCCGTAATGCCTGGCTAAGCTCTCGTTCAAAAACGTGTGGTCGGCGTCGAGAATCTCCAGCACCGAACCGCCGCGGGCGAACAGGTCGGCGAAGAACCGTGTCGATTCTTCCTGCATCGCGCCGCGCAAGGCGAGAAATGTCGGAAAGTGTCGCTCGCTCTTCTCGTCCAATTCCGCCACGTCGCGGATGTGCAGCCACTGGCAGGCGAACTCTGTGGCCAGCCGCCGCACTTTGGCGTCGCCGAGCATTCGCCGCACTTGTTTCCGTAGCACGGCGTCATCGTGGAGCTTGCCCGCCGCGGCGAGGACGCGCAACTCGGTATCCGGCACAGAGGACCACAAGAAATAGCTCAGCCGGCTCGCCAACTCCGAGTCGCTGACTGGACCGCTCGCCTTGCCCGTCGGCGGCGTTTCCAACTTGTACAAGAACGCCGGTGACACGAACACGCGGGCCAGCGTCAACCGCACGGCCTCGTCGTGTGCGATGTCCTCATTCCGCAGCCGCTCGTACAACGCACGCAATTCCGCCGTCTCGCCGTCGGTCAGCGGCCGCCGATAGGCCAGGGCGGCAAAACGCAACACGGCCTCGACGTGCTGCGGCTCGGTGTCGGCCAATCGCCGCCGAAACGCCGCCGCCCGATCGTTGATCGGTTTTCTCAGCGGCTCGAATACGCTCGGATCGGCATCCTGCGTCGCGTATTCCATCAGTTGCAGGTAGGCGTCGACGAGGGTGAGCGCGTCGCGGCTGACGTAATGCAATTCGTCCCAAAGTCGATCGAGCCGTGCCGCTCGTTCGTCGTCGAGCATCAACCGTCGCAATTGTTCGTCTTCGCGGTAGAACAGCGTGAGCGTTACCACTTCGTCGACGGGCACGATTTTCGTATAGCACAACGCCGGCGGAAACACGCGGCGGAAGTCATCGAGCGCTTTCTCGACGCGCTGCCGCGCTTGGCCGGCGTCGCGAACGACGATCGGCAAATCGGCCCGTAGCCCTGCATCCGCGGCAGGTTTCTCCACAGTCGCCTGAAGCTGCACGGCGGCCTGCTCGCCAGCGGAAACGTGCAGCGAACCGCTCGCGACGAACTCCCAACCGGCGGCGAGCCCGGCCGGCAATCGTACGACAAGTGCCGACGGCGCGGCGACGCACAAGCTGTTCGCATCGATCGCCTCGGCAGTCCCTTCGGCGGACTTTGCAGCGGGAATATGGCCGAACAGGGCGGGATCGACGCCCCAATCGCCCGCGCCTTGCGTTGGCGGCGAGGCTGTGGGCTTGCTACCTCGACCTGCCGCTGCGTCCTGGCGGGCTTTGCGTAGCAGCGGTCCGGTATACGCCATCAACTGCCGATACAGCTTCGCGTCCGGATGTGCTTCGTCCTTGGGCGGACCGGACGAGAGCAAACTCGCCAAAGCATCGGCCAACTGCCGACGCTCATCGACCGCAGTGGCCGCCAGCCACCTGGCCAGAAGCGAACCATCGGGGATCGCCGGACCGGCGGCCGCGACGCCGGCGACCGGCTCGGTATAGAAATGCCACACGCTGTCGTTGCCCAATTGGTCGGCGTGCGGATTGCCGGCGAGAATGTTCGGCGACACGTCGGCGGCCAGATTCCATGCGCGACCGCCATCGGCGACTTCGGTGAGCACGACGTCGACCGCCGTCAGATCGCAAGAATGGTTGCCGTCGCGCGGGCCGACGACGAGCGACACGAAATCGCCCGGCTGCACGGAAAGCTGGTCAATCGGGCCAAGCTTTACGGGAGTGCCGCCCTGGGCCACGCCCGAGGCCAACCGCCGCCGCAGGGCGCCGCGACGAAACTCCAGCGACCAAGTAACGCCATTGCCGCATTCGGGATGGGCATGAACGACCGTCCCTTCGACGCGAATCTTCGACGCGACGGGACTTCGCCAGCCGGCCGCCACGCTGAGCGTCGGCGACGGATGCATCGCCACGCCGTGCGGCTTCATGTTGCCGGGTATGCGGACGTGCTGGTCCGACGAATTCGCCACCACGCTCGGCAGGTCGCCGCTGGTCCAGCCGGAGATGAATTCGTAGTTCGCCCCGTTGCTCGTTTTCTTGGTCAGTAGCGAACCGATCTCGACCGTGCCGGCCGAATCGAGGCCGAGATACTCCAGCCACGCGGAGAGACTGTCGGCGTCGACGCCGTGCCGCCGCGCGAGGTCGGCTGCGTCGAGGGTTGCGGCGGCCGATTGCACTTCGGCCACGGCGGCGAGGCATTTGGCGGTGCTGGCGAACATGCGGTCGCGCCGCGCGAGCCAGGCGCGGCTTACGGCGGCCACGTCGCGCAGGGGCAGGTCAGCTTGACCCGGCGTGACGAGTCGCGGCGCACGCCAGACGACGAGGTTTTCATCGCTCGCGGCGTTGCCGTTTGCCAGCACCGGCGTCGCCGAGAGATAAAACGTCGCTTCATCGCCGCTGGCTGCCGGCGCGAGATTCGAACGCACGTCCTGACTTGCGACGACCGGACTGACCGGCTCCATCCACGCCTTCGGGCCGCCGACCTTGCCGATGTGGCCGACGCTGCTGAATTTCCACAACACTTGCTGCCAACGCTGAATCTCGGCCACGATTGCCGGCACGTCGGCGGGTTTCGCCGCGCGCCAGCGGGCGCGAATGGGATCGAGCAGCGGCGAAGTCTCGCCGTCCGTCAGCACGCTGTAAAGAATCGACAGGTACTTGGCGTTGACGCCATGCTCCGCAGCCGCGGCGTCGATCGTCTTTGTCCCCGCAGCGATCGCCTCGCGCTCGACGACCGCCACTGCGAGATACCTTTCGAGCGGCAGCCGCCCGCCTTCGTTCGTGTCCCACACGAGACCTTGCAAGTTGACCCGCGTCGCGCCCGATGCGTCGCTGTACGGCGCGTAGAACGCGCGAATTTCGTCGAGGATGTCGTTCGTCCAATCGCGTCGCGTGGTGTGCGGCGAAAAGCGGATGCCGTCGCTGAGCAACACGGCGTGCTCGGCGACGCTCTTGCCGGCGTCGAGGTATTTGGTCAATAGCGCCGGCGACATAACCAGCGCGCTGCCCGTGTTCGTAAAGCCCTCGCCAGCCGCGCCGTCGACGGGAAATTCGCTGGCCGGATCGAGGACGTCGATGCCGGTCAAATCGCGCAGCGTGTACGTGTACTCGGCGTTGCTCAAGCGTCGCAGCACGACGCGGCCGGGATCGCCGGCGTTGGCGCGGGCTTCGACGTCGAGATAGCGGCCGACCCAATCTCGCAGCGCGCGGCGTTCGTCGGCGGTCGGTTGATCGGCGTCCTTGGGCGGCATCTCGCCGCCCGCGAGCATTTCGGCGACGCGCTGCCAGACGGGCGGCTCGCGACGCACGTCGGCCAGCGCGACGAACTGTTCGAGATCGAGTTCGCCTTCTTTGGTCTCGGTCGAATGGCAGTCGAGACAGTATGTCTTGAGAAGCGGCAGGACTTCGCGGCCATACGTGTCGCCGAGGCGAGCAAACGGATCGGTCTCTGACGCGGCGTCGGAAGCAGGCGGCTCGGCGGCAGCGCCGACGAACCACGACGTCGCCAGGGCGAGCGCGACGCAAATCGACGCCAAGGTGGCGGCGCGGCGAGCCATGTTGTGAGATGAAACGCGGCGCACGCGGCAGTTGGAACGAGGCATGGTGGGAATCCTGGCGGAGAAGCGAGCAAGCAAACACGTGGCCAGGCAGACAAACGGCCACGTCGGGCGGGAAGGTTCATTATCGGCCAAACGCGGCCGCCGTCAAACTGGCAGGTTGTGCCGCGTCGCCGGCAGGTGTTACCCTTGGGAGCGATTGCAATTTGCCCCCCACGCAGGACCGAGCAAGATGAGCCGACGATTCGCCGACGATGACGATTGGCCGGGCGAAGACGCGCCGGACGAGTGGGACGACGCAGCAGGTGACGACGCAGAAGTCGACGAAGGGGAAGTCGATGAAGCGGACGAAGACGAGCCGACGGTTCCTTGTCCGTACTGCCGGCGGGAGATTCACGAAGACGCGCTGCGGTGCCCGTACTGCGAACAGTACATTTCAACGGAAGACGCCCCGCGGGCCGCGCGGCCGTGGTGGCTGTTGATCGGCGTCGCCGCTTGCATTTACGCAGTGCTACGGTGGATATGGTGAGGCGTGCGCGGCTACGGGCGATCTTGACCGTCGAGGGTCGTGGGCGGTGTTGTTCCGGTTTTCGGCGCGTCGACGGCGGGGTTCTCTGCCGGCTTTTCGGCGGGCTTTTCCGCCGCCACCAGATGCACGCGTGCCACGCCGAGTTGAATCGGATTCCCCTGTCGGTCGCTGACGAACGTATCGATATTGCGATTCTCGAATGGAAGGTTGCCGCCGTGGGCGTACCGTTCGATATCGATCCGTCCGCCGTGTGGCGAGGCGCGGATTTCCGCCTGCCGAACGCCCAATGCGTCGTTGATGCGTAATCCCTGCGTGTCGATTCGATTGCTCGACATCGCGTCGATGCTGGCCCCGCCGGCGTTCATCACTTCCGTGGAAAGGATGCGGGTTTTCGCCCTTGCGGCGTCGAGTTGGAGCGCGACTTCCGCCCGCTGCGTGGCGAGTTGTCCGCAGATCAACTGGTTGGACTGGAGCTGGTTGGAGCGGACGTCGTCGCAAATCAACCGCGCGCACTTCACGTCGCCGAACCGCGCGTTGACTTCGGTAATTTTCGGTTGCAGCGCCAGCCCGAGCGCCATCATCAGCAAGGGATACACGATCCAGCGTTCGCGATCGGTCATCGGCGGCAAAACTCCGTCGTCGAGGAATGAGAGCGGTTTGGAGGCTACGCGAGTATTAGACTGCCGCGGCGAGGCAGGCGGTAGACCGGTTATTGACCGCCGGGCGGACCGCGGCAAGTGCAATGCGGATGAACGCGCGAATGACGGATAGAGGCGGCGATTGAGAGACGGCAGTCGAGAGACGCCGGCCGAAGTTCGTCAGGACGGCTCGTCTCTGCCGCGGATTTCGCAGAGCAGATTGACCATCCGCAGCGCCGCCTCGGCGCATTCGCTCCCCTTATTGCCGTGCTGGCCGCCGGCGCGGTGAATCGCCTGTTCCAGGCTGTCGCAGGTGAGCACGCCGAACAGCACCGGCAGGCGATGCCGTATGCCGATCTCCATGATGCCCATGCTCACGGCGCGGTTGATGTGCTGGTCGTGCGACGTATCGCCGCGAATCACGGCCCCCAGGCACAGCACGGCGACGTACCTGCCGCTGGCGGCCATCTCCGCCGCGGCGACGGGAATCTCGAATGCACCGGGCACCCAAGCCACGTCGATCGCATCGGCGGCGACGCCATTGGCGTGCAGCGTTTCGAGCGCACCGGAGAGCAGCTTGGCAGTGATCGTGTCGTTGTAACGCGATACGACGACGGCGAAGCGGCCGGGGACGGCGGCAAGTTGTCCAGCGAATTCAACGGGCATTGGAGGAAAGTTTCAAGTTTCAAGGTTCAAATAAGGTTCAAGTTTCAAGGTTTAAAGAGTGGTCGCGTCGCACGGGGCCTTCGAATTTTGACTTCGACCTTATGCCTTATTTGATACTTGAACCTTGAAACTTGAACCTTCTCGCTAGCTTTTCATGCTCATCAGAAACTCCGCGTTGCTCTGCGTTTTTGCGAGCCGGCCGGTGAGCAGTTCCATCGCGTCGGGCGGGTTCATCTCGTCGAGCACGCGGCGAAGGATGCAAACGCGGCGGTGTTCTTCCGGGTCCATGAGGATTTCTTCGCGGCGGGTGCCGGAGCGATTGATGTCGATGGCCGGCCAGATGCGCTTGTCGACCAGACTGCGGTCGAGTACGAGTTCCATGTTGCCCGTGCCCTTGAACTCCTCGAAGATCACGTCGTCCATCTTGCTGCCGGTTTCGACCAGCGCCGTGGCGATGATGGTGAGCGAGCCACCCTCTTCGACCTTGCGGGCCGTGCCGAAAAACCGCTTCGGCTTCTGCAAAGCATTCGCGTCAAGACCGCCGGAGAGCAGCTTGCCGGAACTTGGGCACTCCGAGTTCCACGCACGGGCCAGCCGCGTGATCGAATCGAGGAAGATGATCACGTCGTGGCCGTATTCGACCATCCGCTTGGCCTTTTCGATGACCATGTCGGCGACCTGGACGTGGCGCGTGGCGACTTCGTCGAACGTGCTGCTGATCACTTCGCAGTTGTGGCCTTTCACTTGCCGCTCCATGTCGGTGACCTCTTCCGGCCGCTCGTCGATGAGCAGCATGATGACGTACACGTCGGGATGATTGCGGAGCACCGACTTGGCCATTTGTTGCAGCAGGATCGTCTTGCCGGCCCGCGGCGGAGAGACGATCAAGCCGCGTTGGCCGAAGCCGATCGGGGAGATCAAGTCGACCACGCGCATCGACAGTTCGGTCGGTTCGGCTTCGAGGATGATCCGCTTGTCGGGATGCAGCGGGGTGAGGTCGTCGTAGAAGACCTTGTCGGACGCCAGGTTCGGATCCTGGTAGTTGATCGCTTCGACGCGGAGGAGGGCGAAATATCGCTCGTTTTCCTTGGGCGGGCGGATCGTGCCGGAAACCGTGACGCCGGTTTTCAGTCCGAAGCGGCGAATCTGGCTCGGCGAGACGTAGATGTCGTCCGGGCAGGACAGGTAGTGGTAGTCGGGACTGCGGAGGAAGCCGAAGCCATCGGGGAGGATTTCCAGCGTTCCCTCGCCGTACATCAGGCCGTTGAGCTTCACCCGTTCCTTGAGGATGTTGAAAATCAAGTCCTGCTTGCGGACGTTGGTCAGCTCGGTGATGTTTTCCTTGCGGGCCAATTCGATGAGGTCGGGCATGGCCATCCGCTGCAACTCGGCGAGGTGCAGATCGCCGTGCTTGATCTGTTCGTATCGCTCGTCGGCCTCTTCGTCCCAGGCGTGGCCTTGCTCGATGAGTTCCTCTGCCAGCGACATGGGCGGATCGTCGCCGCCCTGGCCATCCGAGCGATGGCGATTGCCGCGGTTTGGCGGTCGTTGATCGGCGGCTGGGCGCTTGCCGGGCGCGTGTTGATGGTCGGACATGATGACGGACTCCGGACGAGAATTGCGTTTGCCGGGCGCGCGAACGGCGCCGAGCGGAGGGAAATGCTGCAAGTACGCGGGGGAAACCCCAGGGGACGGACGAGGGCGGGACGGGCGCCAGCGGAACGCTTGCCGCGCGAAGGCGCTCCCAGGGGAACGCAATTCGGCTTCGCTGCCGTTGGCGTTTTTCAAACGGTTCGCGATCGACCAAGGCGGCCGACGCGAGGAGGATGACTTCGAAAGGAATGGATTGCTCGCCACCGACGGCGACGTGCGAGTTCGACCGCGCGAATGGCAAGTCGAACGTACTGCTCGGGCCGCAATTGGCGAGCGAACGGAGTTGTATCAGGCGGGAAGCGCGGCGTGGACATCAAGCGAGGAATTTTCGCAAAAACTGTTCCACGTTGTCGCGTAAGGTCTCCAAATCTACGGAGTTATCTATTTCAAAATCGGCTCGTCGCCGCTTGGCTTCCAATGATTCCTGCGCGGCCTCACGGGCGGCAAATTCGGTGTCGGACCACCCTCGCGTTGCGGCTCGCCTGCGACGGTCGTCCTGCGGTGCATCGACGAACACCAAGGCGTCGCACATTCCGTCCCACCCGGCTTCCAGCAAAAGCGCCGCATCGAGCACAATCGCTTTAACCCGACCGGCGGCGATCAGTTCGTCGGCTTGTCGCCGCAGCGCGGCGGAAATCCGGCCGTGCGTGAGTCGTTCGAGGAATCTCCTTTCGTCGTTGACTTGCCGCGTACGCTCTCGTTTCGTTGATTCGGCCAGCGGCGACGCAAACACGATTTTGGCCACCGCCCGACGATCCACTTCGCCATCGGCGTTGAATACGCCCTCGCCCCAGCGGTCGCGAATCGCCTTTTTTACCTCAATTTCTCGTAACACCTCGTGCCCGGCGCGGTCGGCGTCGAGCACGCCGCAACCAAGCTCGGCCAACATCCGCGTCACCTGGCTCTTACCACTGGCCACGCCGCCGAGAATGCCGATTACTCGCATCGAAGGTAATGTAGGGTGCTCTGTGAGCACCGCAGGTATTGGTTACGTCGACCGAGCATGCGGCGGTGCTAACAGAGCACCC